>CAJJPG010000119.1 GCA_905193585.1 uncultured Oscillospiraceae bacterium
TGGTATTGGCGGGGATAGAGTGCAGTCAAAAATCTTTGATTTTTGCGAGCGGCATTCCCGTCCAAAAGCGTGTCGAATTTTTTAGACACGCTCAACTATAACTCACATGTGTCTATACCCTGAGGTATTGCTTTATATTATCAATATACATATTACCTATTTTACCGAGAAGATGATTTTTCCTTGTTATATACCCTATTTCCATTGACTGGTCGTTTTCCTCTGTATCTGAAAAAGGCACGGCGCGGTATTCGTCGCCGTTAAGCTCTTCGCAGATTATTCCCGAGCAAAGCGTAAAGCCGTTAAGCCCCACCATAAGGTTAAGCATTGTCGCGCGGTCGTTCGCCTTTATCGTCTGCGGAAATTCGTTGCCGACAAATATTTCCTCGGCAAGATATAAAGAACTGTCCGCCCCCTGCTCAAAGGAAAGGCATGGGTAGTCGTTAAGCTCCGCCGCGGTTATTTCGCTTTTATTCGCAAGCGGATGATTTTTCCAAAGATAAACAAAAACGCGGCAGTCTATAAGGCGGTGAAATTCAAGCTCGTTTGATTTAAGTATCTTATTTATAAAGTTACGGTTGAAATCGCTTAAATAAATAATACCTATTTCACTTCTCAGTGTTCGCACGTCTTCAATAACTTCCTTGGTCTTTGTCTCACGGATTGCAAATTCATATTTTGCGGTATCAAAATTCTTCACCGTTTCAACAAATGCCTTGACCGCGAAAGAATAATGCTGCGTTGATACGCCGAACTTTTTTTTAAGCGTGCCGCCCGGACCGTATTTTTCGGTCAGATCTTCATACTGATGGTATAACTGCCTTGCATAGGTTATAAATTCCTGCCCGTCGCCCGTAAGAGATACTCCCCTGCCGCTGCGGTGAAATATTATTATTCCAAGCTCGCTTTCAAGTTCCTTTACCGCGCCGGTAAGCGAGGGCTGGGTAATATACAGCCTTTCAGCCGCCTTATTCATCGAGCCGGTTTCCGCTATTACTATTACATAATGAAGCTGCTGCAATGTCATTATAATCACCGTATAACATTATACAATACCGCCGCCCGATTTACAAGAATTAAAAAAATTGGCTTTTTGCTATTGACAAATTCTTCCCGCCGTGCTATAATACTACCAACATATCAGATTGGTAGGTAAAACGATATGAAATCATCCGAAACACTTTACAGGCGAATGTGCAGCCGCAGCCGATGTCGGTTAATGTAATTCTTTGAAAATCAAAATAATATAATATTTATAAAGGAAGTAATTACTATGTCAAAAATATATACATCTGCTGATCAGCTTATAGGAAAAACCCCCTTGCTTGAACTCACTCATATCGAAAAGAAATACGGCTTAAAGGCTAAAATACTCGCAAAGCTTGAATATTTCAATCCCGCAGGCTCTGTTAAGGACAGAATTGCCAAGGCTATGATAAACGACGCTGAAAAAAGCGGAAAGTTAAAGCCCGATTCGGTTATAATCGAACCGACCTCGGGCAATACGGGCATAGGTCTTGCAGCGGTTGCCGCCGCGCGCGGGTACAGAATTATTATAGTAATGCCCGAAACCATGTCGGTTGAGCGCCGCCAGCTTATGAAAGCCTACGGCGCAGAGCTTGTGCTGACCGAGGGCGCAAAGGGTATGAAAGGCGCCATTGCAAAGGCTGATGAATTAAGCAAAGAAATACCTAACAGCTTTATTCCCGGGCAGTTTGTAAACCCCGCAAACCCCAAGGCGCATTTTGAAACTACGGGTCCCGAAATATTTGAAGATACCGACGGCGAGGTTGATATATTTGTAGCGGGTGTAGGCACAGGCGGCACGGTTACGGGCGTAGGTCAGTACCTTAAGTCCAAAAAGCCCGATGTAAAGGTAGTTGCGGTAGAACCCGCAAGCTCCGCCGTGCTTTCGGGCAAGCCCTCGGGCGCGCATAAAATTCAGGGCATAGGCGCAGGCTTTGTGCCCGATGTGCTTGATACCGCGGTTTACGATGAAATTATACCCGTTGAGAACGACGACGCATTTAAAGCCGGCAGAGAAATCGGCAAAAGCGAGGGCGTGCTTGTTGGCATTTCCTCGGGCGCTGCCTTGCACGCGGCTATTGAGCTTGCAAAACGTCCCGAAAACGAGGGTAAAACCATAGTAGCCCTGCTGCCCGATACAGGCGACAGATACCTTTCTACCCCGCTTTTCGCAGAATAAGCCATGACCGTTTCAACAAAGGGCAGATACGCGCTGCGGGTAATGGTCGATCTGGCAGAGCATGCCTCGGGGGATTATATCCCGTTAAAGGCAGTTGCCGGGCGGCAGAATATATCGCAGAAATATTTAGAGGCTATAATGACAAGCCTTTCAAAAGCAGGGCTTGTTGAGGGCGCGCACGGTAAGGGCGGCGGCTACCGCCTTTGCCGCCCGCCCGAAAATTACAGCGTACGCGAAATATTAGAGGTAACAGAGGGCGAGTTAGCTCCCGTTGCCTGCCTTAAAAAGGACGCCCCGCCATGCGATATGGCAGAGCGCTGCCGCACTATTGCAATGTGGCGCGAGCTTTACAAAACGCTTAATATTTTTTTTGATTCCTATACAGTTGCCGATTTACTGCCCGGCGGCGATAACGGAAGCTGGATAATATAAAGAATCTGCCGCAAGTGATTTTTCTCACTTGCGGCAGATTTTCGTATTACATATGTTTAAGCCTGTACTCCCCGCTTTTAAGCTCTGTTTCGTGCGTACCGTTTTCAAAGGCAAAGCCCTCGGGCAAAAGGATTTTACCGTGCAGCTTTTCAGCCGCGGTTATTTTTAAAACAACCGAATTTTCATCCGCGCGCTCCCATGAGACGGATATTCCGCCTTTCGGCGTATCGTAACGCGCGCTTACGTTTCTTAATTTTTCGGGGAAAAGCGGCGCAATATCAACATTCGTCACATCCCTGCCCGTCGGGTTTATTTTTATACCCGCAAGGTATGTATAGAACCATGCCGAAACATCGCCCCAAAAATGGTGATTGAGCGATAACACTCTGCCACCCTCGGGGTAAAAGCCCTCCCAAAGCGTGGTAGCGCCCCGCTTTATCCAGTTGCCGTAGGACGGATAATCGGGTCTTACTATCATATTATAGGCTAAATCAATATATCCGTTTTCGGCAAGCACGCGGTAGAGCACCCTACCGCCGAGCACACCTGTGTAAAAATGCCCGTTTTCATCATCTATATATTTAATGAGCAATTTAAGCGCTTTCGGCTTTTCCTCTTCCGTGAGCAGACCGTAATATATCGCCATTGCCTGCCCCGTTTGGGTGCCGCCCTTAATTTCGCCGGTTTCTTTGTTAAAGAGCTTTTCTCTGAACGCCGCCTTTACCCTTTCGGCAAGCGCCAGCGCAAATTGTCTTTGCGGCTGCTGCCCTAATACTTCATACACAAATGCGGATTTTACCGCTATATCGTAGGTCAGGATAGTATCGGTCACGGCAAGCGGAGTTTTAAATTCATACTCTTTAACCCCGGGCGGACACCAGTCGCCCAGCCCTATCTCCATAATTCCGTCTTTGCCGAGCCTTGAAAACAGGTAGTTCAAATAGCGCATTAACGGAGTTGAGAGCTCCTCCAATATTTCTTTATCGCCACGGTATATATAGGTGAAATACGGCAGGTTTATTATGACATTATCCCATGCAGGGCCGTTGCCCCAATGATACCCCCAGCCGCCGGTCGGAATAATGCCGGGTAGCTGACCGTTATCGTTCAATGCCTTGTAAATACTGCGCATCCACTCTTTATAGCATTTTTCGGGGTACAGATTCAAAAGCATTTGCTCTGCTGAAAGGGAAGCGTCTGCTGTCCAGCCGTTCTTTTCCCTTTGCGGGCAGTCGGTCGGGAAATAATTGAAGTTTGAAATATCCGAACGGACTGCGGCTTCCTGTATTTTGTTTATAACCTCGTCAGAGCAGGCGAATTCCCCCGCGCAATCCGGCAGCGAGCTTATTTTAAGGTAGGTAAGCAGGTCTGCGTTCGCCTGCTCCTCGGTTATGCCCTCTGCCAGCACATAGCGGAAACCGTTATATATAAAACTCGGGGTATGGGTCTGATTCCCGTCCTTGCAGATATACTCGCTTTTTTGAACAAAATCCTTTTGTAAATCGCTTTGCTGCGCAAAACGGATATTATCAAGGCAAAGCTTTCCGTCTTTCAGCCATTCGCCGTAGCGCAGAGTAATTTTCTGCCCCGCTTTTGCGTTTACCGAAAGCCTGCAAACGCCGGTATTATTCTCCCCGAAATCGTAAAGCCAGCCGTTTTCGGCGCGTGTGACGGAAACAGGCTTTAACTCCCCGTAAATACGAACGGGGTCGGCGGTGCAGAGTCTTTTTTCTCCGCGCGGAGCAGCGGTAATTACCGCATTTTTTAAGTCCGAACCGTCAAAATCCACAGTGTGAAAATCCGGAATTTCAAGCCGCGCGTCATAATATTCGCCGCAGCGGTAATCGTCAAATAATATTGGCGAATCGCACACTTTAAAGCTTTCGTCACTTTCAATTGCCGTTATATTTCCGCCCGGATCGGTCATATCAAGCCTTAAAGCAAATCTCGGCGCACCGCGCCACGGGGCTTTATCGAAATCCCAAATCGCCCCGCCCGGGTTATTCTGTAAGCCGTTGCCCAAAAGCACGGCTATTATATTTTCACCCTCTTTTATCAGTCCGCTTACATCATAGCGGTCATAATAAACAATATCGTCGGGGTTGCTGATATACGGCGCAAGAAAGCCCTTTGTAATATCATTACCGTTAATAAACAGCCTGTAAAAACCCGCCGCGCCTATTATAATTTCGGCGGCTTTATTTTTTTCGGCTGTAAATTTTTTTCTGAAAAAGGGCGCAGGCACAAAATTCCCGATATCTGCGTATTTGTCTCCTGCGGATATAAATGTTTCGGGGTAAAGCATAAAATCATCCTTTTTTATTTTTTAATCGGAATGCCGGGTAATTTTTCGGGAAGTTGCGAAAAATATAAAGAAGCCGTTTTTAGGCGGCTTTTAAAATGGAGCGGATAATGGGAGTCGAACCCACCTGTTCAGCTTGGGAAGCTGACATTCTACCGATGAACTATATCCGCAAATATTCTGTTTACACATTATAGCACACCATATTTATATTTGCAAGTGTTTTTTGTCTTATTTCGGTGTAGGTTTGTCAATGATGTGTTACAAAAATCAGAAAGTAAATTCTCAAAGTAAATGCAACAGTAGAATTTACGATTGCATTTAGTGAG
>CAJJPG010000120.1 GCA_905193585.1 uncultured Oscillospiraceae bacterium
TCATACCAGGAAACAACCTGTACCTGATAGGTATCGTCATCGATCTTGGTAACCATGGTCTGAGTAGCGTCGAACAAAGAACCGTAGGTAATGCCGATAATATCGGAGGATACGAGCGGCTCCTCGGTGTAGCCGAAGGAAGCGGAAGAAGCAGCCTTCATAGCGGCGTTGATGCCCTCAACGGTTACGTCCTTGCCCTTAACAACGGCAACAAGGATGGTGGTAGAACCGGTCGGAACCGGAACACGCTGAGCAGAACCGATGAGCTTACCGTTAAGCTCGGGGATTACAAGACCGATAGCCTTAGCAGCGCCTGTTGAGTTAGGAACGATGTTAACGGCAGCGGCACGTGCGCGGCGAAGATCGCCCTTTCTGTGCGGACCGTCAAGAACCATCTGATCACCTGTGAAAGCGTGAACGGTGGTCATAATACCGCTCTGAATGGGAGCATACTTGTTAAGAGTATCAGCCATGGGGGCTAAGCAGTTTGTGGTGCAGGAAGCAGCGGAGATGATCTTATCACTTGCGTCAAGAGTCTTCTCGTTAACGCTGTAAACGATAGTTTTAAGATCCTTACCTGCCGGAGCGGAAATAACAACCTTTTTAGCGCCTGCGTCGATATGAGCCTGAGCCTTGTCCTTAGAGGTGTAGAAACCGGTGCACTCGAGAACTACGTCTACGCCGATTTCGCCCCACGGAAGATCGGCAGCGTTCTTTTCGGCATAGATCTTTATGGTCTTGCCGTCAACAGTGATGCTGTCTTCACCTGCGGAAACCTTGTCCGCAAGAGCGTAACGACCCTGAGCGGAATCGTACTTGAGAAGGTGAGCGAGCATAGCCGGGCTTGTAAGATCGTTTATGGCAACAACCTCATAACCCTCGGCGCCGAACATCTGACGGAAAGCGAGACGGCCTATACGGCCGAAACCATTAATAGCAACTTTTACCATTGGAAAAAACCTCCTTAATAATTTACATTTTCTATTTTAACCCATTTGTTCGGCTTTTTCAAGATATTTGTTTAATATTTAACAATTTTTTTATTTTTTATATAATTTGGCATAATAACCTCATATGCGGAGGTTGCATTATGATATATTTGCCAAAGCCGCACGAACGGTATTTAGCCGCGCTGCGGCTTTTTATTCAAAAAAGCGTTCTGCGCGGCGGAAATACGGAAAAAAGGCTTTTGCAGCTGAAAAAAATCATGCTTTGCGAAGCAATTCTTTCAAAGGGCGATAAAGAGCCTTTAAATATACAGAAATATTCGGACTCACTGCTGGGCGCCGCGGTCATTATTTTGCTGCAAAGAGGAAAGCGGCTTTCGGTGCGTTTATCGGGCAGCGGGGCTTTTCTCATAAACCGTCGGCTTTTTACCTCGCTTTTGCTGACCGCGGCGGATAATTGCGGGAAAAGCGGGGATATTTTTATATCGGCGGTGGAAAAACGGATCGTCATAAAATTCAAAGGAATAAGCATAAGCGGAATATACAAAACTCTTGCAGACGCGCTCGGCGGCACGCTTTTAAAAACGGTGCGCGGGGACAGAGCGATTATTGCCCTGCCCGCCGAAAAAACCGCAGAAAAACCGCGGGGCTTTCAGAACGAATGGAGCCAGCTTTTGGACAGATTTTCACCGGTAAACGTTTTTTTATTGCACGGTGTAAAATAAAAGTGACATTTATACCTTGTGTTTTACACAATGCAGGTTATAAAAATTTACTTCATTTAGCTATTGTGTCCGCGCGAAAAATAATGTATAATATAGTATATTGCATAATTATTTAGGAAGTGCGAGTTTTTGAACGAAATCGTTTATCTTGACAACAGCTCTACCACAAAGCCCTGCAAGCGGGCTATAGACGGTATAAATAAAGCCCTTTGCGATAACTGGGGCAACCCCTCTTCCCTGCACACATTGGGTATTGAGGCGGAAACCGCCGTAACCGCGGCGCGGGAATGTGTTGCAAAAGCCATAGGCGCGCGAAGTGATGAAATAATATTTACGGGCAGCGGAACAGAGGCTAATAACACCGCGCTGCTCTCTTGCCTTAAAGCGGCAAAGCGCGGCGGCAGGGTAATTACCACGGCAATTGAGCACCCGTCGGTTTTGGAAACCTGCAAGCGGCTTACCGCCGCAGGGCTTGAGGTTGTTTATTTAAAACCCGCGCATGACGGCAAGGTATTGCCCGATGACCTGAAAAACGCGCTTACCGACGATACGCTGCTTGTGAGTATGATGCTTGTAAACAACGAGACGGGGGCTGTTCAACCGATAGCCGAAGCGGCGGCGCTTACAAAGCGTGTAAGCCCTAAGGCGCTTTTTCATTGCGACGCGGTTCAGGCATTCGGCAAGCTGCCCATAAGCGTAAATCAATTTGGCGTAGACTTGCTGACCGCCAGCGGTCATAAAATTCACGGTCCGAAAGGCATAGGCTTTCTTTTCAGAAAAAAGGGCGTAAATATTCCGCCATTTATAACAGGCGGCGGGCAGGAAAGCGGTATGCGCTCGGGAACAGAGCCCGTTCCGCTTATAATGGGGCTTAAAGGCGCGGTTGAAGACTTACCGAACTTAAATATGCAGCTTGAAAAGCAAAAGGCGCTGTGGAGCTATGCCAAAGATACGCTTAAAAGCCGCTGCGGCGCGGTAATAAATTCCCCCGACGACGCACTGCCCTACATACTTAATATATCTCTGCCGGGTTACCGCTCCGAAACTCTTTTGCATTTTTTAGAGGCAAGAAATATTTTCGTTTCAAGCGGCAGCGCCTGCGCAAAGGGTCACGGCAGCTATGTTTTAAAGGAAATGGGGCTTAAACCCGCCTTGACCGACAGCGCGCTGAGAATAAGCTTTTGCAAAAACAACACCGAAAACGACATTGACCTGTTGGCGAACGCCTTGTGCAACGCCGAAAAGGTTTTAAGAAAGGCGAATATATGAAAGAAATAATACTTATTAAAAACGGCGAGCTGGCGCTTAAAGGGCTTAACCGCCGTAATTTTGAAGACGCACTTATAAAGAACATTAAAAGGCGGCTTAAAAGCCTCGGCGAAACCGAAGTTCGCAGCTCGCAGTCTACTATATATATAGAGCCGAAATCGGAAAACTATGATTTTGAAGAAGCGCTCTGCCGCGTGAAAAAGATATTCGGCATTGCGGGGTTCAGCCGCGCCTGCGTTTGCGAGAAAACAGCCGAAGATATATTTACGCGCGCGCCCGAGTACTTAAAACCGATAATGGAAAGCATTAAAACCTTTAAGGTTGAGGCAAAGCGGGCTGATAAAACATTTCCGCTCACCTCCCCCGAAATTTGCAGAGAATTGGGCGGCGTGCTGCTTGATAATTTCCCGCATTTAACGGTTGACGTGCATAACCCCGACAGAACGGTTTACGTTGAGGTGCGCGATTACGCGGCGTATATAAGATGCGAGCAGATAAAGGGTGCGGGCGGCTTGCCCGTTGGCACGGCAGGCAAGGCCTCAATTCTTATTTCCGGCGGAATTGACAGCCCCGTAGCCGCCTGGACAATGGCAAAGCGCGGCTTACGCCTTGACGCCATACACTTTGCGAGCCCGCCCTACACAAGCCCGCGCGCCGAGCTTAAGGTGCGCACCCTGCTTAAAAAGGTGGCGGCGTATTCGGGAGCTATAAATTTAGCCATTGTACCGTTTACCGAAATACAGGATGAAATAGGTAAAAATTGCCCCGAGGATTATTTCACGCTTATAATGCGGCGAATGATGATGCGCATTTCCGAAAGGCTGGCACGAAATTCGGGCAGTCTTGCGCTTATAACGGGCGAAAGCCTCGGTCAGGTTGCAAGTCAGACCCTGCCTGCGCTCGTCACGACCGACAGCGTTACAAATATGCCTGTTCTGCGCCCGCTTATAGGTATGGATAAGGAAGAAATTATAAAAATATCCCGCGATATTGACGCGTTTGAAACCTCAATTTTACCTTATGAGGATTGCTGCACGGTATTCACCCCAAAGCACCCGAAAACGCGCCCCACACTTTCGGCTTGCGAAGAAGCGGAAAAGAATTTAGCGATAGACGAGCTTATAGAAAAAGCCGTAAACGGTACCGAATTTTCGGTGATTGAATAATGAATGCTGAAATTTACAACACGGCGGAGCAACTGGTTGGGCTGCTTAAAGAGAAAAAACTGCTTATAGCCACAGCCGAATCCTGCACGGGCGGGCTTGTTTCGTCCTATATAACCGCAGTTCCCGGGTCATCCGCGGTTTTTGAGTTTGGCATAGCGTCATATTCCTGCCGAATAAAGAATGAGGTTTTAGGCGTAAAAAAGGAAACGCTTGATACCTTGGGCGCCGTAAGCCGTGATACGGCGCGGCAAATGGCGGAATGTATACGCGAAAAAGCCGCGGCGGATATAGGCGTTTCGGTAACGGGGGTTGCGGGACCCGACGGCTCAGAGGGGCATATGCCGGGGCTGGTTTTCATAGCGGCGGCTTATAAAGGCGGGGTAACGGTCAAGGAGCTTAACATAAGCCCCTTAAGCCGTGAATATGTGAGAGAACAGGCGGCAGCACAGCTTTTAAAGCTGGCGCTTAATACAGTCAGGGAAGTGTTTAGATGAAACACGCAAAAGAAAGAAAAACGGCAAAGGATTTTTTCAAAGGACTTTATTTATCCTACATACCTAACGGAAAGGATAATATAAAGCAGATAATAATCAAGGTTTTTTTCCTTATATCGCTTATAACCCTTATCGTTTCCGCCTCATACCTTGCGAATTACTTTTTATCTGCAAAAAAGCAGGATAATATAATCAAGAGCAGCCGCAATATATGGCACGGCGCGTCAATAAGCACAAACTCTGCCGAGCGGCTTTCGGTCAACGATTATATGCTGAACGAAAACAGTGATTTCAAGGGTTGGATAACCGTGCCAAATACTCGGGTGGATAATCCGATTTACCAGTCTACGGATAACAGCTTTTACCTTACACATAACCAAAAAAAGCAAAAAAGCGCATACGGCGCGCTGTTTTTCGATTACACCAATAAAATAACCGAAGAGGAAACCGATAAAAACCTTGTTATATACGGTCACCATATGAAAAACGGCAGTATGTTTGCCGACCTTATAAAATACCGTTCACTGAGTTTTTATCGCCAAAACCCGACAATCGAGTTCTCAACACTCTACAAAAAGAGTACATATAAGGTTTATGCGGTTTTTGTCACCTACATTTAAAGAATAGATTGAAAAGAGTTGAGCCCACTCTTCAATTAACTT
>CAJJPG010000121.1 GCA_905193585.1 uncultured Oscillospiraceae bacterium
GTTTTATGTTAATTAGATGTAAAATTACAGTCCGCCACACAAAAATGTAAAGCGGGTTGCAATTATGCCTTTTCCACAGCAAGTTTTTTAAGTTTAATTAAATCGAGAATATCTATTTTACCGTCAATATTAATATCGCACTGCGGATTTTCCGCATAATCAGTATTCCCCAATATTATGTTCTTTATGAGCATTGCCAAATCGGTTGAATTGATTTTTCCGTCGCCGCACCTAGCGGAAGCAGACCGCAAATTATAACAAGTGACAATAAACCCGCAATAATTTTTTTCATTAAAATTCCCCCTGTAAAAATACACACCTTTTGAACTCCTGTTTTTTTTGTTACAGACAAAAATCAGCCCGCTGCTGTCGGTTAAAACCGATAACAACGGGCTTTGGTTTTATAATTCCGAATTACGCATTACGAATTCCGAATTAAAATTTTCTCAATGAATATGCCAAGCGGGCACATTTTCAAAGCGACTGCTTACAGCTTTTGAAGCATAGCGTCTATTGAATCGTCGTTTTTAAAATCAATATCGCACGGCTTTTTGCAGAGCGCCCAGCTTTCGGTGTGAACGGCGGTCTCGCCCGGCTTTACGGTTTTAAGCTCGCTGAGTGACTCCACTTCAATCATACTGTCGTTTGTGTATGTTTCAAAGGAGCAGCCGCCGTCGGGATAATTTCCGTTCGGGTGGTTTGTATCAAAGCTCTTGCATAAAATATCGTCGTTAAGGCAGAAGTAAACCGTTCCGCAGTTAAGGTCAAAGCCCAGCTTTATGGGCTGCTCATAACTTTCATCCTGCCTGAGTGTTACATACTTTCTGCCCCAGTAAATGCGGTCGTTGCTCATATCGGTATAGGGCCAGACCGATATAATCCTGTTGGAAAGCAGCCCCGTATCGTTAGTGTTCATAGGTATAATAAGCGTTCCGCCTTTTTCGGAAACCGAAAGTCCCCAAATTGCGAAATTTTTATCCTTTTCCGAAATATTTTTAACGCGCATAATAACCTGCATATTCGCGTCGTCCGCGTCCATTTTAATTTCAAGGCTTTTAGCCGCGCCGTTTTCAACCTCGGGATTCGGTGTAAATACCGCGCCGTCGTCGGTAATTTCATAGCTTACGGGTTCTAAATCGGGGTAATATGTTTCGGGGTAGCTTTCGGGAGACAGCCATATTCTGTGCCCGCCGAGGTTTTCCCAGCGCTTGCCCTCGCCGAAATAATCGGTAAATTCCTTATCGTCCTTTGGTCCGAACGCCTTGCGGTTTGAGCATAACAGGTTCTGACCGTCAACATAGCCGAAACGTATTATTCTGGGTCCTATATCAACCGTTACATACGCCTCAATTACGCCGTTTGTAACGCAGATACAGCGCCCGTAATCCTTAAAGTTTTCAATTTCTTTTATGCTTACCATAAAAATCACTCCGTTTTTATAATTTTTGCGGTATACTCCGCCCCGCAAGGCTGCGGCACTGGTAAGGCAAGTGAGAATATATCCGTTGCGCGGCACTCTGCGGCAAAAAGCCGTTTCGCGCCGCAGGACAGCCTTTCAATATCCGATACACGGGTTATAACCGGTATGGGAGACCTTTCAGCCGCCTGTTTTAAGTGCTCTTCGCCATTTTTGTTAAAGCCGAGCACCCTGACATACGGCGGCGGTTTCATAAAGAACTCGTTATCCAGCCCTAAAAAAGCCGATAGCGCAAGCCGCCTTATTCTCGCGTGGGTATACCGCTTGACCTTAACTGTATTATACAATTCTTCCGTGCTGCTTGCAAGCCTTATTGCGGAAAAAAGTTTATTTTCTATTCCCTCGCTTATATCGGGCAGCTTTTTAAGGTCCTCGGGCGTTTTTTGCCTTAAAACCGCAAGTATTGCACGGTCTAGCCTTTTAATATCCGCCGCATATTCGGGCGTGAAAAAATTATAAGCCTCGGGCGGTATATATTTTTTGCAAAAACCCAAATCCCCCGCCCGCATTTTTTCGCGCAGAAGCGAAGCCGCGGCATAGCCGTTTTCTGCTGTTCCGGAATCGTGCGCCGCGCCCAACCGCGGAACGGTTAAAAATTTTATATCGGCGTTTATTGCCCTTGCCGCCGCAATATATTCTATTGCAAGGTTATTGTTAGCGCCGGCAAGCAGGTTTTCGCCAAGCCCTGCCGCCTTTTCACGCGCCGCCGCAAAGGTAAGCCCCGAATTAAGGTGTTTTTTAAGCCGTTCTTTATATTCATCTGCCAAAAGCACGTCCGCCGCGTTTTCAAGTTTTTCCGTATCACCGCACTCGCTGCCGAAGATAAGGCTTTCGCACCCGAAAGCCGATAATACCGAAACCCCGCCAAACGCAAAGTTCTGCGCGGTTGACATAGCGTAGCTTACGGGAATTTCAAGCACAATATCCGCGCCGCAGGCAAGCGCGGCGGCGGCTCGCTTTCTTTTATCAAAAATCGCAATATCGCCGCGCTGCACAAAATTCCCGCTTATAGCGGCAATAACCGTGCCGCGGCGGCGCGCCTCAGTCAAAAGATATTTATGCCCCGTGTGCAGGGGGTTGAACTCCGCTATAACACCGATTGCTGACAAAATATCACTTCTTTGCAAAAAAAACTTGAAAAAATGCCGTATATACAGTATTATATATTAGTTAGGTAATACTTTTCAAGGATAAATTAATTTTTTGTCAAAGGAAGTTATAAGTATGAAAATTTTTGTTGTAAACGCGGGTAGCTCCTCTTTGAAATATCAGCTTATTGATATGGATAACGAGCAGGTACTCGCAAAGGGTCTTTGCGAAAGAATAGGCGTTACGGGCGCTATTTCCCATAAAACCGCCGACGGCAGAGAATACTCCGCCGAGACCCCCATGCCCACCCACAGTGAGGCTTTTGAGGCGGTGGTTTACGCCCTCACAAAGAGCGACGCTAAGGTTATTGATTCGTTTGATGAAATTTCGGCTATCGGTCACCGCATAGTGCAGGGCGGCAGCATTTTCCCGAACAGTTGCCTTGTAACACCCGATGTTATTGATAAAATAGAAGAGTTGGGCGCTTTAGCTCCGCTGCATAACCCCGCGCACGTGCTGGCAATCCGCGCCTGCATAAAGACATTCGGTGATAAAATTCCGCAGGTGGTTGTGTTTGATACCTCTTTCCACCAGACAATGCCGCCGAAAGCCTATATGTACCCCCTGCCCTATGAGTATTACGAGAAATACGGCGTTCGCAAATACGGCGCACACGGCACATCTCACCGCTTTGTAAGCGACAGAGTAGCCGCAATTGAGGGCAAGCCTAAAAAAGACCTTAAAATCATTACCTGCCACCTTGGCAACGGCTGCTCCATTACCGCCATTAAGGACGGCGTGTGCATAGATACCTCTATGGGCTTTACCCCGCTTGACGGCTTTATGATGGGCACCCGCTCGGGAACCCTCGACCCCTCTGCGCTTACATACATAGCCGAAAAGGAGCATTTATCCCCCGAGGATGTTAATACCATCTGCAATAAAAAATCGGGTATGCTCGGTATTTCGGGCATTTCAAACGATAACCGCGATATTTGCGCCGCGGCAGAGGCTGGCAACAAACGTGCACAGCTTGCAATAGAAATGCAGAGATATGAAATTCTCAAGTTCGTAGGCTCTTACATTGCCGCTATGAACGGCGTTGACGCCATAGCCTTTACGGGCGGCATAGGCGAGAACGACCCCGAGCTGCGCAAATCGGTTTGCGATAATTTAAGCTTTGTAGGCGTTGAAATTGACGACGCGCAAAATAAGCTCCGCGGTAAGGAAGTTAAAATTTCCACCGATAACAGCCGCGTAAACGTTTACGTTATTCCTACGAACGAGGAGCTTGCCATTGCAAGAGACACCCTTGCCATAATTTCAAAATAATCATAATCGGAGGGCTTTATGAATATCACCGAAATTAAACAGAAAATAGAAAACGGCGCTTTTGATAAAGATTTCGCAATGCTTTACGGCGATGTAAGCGCCGCCCGCGCGCGTTACAGCGCCGCGTGCGACAGCTTTTGCGATATTTTTTCAGAAAGAGACGGCATACGCCTTTTCTCCGCCCCCGGCAGAACTGAGGTAGGCGGCAACCACACCGACCACCAGCACGGCTCGGTGCTTGCGGGCGGCGTTAATCTTGACGTTATAGCCGTAGTCGCACCGAACAACGACGGCAAGGTTCGCATTAAGTCCGAGGGCTACGATATGGACGTTATAGATATTGCGGAGCTTGAAAAGAACGAAGCCGAGCACGGCCGCGCTTCCGCGCTTATTCGCGGCGTGCTTTCCCGCTTTAAGGAGCTTGGCTGCGCGCTTTCGGGCTTTAATGCATACACCACTTCAAATGTTTTAAAAGGCTCGGGGCTTTCCTCTTCCGCCGCGTTTGAGGTTTTGGTGGGCAATATTGTAAACGGCATGCTCTTTGAAAACAGAGTCGATGAAATAACAATTGCCAAAATCGGGCAGTATGCCGAGCGCGAATATTTCGGCAAGCCCTGCGGTCTGCTCGACCAGATGGCAAGCTCGCTCGGTGGGTTTACCTATGCCGATTTCTTTGACCCCTCAGAGCCGATAACCGAAAAGATAAACCTTGATATTCACTCTTTCGGCTACACCCTTTGCGTTGTGGATACCGGCGGCAACCACGCAAATTTAACTCAGGACTACGCCGATATTACTATAGAATGTAAAAAAATCAGCAACGCGCTGGGGGTTGATTTCCTGCGCGACGCCGATTCCGACCGTTTTTATAACAGCATTGCCGAGTTGCGCCGTTCATGCGGTGACCGCGCCGTGCTGCGCGCTTTCCATTTCTTCAATGAGCAAAACCGCGTAGAAGAGCAGAAAGCAGCGCTGAAAGCCGGTGATTTTGAAAGCTTTTTAAAGCTTGTAAACGAATCGGGCGAGTCATCTTATGATTATCTGCAAAATCTGTACTCTAATTCGGATGTTGCCGAGCAGGGCTTGCCGCTTGCTATTGCGTTTACCAAAAGATTTTTAAACGGCAGGGGCGCCTGCCGCGTTCACGGCGGCGGCTTTGCGGGGACAATACAGTGCTATATTCCTACCGAAATTTTAGCCGACTATAAAGAAATGATAGAGTCTGTTTTCGGAAACGGCAGCTGCTGTGTTCTCAATATCCGTCCGGTAGGCGGCTACGAAATTAAAT
>CAJJPG010000122.1 GCA_905193585.1 uncultured Oscillospiraceae bacterium
TTTGAAAGCGTGTATATGGCGGGCGAAGAGCGTTTTTCGCTTGCCCCGCCCGATGACGACTATATAAATTTAATGGTGCTGCACGGGGATATGCGCGGCGATATGGGCTCGGCTTATAATTCCGTCACCTCAAGGTTTATTGAAAGCAGCGGAATGGATTACATAGCGCTGGGGCACATACACAAGCGTACCGAAATACAGCGGCTCGGCAAAACGTTTTTCGCTTACTCAGGCTGTCCCGAGGGTATGGGCTTTGACGAGCTGGGCGAAAAAGGCGTTTATATAGGCGAAATATCAAAAGGGGAGAACCGCCTTGAATTTCTGCCGACGGCGCGCAGAATGTGCATTTATGAAAAGATTGACGTTACGGGCAGCGAAACAAACGCCGCGGCGGCGGAAAAAATTCTTGCCGTGTTAAAAGAAAAATACGGCGAAAACTATGCAGAAAACCTATTTAAGATAGAGCTTACGGGCATAGCGGACGTAAACACGGCGGAAATTCAGGGCAGGCTCGGCGCCCTTTATTTTGTAAAGCTGCGGGATAAAACCGAACCGCCCGTTAATTACGATGAATTATCGCGAGAAATTTCTTTAAAGGGATTGTTCGTTAAAAATATGCTTTCAAGGCTGAACGCAGCGGAGAAGGAAGAAAAAGAGAATTTAAAAGAGGCGCTGAAATTAGGGCTAAAGGCGTTTGACGGCGAGGTGAGCTGCGATGAAAATTAAAAGGGTGTATATTGCCGCTTTCGGCGGGCTTAAAAACAAAACGGTGGATTTTAAAGACGGTTTTAACGTGATATACGGCGAGAATGAGAACGGCAAAACCACGGTTATGACCTTTATTAAAATGATGTTCTACGGCAGCGAGCGCGGGTCTTCCGCCCTTGCTAAAAATCCGCGCAAAAAATACGCCCCGTGGAGCGGGGAAAGGGCAGCCGGCAGCATTGATTTTGAGCACGGCGGCAGAAGCTACCGCTTAGAACGGGAGTTCGGCAAAACCAATTCAAGCGATAAAATAACCCTTACCGATATGTCGGCAGGCACGCGCGAGAGTCTATCGGGCGATGTGGGGAGCAGGTTTTTCGGGCTTTCTGCCACCGCTTTTGAGCGGAGCGTTTTTGTTGGGCAGTTCGGCAAGGCGGAAAGCGACGCGTCCGCCGAGAGCGAGATAAACTCCAAGCTATCTAATATGGTAACTACGGGGGATGAATCGGTATCTTTTAACACGGTAAGCGACAGGCTGCAAAAGGCGCGCTTAAGTCTTATTTCCAAAAGCGGCAGAGCGGGGGAGTGCGATAAAAACAAAAAGCGGCTGGCACTGCTGAACGACGAGCTTGAAAAGGCGGAGCACGTATACGAAAGGCACGCGGAATACAGAAAAAACGCCGACCGTATTAAGGCGACGCTTGAAAAGGAAACCGAGCGCGCGGCGTATCTTAAAGCGAAAATTGACGCCGAGCAAGATATACGCAACGCCGCACGGCTTAAAGAAATGCTTGAAACCAAGGAGGAGCTTGAAAAGGCAAAAGAGGAACTGCGTTTGGCGGATGGCGGCGTAATAGACGATTTGTATGTGGGCAAGGTGAAAATGTGCCTTGCAAAGCTTGAAACCGCCGCCGAAAGATTAAAGGATAAAACCGCCGAGGTGCAAAGGCTTAAAGACAGCACCGAAACCGCCGAGGATAGGGGCGGCAGGGAAAAAGCCGAGAGCCTTGAAAGGGAAATTGACGGTTTAAATAATAAAAAAGCGGAAATTGAAAATAATATTTCCGAGAATAAAAAGAGCGCGGAAAGCCTTAAAGCGACCGAAAATGATGTTAAGCGGAAAAAAAGCGGCATTAATATTGTATTTATCACGGTTGCGGGCTTTGCGCTTTTAGCGGCGCTGCTGCTTTTTGCCTTTAAAATGCAAAGCGTGGCTTTAATATCTGCCGCAGGGGCGGCGGTATCGGCGCTTTTAAGCTTTCTTTTGCGCCCCGCGGATAAGCGCGCGCTTGCCGAGTATGAAAAAAAGCTTAAAGCCCTTGAAACAGAGGCTGAAAGGCTTAATGAGGATAAAGCGGATGTTTTACAGCAAATTTCTCTTTTATCGGCGCGGCTTGAGGCTATAAACACCTCGCTCGGAATGGGAGCGGCGGCGCTTGAAAACCAGAAAAAGCTGTTGGCTGAAAGCGAAAGGGCAAAGGACGAGTTGGAAACTGCATGTAAAACCGCCGAAAAAACGCTTTTTGAGCTTTACGGCAATTATAAACCCGCGGCGAGTACAGAGGAAATTGCGCGCGGGCTTGATACACTCAGCGAAAAGGCGGAGCAATTAAAGCAGATAAAGCAAAGGCTTAATTATTTGGCGCGCGACCTCGGCAATATTTCCTATGATGAAGCGCGCGAAAAATTAGCGGCGCTGCCCGAAACCGCGGATAACACGGACTTTGAGGGCATTAAGGCGGAATACGAAAGCCTTGCGGCGGAAATTGCAAAAAAGCGCAACGCTTTAACGGCGGCGGAAACAGAGGACAGGGTAAGCCTTAAAAACGCGCCAGACCCCGAAACGCTTAAATCGGAAATTAAAGAGCTGACAGAGAAAATAAGCCGCCAGGAGGATTTTTGCCGCGCGGCGGATACGGCGCTTGAAATTTTGCAAAACAGCTTTGCCGAGCTTCGCGGCAGCTACGGCTCGGCGCTGGAGAAAAAGGCGGCGGATATTTTTGCAAGGCTGACAGGCGGCGCTTACGGCTCGGTGCTTATTTCAAAGGCGTTTGATATGAGTGTCGAGAAAAACGGCGAGTTCGGCAGCCATGAGGCGGATTATTTAAGCAGCGGCACGGCGGATCAGGCGTATTTAAGCCTGCGGCTGGCGCTGTCATCCGTAATATTTGAGACATCTGACGCGCTGCCGATATTTTTGGATGACTCGCTTGCGCAGTATGACGACCGCAGAATGAAAACGGCGGCGGAGTATCTTCGGGAATATTCGGAGAAATGCCAGGTAATAATGTTTACATGCCACGGGGCGGTAAGGGACGCGGCGGTGAAAGCAGGCGCGGCACAAACTGATTTGGGAGAAAATAATGAGCGGTAATAAAGAGGCGGAACGCGCCGAGCTTGAATGTGAAAAATTTTGGGTGTTTGTAACCATGATAGCCGTAGGCGGATATTTGGGCGCGTACACGTTTATACTTAAAGGCAGGGTATTCTGCAATGCGCAAACGGCGAATTTTGTTTTAATGTCCGTAAATATAGGCACGTTCAACTTTAAAAAAGCGCTTTATTATTTAATACCCATATCAGCGTATTTCGCGGGCGCGGTAATATCCGAGCTTATGCCGAAATACACAAACTCTACGCTTAAAATGCGGTGGGATACATTCTTTATAGGTTTTGAAATGCTGGCTTTTTTAGGGATAGCCTTTATTCCCGACGACGCGCCGCCGCAAATATGCCAGGTGGCAATAAATTTTGTGGCTTCAATGCAGTATAATACATTCAGGCAATCGCGCCATGTTGCAATGGCTACCACGTTTTGTACCAATCACCTGCGGCAGACGGGCGTTAAATTCGTAAAATGGCTGCGCCACAGAAACAAAGATATTTTGGCGGAGCTGCTTATGCACCTATCAATGATAGCGGCTTTCACCGCGGGCGGGGTGGTATCGGCTCTGCTTTGCACGGTATTAAAGGGCAGGGCGCTGCTCGGGGCGGAAATACCGCTGCTTGTGGTGTTTGTGGCTCTACTGCGCGCAGACCTAGGCGAGGAAAAGGATAAGCTTGATATAGTGCCGCGCGGGCACTGATTTGCACTTTGGTAAAAGTTGGTGTTGACTTTTTTCCCCGCGTGGAATAAAATAGAAATATAGACCTTAAGGGGGAGCGGAATATGAAAAAAAGAGCTTTTGCAATACTTGTTTCGGCGGTTTTTGCCGTTATGCTTTCTCTTTCCGCCTGCGCCCCCGTTGATAAGGACTACGGCGTTCAGAGCAGCGAGCCTGCAAAAGTGCAGAAAACGGCGAAAAAAGCGCCCGAAAACGTAAAAAGACCCGCCATAATGTCGGACGATAAGGTTATGCCGCAGTTTGTGGATATAAGCCTTTTTGACGAAGAAAACTACTCAAACGTTTACCTGGGTAAAAAGTTCAGGTTCAACGTAAATTACGCGGGCAGCGAGCTTGACGCGCCCACAACGCTTGCCGCGCTTGAAAAGCAGGGCTGGTACATTAAGGACGGCGGCAAGTATGATGAGGAATCGCTTATATACGCCTGCGACACGGTAGACGCGGTTTTTGAAAACGAGGATGGCGCAGTCCTTAAAGCGGTTTTCTATAATTCCACAAAAAGCTCGGTTAAAATGAAAAAGTGCAATATCGTTAAATTGCGGATAGATAATAATTTTTATCAGAATACCGAAAAATATAACGAGTTCAGCGTAAACGGCGTTAATAATAAAATGGCGATTACCGATATTATCGATACCCTCGGAACACCCTCGCATTTTTACGGACTTGCCGAAAATAATTATTATCTTGATTATTTCATTTCAAAGGACGACCGCCGCAACGGCATAACGGTTTATATTGACCCCACTAACGATTCGGTGACGGCGATAGAATTTTCCTACTACAAATAAACTCTTGACAAGCTGCAATTCGGTTGTATAATATTTATTGGAGATTAGAGATGTAGAGTACCTTGTTGCTTTGCGTCTTTTTTGTTGTATGGGGGGAATGTACGGTGGGAAATCCGACTATAAACGCGCGTGAATAAACACCTGTTATAGCGGTCTCAGAGACGCGAGGAAACAGAAGCATCGGGCTTGATATCATAAGAATATTTGCCTTTTTATCGGTGGTGGCTGTTCATTCTTTTTTGAACACAGAGTTTTATTCAAACATAGTCAGCGGAGAAAAGATGTATGTAATGGTGATATTCAGAACAGCGTTTATGGTATGTGTTCCTCTTTTTCTTTTGCTTACGGGTTATCTTATTTCGACGAAAGATATAGCTTTAAACAGTTCGGTTATTTTAGGATATTATAAAAAATTGCTGCCGCTGATTTTAAAGTATATTATATGTATGTTGATTTTATATACACTTTCAATGACTTTCGGAACTGAAGACTTCAATTTTAAAAGCATTGTTTTCGGGATAACCGGCTTTTCAAAGTATTCATGGTAT
>CAJJPG010000123.1 GCA_905193585.1 uncultured Oscillospiraceae bacterium
AATCGAACCTCACATTTTGTGAAGTTCGATTTTTCTTAACTTAATGACATTGCCCTCGCGGGAAGCTTTTTTCTTATTCTTCGTCTTTAATTTCAATATCCGCAACCTGAACGTTTACCTTGGTTACGGCGCTGCCGGTCATAGTCTGAATTTTATCCTTTATGTTTTCCTGAACGCGCTCGGCAGTTTCCTTAACCTTAGCGTCCGCTTTAAGGCAGATATAAGCGCTTATTTCAATAGCACCGTTAACCGTTTCCACCTTAACGCCCTTAAATGCGTTTTTGGTTTTTACTATACCCTTAATATCCATTGCCTTTTTGGAAAGTCCGGCAACACCGTCAACTTCCTTTGCGGCAATTTCCGCCATTTTTTCAAGAACCTCGGTGCTTACCGAAAGCGCGGTCTTTTTATCTTCCATGGATAATCCCTCCGTGTAATATACTTTATAGGTATATTATAACACATTTTTTCAATAACACAAGTTTTATTTCACGGGAACTATCTTAATATTTGCAAGAGATATATTTGTTTCCGCCGTAATTATATCCTGAATCTGTAAAGTCTGTGCAGAAGTTAACCCCTCTGACTTCACAACCACGTTAATACCGCTGTCGCCTATAACGGCGATTGCCTTTTCAAAGCCCTTGGCTTTAAGCAGCGCCTCAATATTGTTTTCGTGCTCGCTGCGGTCGGCTAATTCCTCTATTTTTGCAAGCGCGGATTTTTTATCGGCGTCTGTAAGTTTTGCGCTTTTAAGCGTTTCCTCAATGCTTTCCTGCGCCTTTTTGCGGTTGCTTTCGCGTTCCTTTTTCACATCGGTGAAATAATCGCCCGTAGTTTTTTCCGCCTTAGCCGAGGTTTCCACCGCTGAAACGCTGTTTTTCCCGCTGACGTATGACGCCTCACCGAGATATTTTCCCGATGACGGCGTATACTTCATATTAAGCCATATAGCGCCGCCCAGCGCCAGCAGCATTACCGCCACCACAATCTGACTTTTTCCGAATACTTTACCTTTTTTCATTAAAGTTTCCTCCCGCTATGTATACTCTTTTTGATGTAATATTAAGCGCCGCCGTTACGGCGTTTGTGATCTTCTCGTTAATAATCTCATCGTCGCCCCCCTCGCAAACAACAGCCACCCCGCGCACCTGCGGCATTTCGGTAGTAACAAGCAGTGCCTGCTCGCCGCCGTCCGCCGTTTTAACGGTTATGTAGCTTTGTTTTGATTCGCTGCTTGTGCTCTCCTGCCCGCTGGCGGTTTTGTTGGCGGATGTGCCCTCGTTTGTATCGGCATATGAATATATAATCCCGCTTTCAAGCGTTATTACCACCTTAACGTTTTTGCTGCCTGTTATGCTGCTCACAATTTCTTCAACGTTTTTTTCAAGCCCCGCGCGGTATTCCTCAATACTTATTTCTCCGCTGTCTTTAGTCTCGGTTTTCTTCTTCCCGCCGAAAAAAGAGGGCAGGCATATAAGCAATATCCCCGTGAGCCCCAAGGCTATAAGCAATTTAGGATTTTTCACCGCACCCGTTATTTTTTCAATCAATCTGTCCATTTATAACTTCTACCTCGTAATTTTCCGCCACGACGCCCAAAGCACGTTTTATCTCGGCGGCGCTTTGCCCCGAAAAAACCGTAACCTTACTAATTATTATGCTGCCGTCATCCGATTTATCCGTACAAACTGTAATTTTTGTAAATTCTATACCCGCGTTTTTCAAAAGCTGACCGTAAACATACTCGGCAGAGGTTGCGTAAAGGCTGTCCTCTGAGTATTCGGTATAGTCGGGCGCGGTGAAATCAATGCTTATTTTTTTAAGCGGTATTGCTGCCGCCGCCATAACCGATACAACAAACACCACGCTTAAAGCGTATTTTACAGGCTTTGACATAGCGCCGTCGGGCGTTATTAAATGCAGCGCGCCTATAAGCACGCAGGCGGCGCACAAAGCCGCCGCAAAAGCGGAAAAAGCGTTCATCTTGCCCTCCCGGTCGATACCACCACCGCAAGTGATATTACAAACATAGCCCCCACCGTTAAAATTATTCCCAACAGTACCGACATCATAGAATCCACCGCCTTTAAAAGCCCCGATATTTGCGGCAGCGAAAAAAGACCCGCCACACCTGCGGTTATAAGCAGCACCGCCCGCCACATAAGCAGCTCGGTTATAAGCGGCAAAAGTATTGCCGCGCACGCCGCCGCGCCGTATATGCCTACCGAGGATTTAAGCAAGGTGACCGACGCCGTTACCGTGCCGAGCGCTTCTGAAAGCACTCCCCCCGCGACAGGTACGGAACTGCCTATAATAAACCGCGCGGTTTTAGCGGTGAGTGTATCGGCTGAGGAATTAACGGCGGTCTGTATACCCAAAATTCCCGCAAAAACGGTGGAAATAAAGGCGGTTATCCAAAGCGCGAGCTTTTTAACCGTTTCGGCTATTCCCGACCTTTGCATAAGAGGGGAGACCGACGAGCTTATGCTCACCGCTAAATACCCGCCCATAAGCGGCAGCACCGCAAAGCTTGAAATGTAGGAGACCCCCTGCGCCGCCGTTAACAGCAGCGCGCTCATTGAAACCGAGGTTGCCGCCCCGCCCGAGGCTGCCACTATAACGGCGAAAACGGGTATAAATGCGAGCATAAAAACGCTTAAGCCCTTCATTGCGTCCACCCCCGCTTTTATAGAAGCATAAACAGGTCCCGCAATAATTGCCGCTGCCGCGGTTACCGCGGCGTATATTGCCGTTTGCACGGCGCTGCTTTTTATTTCGGTTGATGAAAACGCGGCGGCTATAAGAATTACGGCGGTTATTGCCGCCCCGCTTTTAAGCGGTGTTTTCGCTCCGCTTTTTAAAAACTCCAGTATATGCGAAAATACATTTTGCGAGGTAAGCGAGCCTACCCAGCCGTAATCTGACGGGTCAATGCCGTTCTTTTCAAAATATTCCCGCGTGCTGTCGGGCAAAAAATCTGTAAGCTTATCCGCGCCGCTGTCGTAATACTGCTCGCTGTAAAGCTCTTCGCCGTCCGTTTCGGCGGCAGATACCGCAAACGGGAAAAGAAACAGCAGTAAAATAAGCGTTAAAAATACTTTTTTAAATTTCATTTTAAAAATCCCAAAGCCGTTTCAAGTATCGAGGCTATAAGCGGCAGCACCAAAATAAAAACCGCGCATTTCCCCGCAAGCTCTGCCTTTCCCGCAAGGCTTGCCTGTCCGCCGTCGCGGCAGGCGTCGGCTATAAAGCCGGTTATGTAGCCTATTCCCAGGGCTTTGAGTGCCACCGAAAAATATTGCATTTTTATTCCGTTATCGTAAAGCAGCTGCTTTAAATAGCCTATGGGTCCCACTATGCTTTTTATGACGAAGCATGTAACCGTAACCCCGCCCGCAAGCACCAGCACAAGCGCGTAATCTCCCCTGTGTTCTTTCAGAACCATTGCCAATATTGCGGTTATAAGGCAGACCGCCAAAATTTTAAATACTTCCATTTTTAAAGCCCAAACAGGCTTTTTACGGTTGTAAAAAGCCCCGCTATCGCGTTTACCACCATAAGCAGCACTACCACAAGCCCCGCAAGGGTGGTAAGCATTGCTTGGTCTTCTCTGCCCGAGCGCACAAGCACCAAATTAAGCACTGTTACAATAATGCCTATTGCGGCTATTCTGAAAATAAAATCAACGTCCATTTACTTCACCTACAAGAAAAAAATGCAAATAAATATTCCGCCGAGCAGCCCCGCCGCGTTATAAACGCGGCAAAGCTCCACGCATTTTTCCTCCGCCTCATCGCGGTTTTTTGAAAGCAGCTTTATGTAAAGCTCGGTTCGGTTGTACTCGCTTTCCGAATCGTTCATACCTATATCGGTCAAATATTCATAAATAAGCGCGACATCCTTTTCGTCAAGCCACCTGCCGTCAACCGAAAAGCCGCCGTCCGCCTTAATAAGCCCATTTTCAAAGCTTTCGGCAACAAGTCTTTCAATTTCTCCGCCGCCCATACGTATGCGCTCTTTAAGAGACGTCAGGCCGCGGCACAAATCAGCAAGCCGCCGTCTTCGCTGCCGCAGCTCGTAAGATTTCATATACCCCGCCGCGAAGGACGCCACCACCACCATTACCGACCCGCACAGCTTAAACAGCCACTCCATTTTCAAGCTCCTCGGCTTTTATAATTTTTACGGTGCCGCCGTGAATTTCCGGCAGCATGGCGATACTTGCAACGGCGCCGCTGCTTATTAGCGCGGCGATTATTCTGCGGCGTTTAAGGTCGGCTATGCTGCCCGCATGCGCGGTGGTTATAATATCAACGCCGCTGCAAAAACTTTCGCTGACGCGTTTTAGTTCCGCCTCGTTTCCTATTTCGTCAAACGCCACTATATCGGGAAACATTGTGCGCACCGCCATTTCAATTCCCGCAGCTTTATCGGTCGTAAGCAAAACATCACTGCCCGCGCCCAAATCATTGCCGCATTTTCCGTCAAAACTGCCCGATATTTCACCGCGGCTGTCAATAACCGCTATGCGGTATATCTTCCCGCAAACGCCGCCCGCAAGCTGTCTTATAAGATCGCGTAAAACGGTGGTTTTTCCGCTGCCGGGGGGACCTGCTATCAGCAGTCCGCCGGGCTTATACGCCCGCGCAATATCATTAGCCGCCCCCGGTATTTCGTGCGCTATTCTTATATTAACCGATGAAATATCGCTCATATTTCCGTTTTCGTTCAATGTGCCGCAAACGCCCGCGCGGTTGCCGCCGCGCAGTCTTATGTACCCGTTTTTAAGCTCCTCTGTATGCGCATAAACAGAGCTTTTGCAAAGCAGTTTAAAGCTTTCGGCAAGCTCCGATACATCCGCCTTTAAAAGCCCGCGTGTCAGGCAAAATGATATTTGTCCGTTTTCAAGCACGAACACCGTGTCTCCGCCCACCGTGAGCGCCACGGGCAGCCCCGCCCGCAGCCGTATTTCCTCGGTGCTTTCCTTAACCCTTTCGGGTAATTTTTCAAGAACATTCCGTATTTTTGGGCTTACCCCGTAAAGCGCGTTATC
>CAJJPG010000124.1 GCA_905193585.1 uncultured Oscillospiraceae bacterium
TATTCTAACATATAATTCCTACAATGTCAATAGGAATTTAAAAAACAATAATTTATAATGCGGAATTAATAAAGTTACAGCCTGTTGCTATCTTCATAATCGGTAGTAACAGGCTATTTTTAATAGTCTTATTGTAAAATCTCTGTTTTTGCTGAAATATCGTTTTCTATTCCGCATTACGCATTCCGAATTCCGCATTAAAAATGTTATTCTTTTGAAATCAGGTCGGAAAGTGATACGCTGTCAAGATAATCATATATAAGCTTATCAAGCTTTTGCCATACGGGCAGCGACGGGCAAAGCCCCGAGCGCTTGCACTCCTCACCCTTTGTAAGGCAGGCGCAGTTTACGGGCACAAGCCCGCCCTCGGTCACCTCTAATATTTCGCGGGCGGTGTATTCCTCGGGCTTACGGTTCAGCCTGTAGCCGCCGCTTTTGCCGCGCTGACTTTCAATAAGCCCGGAGCGCGCCAAAGCCGACACAATAGCCTCTAAATATTTAAGTGAAATTTCCTGCCGCTTTGCTATATCGGACAGCGGAACAGTCTCGCCGATATGCTCGGCAAGGTCCGCCATAACCCGCATAGCGTAGCGCCCTTTTGTTGAAATCATCATAATGCGTTTACCTTACGGGGTATAAATTTCCCCGTTTTCAAGCCTTTTCCAAAGAAATTCGCCCTTTTCAAGCGTCATATACCCGTGCGGGCTTTGCTCTTTGGGTATAGAAACAGAGCCGGGGTTTAAATATCTGAAAGTACCCATATCCTTATCCGCAGGAATATGCGTATGCCCGTTTAAAAGTATATCGCCCTTAGATAAAGGCGGCGGATTATCGCAGTTAAACTTATGCCCGTGCGTCGCGTAAATTACGCGGTCGCCGAGCGGAAGAACCGCATAATCGGCAAGAATCGGGAAATTCAAAACCATCTGGTCTACCTCTGTATCGCAGTTACCGCGAACACAGAAAAGCTTTTCCTTTAAGGGGTTAAGCATTGCAATAACCTCTTTCGGCGCGTAATCGCGCGGCAGGTCGTTGCGCGGACCGTGGTAAAGAATATCCCCGAGCAGGAAAAGCCTGTCGGCTTTTTCCCGCTCTAAAGCTTCAAGCAGCATCCGGCAATAATACGCCGAGCCGTGAATATCAGATGCAATAAGTATTTTCATAAAATCAACCCGCTATAAGAAAATATGCTATAACTATTACGCCGAGCGCTATGCGGTAATAACCGAACAGCGAGAAATCGTGGCGGCGAACATAGCTTATAAGGAATTTTATTGCAATAACCGACACAATAAACGAGGTGAGCGTTCCCACAGCCAAAACGGCAAGTTCCATGCCTGTAAACGTAAAGCCGAATTTTAAAAGCTTTATAAGGCTTGCACCGAACATAACGGGAACTGCAAGAAAGAAGCTGAACTCAGCCCCCGCAACGCGCGAAACGCCGAGAATCATAGCGCCCAAAATGGTTGATCCGCTGCGCGAAGTGCCCGGAATTAAGGAAAGCGCCTGAAAGCAGCCTATTAAAAGCGCGGTTTTATAGGAAAGCTCGGGTATGCTGTTTACCTTAGGCTTGCGGTTTTTATTTATTTTTTCTATTACGATAAACAAAACACCGTAAGCTATAAGCGCGGCGGAAACCACCTGCCAATTGTGGAAATGCTTTTCAAAATAATCATCAAACGGAATACCTACGATTGCCGCAGGCAGCATTGCCGCAATTACCTTGAACCACATATCCATAACGTCCTTTTTAATTAAGCCGTTACCCTTTGTTATGTAGTTATAGCCCTTAGTTTTATCGGCGGTAAAGGGCCACATCTTGTTCCAGAAAATAACCACCACGGCGAGTATTGCACCCAGCTGAATAACAACGTTGAACATCTCCATAAATTCATCCGTCATTCCGAGCTTTATAAACTCATCGGCAATGATAAGATGTCCCGTGCTGCTTATGGGCAGCCACTCGGTAATACCCTCAATAATTCCTAAAATAATCGACTTAATAATATCCATAATTCCCCCAAAGCACCGGTTATAATATCAGTTCACTTGCCTGCAAGCTCCTTATATAACCTGATATACGCATTTGCGGAAACGCCCCAGCTGTTATCGCACCGCATACCTCTTTTGCGCAGAATATCCCATCCCGCCTTATCATCATAGCCTGCAAGTGCGCGCCAGACCGTGTTTTCCATATCGTGCGCGTTATAGTTTTTAAAGGTAAAGCCGTTGCCTTCGCCGTCGCCGCTGTCGGATACGGTATCGTTAAGCCCGCCTGTTTCCCGCACTATCGGCACCGTGCCATAGCGCAGAGCCACCATTTGCGCAAGTCCGCACGGCTCTGTCTGGCTGGGCATTAAGAACATATCGGCTCCCGCATATATTTTATGCGCAAGCTGCGGGTTAAAGCCCAATTTCAGCGCAACCTTATCGGGGTGATTTTGCGCGGCGTTATGGAAAAATGTTTCAAATTCCCACTCGCCAGAGCCTAAAATGACGAATTTCAGATCAGCCTTTAAAAGCTCCTCGAAAACGCGCTTCACAAGGTCAAGCCCCTTGTGCTTTACAAGGCGCGTTACAATACCTATAACGGGCGCGTCGGTTTCGGGCAAGCCCATTTCCTTTAAAAGCATTTTCTTATTATAAGCCTTATTTTTCAGTTCGTCAACAGAATAATTTTTATAAATCAAATTATCCGTTTCTGGGTTGTAAACATCATAGTCAATTCCGTTTACGATGCCTGTCAGCTTATAGGTAAACTGCTTTAAAATATTATCAAGCCCGTTTGAATAGTAAGGCTCTAATATTTCACGCGCATAGGTGGGAGATACAGTGGTAACCTTATCGGCGCACTGTATTGCGCCCTTCATAAGATTAACGCAGCCGTCGTACTCAACAAGGCTTTCCGATTCATACGGCAGTCCTAAAACGTCGCCCGTAAGCTCGTGACCGTATTTACCCTGATACTGTATGTTGTGAATTGTGAAAACGGTTTTTATATTGCGGTATATATCGTTATCGCGGTATATCGTATCAAGATATACGGGCACCATAGCCGTCTGCCAGTCGTTGCAGTGTATAATATCGGGCGTAAAGCCTATGTGGGGTATAATATCAAGCACCGCGCGCGAGAAGAACGCAAAGCGCTCGGCGTCGTCATAATGCCCGTAAAGCCCTTCGCGCTTGAAATAATACTGGTTATCAATAAAGTAATAAATAACGCCGTTCATATGGGCTTCAAATATTCCGCAATACTGCCGCCGCCATGCAACCGATACGGTTATACTGCAAATAAAATTCATTTTTTCGCGTAGCTCATCGGGAATACAGCTGTAAAGCGGCATAACTATGCGGCAGCCCACAAGCCTTTTTCTGAGCGCCTTGGGCAGCGCGCCGGCAACGTCCGCCAGTCCCCCTGACATTGCAAATGGATAAGCCTCGCTTGAAGCAAATAATACTTTCATTTCTTTCTCCTATCTGTTTTAAAGCGCTTGATTTTTCTTTATAAAGAAGCTCTTGGCGGCAGTGCCTTTAAGCACCATTCCCGCCCCTACCGAAGCGTTTTTATCGGCAATAACGTTCACAAGCTGCGCGCCCTCGCCTACCGCGGTTTCCTGCATTAAAATGCAGTTTTCAACAACCGCGTCCTTTTCAACGGTAACGCCCCTGAAAACAATGCTGTTTCGCACGGTGCCTTTAATAACGCAGCCGTCGGCTATAAAGCAGTTTTTAACAACCGCCTTTGTGCCGTAGCGGGTGGGCATATCGTCACGGGTCTTTGTAAATATGGGGCGCTCCTTATTGAAAAGCATAGAGCGAACGTCCTTATTAAGCAGGTCCATACTCGCCTTATAGTAAGCCTCGGTGCTGTCAAGCACGGCGGCGTATGCCTTGTGCTCGTAACCGTAAATTTTAAGCTTATTTACCTTTTTTGCCAAAACATCTCTTGCAAAGCTTACCTCGCCCTCGTCGTGCGCGTCGTTAATAAGGGTGAGCAGCAGCTCGCGCGAAATAATTATAAGTCCTATGCAAAAATCGGTTTCGTCGGCGCTTTTAATATCAAAGCTCAGCTTGTTTATTCTGCCGCCGCGCCCTATTTCGGGGAACATTGTATCGGCACAATTAACGGGCGGCTTTGCAAAGCGGTAGGCTAAAGTAACGTCCGCGCCGTTATCGATATGTTTATCAACCGCGGCGGAAATATCAATATTTGAAATAACGTCCGCGTTGCATATTACCATATAATCCGCCTTGCAGCGGTCTATATAATCCCACGCGCCGTAAAGCGCGTCCACCGTGCCGTGGTAGCGTTTAACGCCGCTTGTAAGGTAAGGCGGCAAAAGGTAAAGCCCGCCGCTTTTGCGGTCTAAATCCCAGTAAACGCCGCTGCCTACGTGGTCCATAAGCGAGCGGTAGTTTTCCTTTGTAATAATGCCTACGCTCGAAATGCCTGCGTTTACAAGGTTTGAAAGCGGGAAATCTATAAGGCGGTAGCGCGCACCGAAGGGTACTGACGCCATTGAGCGCTTTGCCGTCAGCTTTTTAAGCAGATCGTCGTTAATATTGGCGAAAACAAGTCCAGCAACTGCCGATGCTCTCATATTTTCTCCCCCTCCTTAACATTTTCGGTAATCATTTTATCGGGGCTAATGACGGCGTTTCTCCCGACCGTCAGGTTATCGCCTATAACGGTAATTCCCCAGTTTTCGGTGCCTGCCACGGCGGGGTCTGCGCCCACTGCGGCGTTTTCTTCAATCACTGCATTTTCCGCAATTATTGAGTAACGCACCTTTGCACCCTTTTTGATAACCGCGCCCGGCATTACAAGCGAGTATTCAACCGTTGCGCCCTCTTCAACCGTAACGTTTTCAAAAAGAATTGAATAGTCAAGCGTTCCGTAAACCTCGCAGCCGTCGGTTATAAGCGAATTTTCAACCATAGCCGAATCGGATATATACTGCGGCGGCAT
>CAJJPG010000125.1 GCA_905193585.1 uncultured Oscillospiraceae bacterium
AAAGAAACCGAACGGGATACACTTGTCTGCGATAAAAACGGCTTTGCCGAAACCAAAGCATTGCCCTACGGCGAATATACCGTAAAGCAGACTAAGGGGCAAAGCGGCAGAGAGCATATAGCTCCATTTAATGTGTTTATCAGCGAGGACGGCGAAACCTACCGCTTTTTAATAAATAATGCGGTTTTTAAGTCAGCGGTAGAAATAGTGAAAAAGGACGCGGAAACAGGAAAAATAATCCCTGCGGCGGGTATAGGCTTTAAGGTAAGAAATACCGATACGGGCAAATTCGTGGTGCAGCATATAACCTACCCGACGCCTGCGGATATAGATACCTATTATACGGATATTACAGGCAAACTTATGCTGCCAGAAAAGCTGCCCTACGGTAATTACGAAATTACAGAGCAATGCACGGCATACGGGTATGTGCTGAACACAGAGCCTGTGGCATTTAAAATTGACGGCAGTAAAACGGTAGTAACCGTTGAAAAGCACAATATGCCGCAGAAAGGCATCGTCAACATTTCAAAAAGCGGCGAGGTCTTCTTCTCCGCTGTGGAATCGGACGGCGTGTACAGCTTTGTTTTTGCAGATAAAGGTCTTGCAGGTGCGGTTTATGAGATTACCGCCGCCGAGGATATTATAACGCCTGACGGCACGCTCCGTTATGCAAAGGGAACGGCGGTAGATACCGTTACAACAGATAAAAAAGGCAATGCGGAAAGCAGACCGCTGTATCTCGGAAAATACACCGTAAGAGAAATAAAGGCGCCTTACGGTATGGTATTAAATGATAAAGCGAAATCTGTTGAATTGACCTATGCCGGAGAAACCGTAGAGATGACCGAAACGGCGATAGAATTATATAACGAGCGCCAAAAGGCAATGCTTTCACTTGAAAAGCTGCTTGAAAAAGATAGTGCTTTCGGTATAGGAGAAAACGAAGAAATTTTAACGGTGCAGTTCGGACTGTATGCGGCAGAGGAAATGACCGCGGCGGACGGCTCGGTTATCCCGACAGACGGTTTGCTTGAAACCGCAGGCTGTAATAAAAACGGCAAGATAACCTTTAAAACAGATATTCCTGTAGGCGCAAAGCTATATGTAAAGGAAATTGCAACAAACGAAAAATATATTCTGTCGGATGAAAAATATCCTGTTTCGTTTGAGTATGCAGGGCAGAAAACCGCGCTTGTGAAAATAAGTGTGAATGACGACGAAGCCATTAAAAACAATATCCTCTACGGCTCGGTCAGGGGACTGAAAATCGACCGTAAAACCGAAAGTGTAATTGCGGGTGCGGTATTCGGGCTTTTCCGCAGTAATGAAACCGAATTTACCTATACGAATGCGATTTTAACCGCCGAATCAGATAAGGACGGTATTTTTACATTCGGCAGTGTTCCTTACGGCAGTTGGATAATTAAGGAACTTAAACCTGCAAGCGGGTATTTGCCGAACGATGAAATTTATCCCGTTTTAATAAACGAGAACGGACAGGAAATAGAAATTAAGGTTGTAAATAACCGCGTTCCGGAAATCCGTACAAAGGCTGCCGTAAACGGCGGGGAAACCGCTGTTGCGGGCGGTGAAATAACGGTTGCGGATACTGTATATTATAATCACCTTATACCGGGCAGGGAATACACCGTAAAGGGCATACTTATGGATAAATCCACAGGTGCGGCGCTGCTTGTAAACGGAAAAGAAATTACCGCCGAGATAACCTTTACACCCGAAAAAGCGGAGGGAGAAATAATTGTCCGCTATACCTTTGACGGCAAGAGTATAAAATGTCAGACGGATATTGTGGTTTTTGAAACCTTGTACTGTGACGGAGAGGAGCTTGCGGTTCATGCGGATATTGAGGACGCAGAGCAGACTGTAACGCTTACCGTGCCGCCTGCGCCGTATATTCCCGCTCCGAAAACAGGGGACAGCTCAAAGCTCGGCTTTTGGATAGGTCTTGCCGCCGTTGCGCTCGGCGGGGTAATATCCGCAGGCATTATCCGTATTAAATCCCGAAAGGATGACGACGAATGATGAAGTGCGTGTATATCTGCGCTCCGCTCGGCGGCAATACGGAAGAAAACCTTAAAAAAGTAAGACGGTACACCGAATATGCTTTAAGGTGCGGCGTGTCTCCGGTCGTGCCGCATTTTTACGCGGAGTGCCTTGACGACGCAAATCCCGCGGAACGGGAAAAGGGTATGTCGGCAGGACTTGCGCTTTTATGGTTCTGTGATGAAATGTGGGTATTCGGGGATACCGTTACAAGCGGTATGCGGAATGAAATACAGTTCTGCAGAAACTTAAATATCCGCGTCCGTAATGTGTCGGACGAAGAAATTATGAAAGTAATCGGAGGTAAAAAATATGATTAAGAAAACGGCAAAAGTCCTTTTCTGTGTTTTGCTTGCGGCGGCGGTTTTGTCTGTGTTTTCGGTAACCGTATTCGCGGCGGGCGATGTGGCGGGAGCTATTGAGAATACCTGGAACGCAGCCAAGGGTCAGATTCAGACTGTTGTTAATAATGTGGTCTTTCCCGTGTGCGATATGATACTCGCAATTCTGTTCTTTGTAAAGGTAGGCACGGCTTACTTTGACTACAGAAAGCACGGACAATTTGAGTTTGCGGCGCCTTGTATCCTCTTTGCCTGCCTTATTTTCTGCCTTACCGCACCGCTGTATATCTGGTCTGTTATTTGAGTTTATTTATCTGGACTTTCCGCAAAATATGTGGTATGTTGTTGTGCTTGAAGAAAGGAGGAAGTTCGGGTGAAATTTTTTGAGGAACTGTTTTCGGGTCAGCTGCACCCAATAGAGGATGTAACATCCAACAACCCGGAATATAAGCTTAAAGCTAAAGAATTGGCGCTGTATTCCGCAAGGCTTGAAGGTGCGCTGACAGAGGAACAAAAGGAGCTGCTTTGGCAGTACAGGGATACTCATTCGGATATAACGAATATTCTGCAGACCGAGGCATACCGCATAGGCGTTATACACGGAATGAAAATGAAAGAAGAACTTGAACCGCCGGACCGATAATCCGGCGGAACTTTTTCGGAGGTGAAATATTCTGAATTGGTTAAACGACCTTTTTGCCGGACTGAGTGAAAAAATGTCCGGCTTTATTTTTGACAAAATGCTGCAATGGATATATCTTGCGGTATACAGCGCCGTTGCGGAATTTTTTGAGCTTATGGGAAATATGGGCGCGGATATGTTCGGGCTTGAATGGGTAAAGGCGACGGTAAAGCTGTTCGGGCTTTTCGGGTGGTCCTTGTTCGCTGCGGGAACGGTTGTCGCCGTCTTTGATACCGCAATAGAGTACCAGTGCGGAAAGGCGAATATAAAGACTGCCGCGCTTAATATTTTAAAGGGCTTTTTTGCCTGCTCCCTTATAGGCGTACTGCCTGTGGAACTGTATAAGTTCTGCATAACACTGCAAAACATATTTTCGCGGGATTTAGCCGCATTAGCTGCCGGAACTAAAAGCACGGGACTGTCCGAGCTTAGCTTATCTGCGCTGACAAATTTCTTCTTGACGGATATAGAGGCTAACATAAGTCTTTTCAATACGCTGTCATTGGTTGCGTTCGCGTATTGTATTATAAAGGTGTTTTTCGCCAACATAAAACGCGGCGGAATATTGCTTATACAAATGTCGGTAGGCGCGCTGTATATGTTCAGCGTACCGAGGGGATATGCGGACGGCTTTAATCAGTGGTGCAAGCAGGTAATAGCTATCTGCCTTACAGCGTTTTTGCAGACGACCTTGCTTTACCTCGGACTTATAACCTTTTCGGCAAATATGTTAATGGGGCTCGGAATTATGCTTGCGGCGGACGAAGTGCCGAAGATAGCGCAGACCTTTGGACTGGACAGCTCTGTAAGGGTAAATATGATGAATGTGGTTCACGCTACGACTACGGCGGTAAATCTTACGCGCAGCGTGGCAAAGGCTGTTTGAAAGCAGGGAGTATTATGGAATATTACAAAGAGGCAAACAGATTTTCAAAGAAATACGGTATGGACGCTTTTAAAATAATTGCCGCATATGAGGATGCGGCGGATATTCCGCAAAACGAGAGATATGCCGGCTGGTACGGAGATTACGGTATATTTGAGCCGTCATTAAACGAGGATATGACCTATGATAAGCTCATCACCCGTTACAATGCTGGGCTTAAATACCTCGGTATTATCCATGAACAGGCAAAAGCAGTATGCAGTCAATTCCTTTCAGATCAGCTTGCGGAGCATATCCGTGAGCAACTGAGCAGCCATAACGCTGACGCGGAATACCGACCGGTATCTGTTATTACAAAAATGGATACGCCGGAATTTACAAAAGAAATGCTCGAAGTCGACCGGGATATGGAGGTTGACTGCGACATCGGGCATCAGATCACCTGCTATCTTGAAACATGGTTTGATGTGGACAAGAAATTCGCATTGCACATAAATGATATGGATGATGTATGGCTTAATATGTACGGAAAATATGACCCGTATGCCGATACACTGCGCATTGAATGTGAAATAGATAAGCTCGATGGCTGCGTGTATTTTGATTATGTCCCGACTGACGCGGAATCGCAGCTCATCAAGGATATGATAACGCAGAAAATCCGCGAGGAATACTGTCAGACGCCGCAGGAGTTTTGCGAGGAAGCAAGAACTATTGAGAACGGGGGAATAACGCAATGACGATATATATCTACCCGCAGAACCTCAAAGCCGCCGCCAATCTTTGGCTTTGGAGTATGCGGGACTTTGTGATTTTGGCGATAGCGGTGCTTTTGTCCGCCGTAATATTAGTGCAGCTTAAAACGGTTATGCCCGCCGCAGTAACGCTTTGCTACGGTTTTCTTACTATTCGCATGGACGATACAACCGTGCTTGACTTTATGCGTTACGCCGTGAAATACCTTATATCT
>CAJJPG010000126.1 GCA_905193585.1 uncultured Oscillospiraceae bacterium
AACTCCTTTATTTTTCACGATAAATGCAACCTTTTCGTACTGTTGCATTTACTTTAAGAATTTACGTAAATATGATATATCTTTTAATTATATAAAAACATAAGCCTGACGCAGTCGGTCAAACCGATAACAACAGGCTTTGCTTTTTATAATTCCGAATTCCGCATTTATCTTACACCGCGTCGGGGTGGGTATGCTTATACTCAATATTTTCTTCAATCATCATATCCTTAACCTTCATAAGGCGGGCGCGGCTTGCTCGCTCGTTTTCTTCAAGCTTCATGGATATAAAGTGAATCGTTTCCTGATAGCGGGGTATCATAACGTGTTCAAGCGCATTAACGCGGCGGCGCGTTTTTTCAATTTCATCCGCCATAAGCTTTACCGATTTTTCCATTTCGGCAAGTTTCAGCATTTTAGGCAGTAAATCGGAAAGCCCACTAACCGCGTCGTCAAGCTCAAAGCTGGTGGACGCAAAGCCATAGGAAAAAATATCCGATTGCTCGCTGGTTCTGGTTTTAAAGGAATAAACCGGAATATCCACGCTCATAACATTGCGGGTGGAGGCTTCAAGATACACCTCTTGCTTAGGCGCTAAAAGGGCGGTATCAAGCTCCTCTTTAGACATAACGCTTGAGGCTAACACAAAATCGTTATTAACCGATTTCAAGCGTTCCTCAACCTCCTCGCGCAGTGTCTTGGTCTCGCGTATCATATCAAGAAACTGCCGCATAAGCTCATCGCGTTTATCTTTAAGCAGCTTGTGCCCGCGCAGCGCGGTGGAAAGCTGCTTTTTAAGGCGCGTTAACTCCATACGGGTGGGGTTTACGTTAAGTACAGCCATATTTTATGACCTCCTTAAAACTTACCGTAATACTTATCAAGCATTTCATCGCTGATACGTTTAAGCTCGCTGCGTGGCAGAATTGAAAGCAGCTTCCAACCGAGGTTCAGCGTTTCTTCGATTGTGCGGTTGGAGTTATAGCCCTGCGACACATACTCGCTTTCAAATCTATCGGCAAATTCGGCGTACTTTTTATCAATATCGGTCAAAGCAGCCTCGCCTAAGATTACCATAAGCTCCTTAGCGTCCTTACCTCTGGCGTACGCCGCGAAAAGCTGATTCATTGTAGCGGCGTGGTCCTTACGGGTGCGCCCCTCGCCTATGCCCTTATCCTTAAGACGTGAGAGCGACGGCAAAACGTCGATAGGCGGCGTTACGCCCTTTCTGTAAAGCTCGCGGCTCAAGATTATCTGACCTTCGGTAATATAGCCCGTAAGGTCGGGTATCGGGTGGGTTTTATCGTCCTCGGGCATTGTTAAAATAGGTATAAGGGTTATAGAACCCTCTTTGCCCTTAAGCCTGCCCGCGCGCTCATAAAGGGTTGCAAGGTCGGTATACATATATCCGGGGTAACCGCGCCTGCCCGGCACTTCCTTACGCGCGGCGGATACCTCACGCAGAGCGTCGGCGTAGTTTGTAATGTCGGTCATAATAACAAGCACCTGCATACCGAGGTCGAATGCCAAGTATTCGGCGGCGGTAAGCGCCATCTTCGGCGTTGCAATACGCTCAATTGCGGGGTCGTTAGCAAGGTTTACAAACATTACGGTTCTGTCAATAGCGCCTGTTTCCTTAAAGGAATCTATAAAGAAGTTAGATTCTTCAAAGGTAATACCCATTGCGGCGAAAACAACGGCAAACTGCTTGTTGTCCCCTAGCACCGTTGCCTGCCTTGCTATCTGCGCGGCAAGGTTTGCATGAGGAAGACCCGAGGCCGAGAAGATAGGCAGCTTCTGCCCTCTTACCAGTGTGTTAAGTCCGTCAATAGCGGAAACGCCCGTTTGAATAAACTCCTGCGGGTAGTTTCTCGCGGCGGGGTTCATAGGTCTGCCGTTAATATCCATTCGCTTTTCGGGTATAATTTCGGGGCCGCCGTCAATAGGTCTGCCCAGTCCGTCAAACACGCGGGAAAGCATATCAGGCGATACGGGCAGCTCCATTCCGCGCCCTAAAAAGCGCACCTTTGAATCGGCAAGGTTAATTCCCGCCGAGTTTTCAAAAAGCTGAACCAATGCGTTTGTGCCGTTTATTTCAAGCACCTTGCAGCGGCGAATATCGCCGTTAGGCAGCTCAATTTCGCCAAGCTCATCATACTTAACGTTATCAACGTCGCTTACCATCATAAGAGGTCCTGCAACCTCGCGTATGGTTTTATATTCCTTTGGCATAGCAGTTCCCCTCCTTAATTCTCGTCCTTCGCCTTAACAGCCTTGTCAATATCGCTGTCAAGCTCGGATAAAATTTCGTTGTATTCGCTTTCGGTCTGCTTTTCATCGGCATACTTAAAGCGGCCTATGCGCTCGCGCGAGGGCATTGCAACTATTTTTTCAATAGCGGCGCCTTTACCCAGCGCTTCAAGCGATTTATCGTAAAACGCCAAAATAAGCTCCATAAGCAGATACTGTTTATCAAGCGAAGTATAGGTATCAACCTCGTCAAACGCGTTCTGGTGCAAATAGTCCTCTCTTATAGACCTTGCCGCTTCCAGCTTTAGGCGGTCGGAGGGAGAAAGCGCGTCCATACCTACAAGCTTTACTATTTCTTCAAGTTCGGATTCTTCCTGCAAAATAGTCATAAGTCTGCCGCGCAGCTTGTACCAATCGGGCTTAACGTTTTTATTGAACCAACCGGACAGCGAATCGGCATAAAGCGAATAGCTTGTAAGCCAGTTTATTGCGGGGAAATGGCGCTTGTATGCAAGGGCTGAATCAAGCCCCCAGAAAACCTTTACTATACGCAAGGTCGCCTGCGATACAGGCTCGGAAATATCGCCGCCCGGAGGAGATACCGCGCCGATAACCGAAAGTGCGCCCTCTGTTTCGCCCTCACCGTTTACAATAACTCTGCCCGCGCGCTCATAGAACTGCGCAAGGCGCGAGCCTAAGTAAGCAGGGTAGCCTTCTTCGCCCGGCATTTCTTCAAGTCTGCCCGACATTTCACGCAGAGCCTCAGCCCAGCGCGATGTTGAGTCTGCCATAAGCGCTACGGTGTAGCCCATATCGCGGAAATATTCGGCTATTGTAATGCCTGTATAGATAGACGCTTCACGCGCCGCAACAGGCATATCCGAGGTGTTTGCAATAAGCACGGTGCGCTCCATTAAGGAGTTGCCCGTTCTCGGGTCGCGAAGTTCGGGGAATTCGTTTAAAACGTCGGTCATTTCGTTGCCGCGCTCGCCGCAGCCGATGTATACTATAATATCCGCCGCAGCCCATTTCGCAAGCTGGTGCTGCACAACGGTCTTGCCCGAGCCGAAGGGCCCCGGAACCGCCGCAACGCCACCCTTAGCTATGGGGAACAGCGTATCAATAACGCGCTGACCCGTAACCAGCGGAATATCCGGCGATAATTTGCGCTTATACGGTCTGCCCACACGCACGGGCCACGACTGCATAAGGGTAAATTCCTTTACGCCCTTATCGGTCTCTATTTTATAAACCGTTTCTTCAACCGTGTAGTCGCCCTCGGCTATTTCCACTATTTTGCCCTTTATTCTGTCTGGCACCATAATTTTGTGGTTTACTATTGCGGTTTCCTGCACCGTGCCCACGGTGTCGCCCGCTGCAACTTCATCGCCCACTTGTTTTGCGGGGGTAAAGTGCCACTTTTTATCTCTCGGCAGGCTCGGCACTTCAACGCCGCGCTGAAGATTTGTGCCGCTTACCTTCATTATCTCTGCAAGCGGTCTTTGAATACCGTCGAATATTGAGCCGATAAGTCCGGGTCCCAATTCAACGCTCAAAGGCTTACCCGTGGAAACAACCTTTTCACCGGGGCCTAAGCCCGCCGTTTCCTCATAAACCTGAATTGAAGCCTTATCGCCGTGCATTTCTATTATCTCGCCTATAAGGTGCTTATCCGAAACGCGCACAACGTCGAACATATCCGCGTTGCGCATACCCTCCGCAATAACAAGAGGGCCCGCAACCTTGGTTATAGTTCCTTCGGTCATTGTGATTACTCCTATCTGTTGAAAATTATATCCGAGCCGACCGCTTTTTCCACTGCGCCTTTAAGCGCCGCCACGCCCGAGCCGTTATTGCCCGAAACGCCCGTGATCGGCACAACCGAGGGGGAGAGTTGACGGTTCACCCTTTCAATCTCCTTTTGAAGAAAGGGTACTAACCTCTCGGTTACGAAAATAACGCCGTAGTCGGCATTAACTATTTTTTTAAACTCTGCGGCGCTTTCCGTATCGTTATCGCAGGGGTAAATATCAAGCCCTACCGCCGCAAAGCCCTTTATGCTTTCGGTATCGCCCAAAACCGCTATTTTAACCATAAAGCTCACGCAGCCTTTCAAGCGTTTTTTCAGAGCTTTGCCCCGTTTTAACGCCGCTGTAAATTATCTGCAAATCGGTTATCTGCGCCTTGCGGGCTAACATATAGCCTATAAGCGGCTCTATACCGATAGTTATATATTTGCACCTTTTAGCGGTTGAAAGCAGCCTGTTATCGGCATATTTTTCAAAATCACCGGGCGATTTTTTATACGCCTCGGCAGCCTCTGCGCCGCCCACCGTAACCGCTTTACAGAGCAGTTCCAAAACCTTTTTTTCTCCGCCGAGCGCCGCCGTTACCATAGCCTTTTTGGAAACAACGCCGGTTTCGGTAAGGGTGCTTTCTATGAACTGCGCGCCCCTGCCCGTTTTTGCGGCGCGCAGAGCAGCTTTAATATTTTTATAAAACACCGAAACGGTTATAAGGTCTTTTATAACGGTATTTTTCGATTTTTCGGCTAGCTGCGTTTGCGCCGACATACAGCCCGCGTCTATAATGCAATCGGCAAGCTGGCTGTCGCCCGATTGCGCCAAAACCTCGTACGCCTCGGCGGTGGGCTTTCGCATATAATCGGGCAGCAG
>CAJJPG010000127.1 GCA_905193585.1 uncultured Oscillospiraceae bacterium
GGGCGATTTCTCTTGGGGTTTAAAATTGGAAGAAACAAAAAAAGATTTTGATTTTTTGGAAAATTTACCCGGCAAAAAAATTCTTTTAAAGGGAAATCACGACCTGTGGTGGAGCACCTCGAAAAAATTAAGGGAATTTTTAGACGACAATAAATTTGATTCCGTTGATTTTATTTTTAATAATTGCATTGTGTGCGAGGGGTACGCCGTTGCGGGAACGCGCGGCTGGTTTTTTGACGATAAGCCCGACCCGAAAATTTTACAGCGCGAGGCGGGCAGGCTGGAATTATCGCTTTCGGCGGCGGAAAAAACGGGCTTGCCCATACTTACCTTTCTGCATTACCCCTGCGTTTGGGGCGACGAGGTGTGCGAGGAAATTTTCAGCGTTATAAAGCGCCACAGAATAAATCAGGTCTACCACGGGCACATACACGGCGCGGGCGCCTGCAAGGTAAAAACCGAGTACGGCGGCGTGAAATTTCGGCTTTTATCCTGTGATTGCGTTGATTTTACACCTGTTTTTATTGCTTAATATATAAATTTTGCCGAATTTACGAAAAGTTTAAAAAATGTATGGAAAATATTATTAAGTTATGCTATAATAATTTGAACTATGTAAAATGAGTAAAATGTGCGTGCGCACTGCTCGTTTTGCTTTACGGAGGTAAAAAAATGAGCTTAAAAGAAACAAAAAAGATTGATACCAACAGATATCAGTTGGAAATCACCGTTGACGGTGAGAAATTCCGCGAGGCAATTCGCGAGGCTTACAAGAAAAACTGCAAGAAGATAAACGTTCCCGGTTTCAGAAGAGGTAAAGCTCCGCTTCACATAATCGAGACTTACTACGGCACCGAAATATTCTTTGAGGACGCTCTCAACCTGCTTTATAACGACTTGGTTGACGAGGCTATAACAGAATCGGGTCTTAAGGTTATAAATGATAAAATGGACTTTGAAATGGTTTCCATTTCCAAAGAGGACGGCGCCGATTTCAAGGTATCCGTTACAACCTACCCCGAAATTGAAATAGGCGATTACAAGGGCTTAAAGGCTGAAAAGACTGCCGTTAAGGTTGACGCTGCCGAGGTTAACGCCGAAGTAAACGCTATGGTTGAGAGAGGCGCGCGTATGGTTTCCGTTGAGGACCGCGCCGCTCAGAAGGACGATACCGTTATTATCGACTTTGAGGGCTTTGTTGACGGAAAGGCGTTTGACGGCGGCAAGGCTGAGGGTCACTCCTTAGTTCTCGGTTCGGGTCAGTTTATTCCCGGCTTTGAGGATCAGATAATCGGCAAAAATATCGGCGATGAATTTGACGTAAACGTGACTTTCCCCGAGGATTACGGTGCGAAAGACCTTGCAGGAAAGGCTGCCGTATTCAAGGTCAAGCTGCACGAGATAAAGATTAAAGAGTTGCCGACGGTTGACGATGAGTTTGCAAAGGACGTAAGCGAGTTTGATACTCTTAAGGAATTAAAAGCTGATATTAAGAAAAAGGCTTTGGAGCGCAAGCAGAAGGCTGCCGACGAAGCGGTTGAAAACGCGCTTGTTCAGCAGATTGTTGACGGCATTAAGGGCGATATTCCCGAGGCTATGTTTGAAAACCGCCTTGAGCAGTGCGTTGAGGACTTTGCTTACAGGCTCCAGTCGCAGGGTCTTAACCTTGAAACCTACTTGAAGTACACCAATTCCAATATCGACGATTTCAAGAAATCCTTCCGCCCGCAGGCTGAAATGCAGGTTAAGTACAGACTTGCTCTTGAAAAAATTGTTGAGCTTGAAAATATTACTCCCGATGAAAAGGACATTGAGGAGCAGTATAAAAAGATGGCTGAGGATTACGGCGTAGAGCTTGAAAAGGTTAAAGCCGCTATTCCCGCAAGCGAGCTTTCAAAGGATATTGCGGTAGGCAAGGCGATCGACCTTGTTAAGGAAAACGCGGTTATAACCGAGGTTGAACAGAAGGCTGAGGAAGAAAAGAAACCCGCCGCAAAGAAGACCGCGGCTAAAAAGCCCACTGCAAAGAAAACAGCAGCCAAAAAGATAGAGGAAAAAAGTGCCGAATAATTCGGTATATTAACAAGAGAGTGTCGGCAATGCCGGCGCTCTCATAATTGATTATAAATGCTAAAAGCTGTCAATACTAAGGCGAGAGCCTGAAAAACGGAGGTAATTAGAATGGATATGAGCTTGGTACCATATGTAATTGAACAGACCAGCAGGGGCGAGCGCTCCTACGATATTTTCTCAAGACTTTTGAACGACCGCATTATAATGCTGAATGACGAGGTAAACAATGCTTCCGCCAGCGTTATAATCGCTCAAATGCTCTACCTTGAGGGGCAGGACCCGGAAAAGGATATAAACTTCTACATTAACAGCCCCGGCGGTGCGGTTACGGCAGGTATGGCTATTTACGATACCATGCAGTACATTAAGTGTGACGTAAGCACCATTTGTATGGGTATGGCGGCAAGTATGGGCGCGTTTTTACTGGCTGCCGGCACCAAGGGCAAGCGTTTGGCACTGCCCAACAGCGAAATTATGATTCATCAGCCGCTCGGTCAGGCGCAGGGTCAGGCTACGGATATTCTCATTCACGCGCATCACATTGAGCAGATTCGCAGCAATATCAATAAGATATTGGCAGAGGAAACGGGCAAGCCATTAGAGCAGATACAGATAGACACCGAGAGGGATAACTTTATGACCGCTGCCGAGGCTGCGGAATACGGGCTTATTGACAAAGTAATTTCAAAGAGATAGAGGTATTCAAATGCCGAATGACAGGGATAATGAAATACGCTGCTCGTTCTGCGGCAAAACGCAGGACGAGGTAACAAGGCTGGTTGAGGGCCCGGGCGTTTATATTTGCGATAACTGCATTGAGTTTTGCAACGCACTGCTTTCAGATGATGAAGAGGGGCTGCCCAAAAAGCGCAAAAAAAAGCAAGAGCAGGATTTTGTGCTGCCCAAGCCGCAGGAAATTAAGCAAAAGCTTGATGAATATGTTATCGGGCAGGACGAGGCTAAAAAAACGCTTGCGGTTGCGGTGTATAACCACTATAAGCGTATTTTTAAGAATGAGTCAGCCGATGTTGAGCTTAACAAAAGCAACGTTTTAATGTTAGGCCCCACAGGCGTGGGAAAAACTCTGCTTGCGCAGACCTTGGCTAAAATTCTTGACGTGCCGATTGCTATTACCGACGCCACCACCCTTACCGAGGCGGGCTATGTGGGCGAGGATGTAGAAAACATACTTCTTCGCTTAATACAGGCGGCGGATTATGATATTGAAAAGGCTGAGCGCGGAATTATTTATGTTGATGAAATAGATAAAATCGCGCGCAAGTCGGAAAATGCCTCTATAACCCGCGATGTAAGCGGTGAAGGCGTTCAACAGGCGCTGCTTAAAATTCTTGAGGGAACGGTTTCAAATGTTCCGCCGCAGGGCGGCAGAAAGCACCCGCAGCAGGAGTTTATTCAAATTGATACTACCAATATCCTCTTTATCTGCGCAGGCGCTTTTGACGGTATAGAAAAGGTTATAGAGCGCAGAATAGGCGGCAGCAGCTTAGGCTTCGGGGCGGACGTTAAGTCGCCGAAATCGGTTGAGGCTGAGGCGGTGGCAACACGCGCGACACATCAGGATTTGGTTAAGTTCGGCATGATTCCCGAGCTTGTGGGGCGCTTACCCGTTATAACCGCGCTTAACAGTATGGATAAGGAAACGCTTGTAAGAATTATGACCGAGCCGAAAAACTCTATTGTAAAGCAGTATAAAGCACTTTTCAAAATGGATAATATCGACCTTGAATTTGAAAAGGAAGCGCTTGAACGCATTGCGGAGCTTACAATCGAGCGCAAAACGGGAGCAAGAGGTCTGCGCTCTATAATAGAAAGCGTTTTGCAGCCGCTTATGTTTGAGAGCCCGTCAGACAGTAGCATTACCAAAATAACCGTAACCAAAGATACGGTAGAAAACGGCAAAGCGGAAATTATGCGCAAGGCTTCTTAAAAAATACCATGGCAGCGGGAATCTATCGGTTTCAGCTGCCGTTTTAATATCAGGCGGTGAAAGAATATGACCGAAAAATTCATTTTCATATTTGAAATGCTCGGTGTAATCGCCACGGCGGCGTCGGGCGCTATGACGGGAATGAAAAAACATATGGATATGCTGGGCGTAGGCGTGCTTGCGGTAACGGCGGCTATGGGCGGCGGAATAATACGTGATTTAATTCTCGGGGCAATTCCGCCCGTGGCGTTTGTAAAGCCTATTTATGCAGGCTCGGCTTTCGCGGTTGCGGCGGTTATGTTCTTTTTTCACCGCGCTTTCCCCGAGCACAGCTTTCAAAAGCTGCACGCGGCGGTGTTTCTGTATATGGACGCAATCGGTCTCGGCGCATTTACCGTGGTAGGCGTTCAAAAAGCCATTACCATGTACGGCTTCACGCATATTTTTCTGCTTTTTACTACCGGCTTTTTAACAGGCATTGGCGGCGGCATAATGCGGGATATTTTTGCGGGCGAAATTCCCGGTATATTCATAAAGCATTTTTACGCCTGCGCCTCGGTAATAGGCGCGGGGGCGTGCATAGCCCTGTGGAAGCCGTTCGGCACGGGAATAGCCATGGCGGCGGGAATTGTAGTTACCACGGCTTTAAGGCTTTGCGCTGCGCATTTTAAATGGAACTTTTTCAGGGACAGAAATACATAGCCCCGTTTTTTAAAATTATTTTCGCGGGCTTTACAATTTGCTACATAATCATCTTTCTGTATTATATAGAGGTATAAATGCAGGGGGATGATTTTAGTCTGTCTACCTACCCTAAATCTAATTTTTGCGGCGTTCACGCCGCATCCACGTTTTTCCGCTGACATGCGCGGCGGAAAAACACCTTGTAAGCGAAAAATAGCT
>CAJJPG010000128.1 GCA_905193585.1 uncultured Oscillospiraceae bacterium
TATTTTACTGAATTTTTTCAAAAAGCCTATTATGAATCTAAGCGTAATGTCTCCGTTAAAGGTAATAATTCTGTTTATACTTGTTTTTTTGACGAGTACTGTTGTTTCGTTTTTGCTTAGCAAAATAAAAGCAGTGTCAAAGTATGCATTAGTAATAAAATAATGGGATAAGAAATAATATGAATGAAAGCAATAAAACTATTAACTGGTTTCCGGGACATATGGCGAAGACCCGCCGAAAAATAAAGGAAATTCTTCCGCTTATAGACGCGGTGGCAGAGGTAGTGGACGCGCGCGTGCCGAAAAGCTCGCGCAATCCCGAGCTGCGCGATATAATCGGCGATAAGCCGCTTATAATTTTACTTAACAAGTGTGATATGGCAGACCCCGCCGCCACCGCCGAGTGGATAGCGCACTATTCCGCCGCGGGAATACCCGCAATAGCGCTTGACTGCAAAACGGGCAAGGGCATTTCTGCTTTTAAGGATACGGTTAAAAATGCGCTTGAAAGCAAGCTTAAAGCGTATGAGGAAAAGGGAATGGCAGGCAAGCCGCTACGCGTTATTGTTGTGGGTATACCGAATGTGGGTAAATCATCATTTATCAACCGTATTGCGGGCAACAACCGTGCCAAAGCCGAAAACCGCCCCGGCGTTACAAGGGGCAACCAGTGGTTCACGGTGGATAAACAGCTTGAGCTGCTTGATACCCCCGGCGTTTTGTGGCCGAAGTTTGAGGATAAAACGGTAGGCGAGCATTTGGCTTTTACGGGCGCTGTTACCGACAGAATACTTGATACCGAGTGGCTTGCAATGCAACTGCTTTCGCTGCTGGTAGCCGAGTGCCCCGAAAAAATAACCGCGCGCTACGGCGTGGAGCTGACGGACGACAGCTACGAGCTACTTTGCCGCATAGGCAAAAAGCGTGGTATGATGATAAGGGGCGGCGAAACCGATACCGAAAGGGCGGCAAATATGCTGCTTGAAGAATACCGAAACTGTAAAATAGGAAATATAACCTTGGAAAGGGCGGAAAAATAATGCCTGATTACGAATTTGAAAAAGCCGCCGTAAACAGCGGCTTTAGCTGTATTTGCGGGGTAGACGAGGCAGGCAGAGGCCCGCTGGCGGGTCCTGTTTGCGCGGCGGCGGTAATTCTGCCCGAGGGCGCTGTTATTGAGGGGCTTGACGACTCAAAAAAGCTGACCGAGAAAAAGCGCGAAAAGCTTTACGATATAATAAAGGAAACCGCCGTTGCCTACAGCGTGGCATACGGCACGCTTGAAGAAATAGAAACGGTAAATATATTAGAGGCTACATATCTTGCAATGAACCGCGCAATAGAGGGGTTGAGCGTAAAGCCCGATTTTGCCCTGATTGACGGCAACCACATACCGCGCGGAATTAAAATTCCCTGTGAAACTATTGTTAAAGGGGATTCAAAGTCAATGTCGGTTGCGGCGGCTTCGGTGCTTGCAAAGGTCACGCGTGACCGCCTTATGCTTGAATACGATAAAAAATACCCCGAGTATAACTTTAAAAAGCATAAGGGCTACGGCACAAAGGAGCACACAGAACTGATAAAACAGTACGGTCCGTGCGAAATCCACCGCTTTTCATTTCTTAAAAACATTTTGGGGTGAAGGCTATGGAAAGAGATAAAGCGGGAAAAAACGGCGAGCGCCTTACCGCGGAATTTTTAAGGAGCAAGGGCTGCACCGTAATAAAAATGAATTATCATTCGCGTTTCGGGGAAATTGACATAATAGCGGAAACAAAAGAATATATAATTTTTACCGAGGTAAAGACCCGCGCCGAGGGAAGTATGATTTCGCCCGCCGAGGCGGTGGACGTGCACAAGCGCCGAAGACTTATTTTAACGGCGGAGGATTTTTTAAGCAAGTTCGCAACCGATTTGCAGCCGCGCTTTGATGTTGCCGAGGTGACCTATAAGACCCGAAAGGACGGAAGTACGGGCTACAGCCTTAACTACATAAAAAATGCTTTTTAACGCGGAGTGATGAGTATTGAATTATTTTGATCTGCACTGCGATACACCGTATGAATGTTATTTTAAAAATCAGCCGTTTTCTGCCAATAATCTTGCGGTTTCGGGCGAAAAGGGCACGGAATTTGAAAGCTGGCGGCAGGTTTTCGCCGTTTGGATAAGGGACGATATAGCAGAACCGTTTAAGCTTTACAGTGAAATAATGCGGGATATTAAACTCAAACTGAAATCAGCCCCGAAAAATTTAAAACCGCTTTTTGCGGTTGAGGGCGGCGCGGTTATAGGCAAGGATTTAAAGCTGATTGAAACGCTTAAAAGCGACGGGGTGTGTTACCTGACACTTACCTGGAACGGCGAAAACGCGATAGCGGGCGGCAGCGGCACGGATAAAGGGCTTACGCGCTTCGGGCGCGAGGTGATAAGAGAGCTTAACCGCCTTAAGATATGCACCGATTTATCTCACCTGAACGATAAAAGCTTTTTCGCGGCGATAGAGTGGGCAGATTACCCTATAGCCTCCCACTCGAACAGCAGGGAGATATGCCAGGTACCTCGCAACCTTACCGATGAGCAGCTAAAGCTGATTGGCGCGAAAAACGGGCTTATAGGGCTTTGCTTTTACCCGAAATTCTTGGGCGGAAACGTATTTGAAAAAATATATGAAAATATCTGCCGTTTAGGGGAGTTGGGGCTGGAAGATAATATTGCGATAGGCTCCGATTTTGACGGGGCGGATATGCCGCCCGAGCTTTCCGATATTTCAAAGGTGCCGGATTTATATACATATCTTGAAAAGCGCGGTATATCAGCGGAAACGCTTAAAAAAATATTTTATGAAAACGCGCAAAATTATTTTGACAAACTAAGCGGGATATAATAAAATATAGTTGATGCAAAAATTAAAGGAGCAACCTCAATGAACTATGTAAGCACAAGGGATAAAAACAACAGGGCTTCGTCTGCCGAGGCGATAGCGCACGGAATATCAAAAGAGGGCGGGCTTTTTGTGCCCGAAAGCTTTCCGAAATTTTCGGGCGAAGATTTTGAAAATTTAAAAAAGCTTGATTATATCGGCAGGGCGAAATATGTACTTAAAAGCTTCCTTACCGATTTTACCGAGGAGGAGCTTGATTACTGCGTAAACGGCGCATACACGGGCAGCTTTGATGAAGATAAGCCCGCGCCTATGGCAAAACTTGGCGAAAACATAAATATGCTGGAATTGTGGCACGGACCTACCTGCGCTTTTAAGGACCTTGCGCTGCAAATGCTGCCGTATCTTTTAACCGTTTCGGCGAAAAAGGTTGCTGCGGGCAAAAAGACTGTTATATTGGTTGCAACCTCGGGCGATACGGGTAAGGCGGCTCTTGAGGGCTTTAAGGACGTTGCGGGCACGGAAATTATGGTGTTTTACCCGAACGACGGCGTGAGCCCCATGCAAAAGCTGCAAATGGCTTCGCAAAAGGGCGGCAACGTTCACGTTTGCGCAATAAACGGCAATTTTGACGACGCGCAGACAGGCGTTAAAAAAATCTTTACCGATAAAGCGGTGGCAGAACACCTTGCTGAACACAATATGCAGTTTTCCTCTGCCAACTCAATAAACTGGGGCAGACTGGCGCCGCAGATTGTTTACTATGTATCCGCTTACTGCGATTTGCTGAACCGCGGCGAAAGCCTTGAAAACGGCTTTAACGTTACCGTGCCTACGGGCAATTTCGGCAATATTTTAGCGGCATATTATGCTAAAAAAATGGGTGTGCCGATAAATAAACTTATTTGCGCCTCAAACTCAAACAACGTTCTTACCGATTTTATAAAAACAGGCAAGTACGACCGCAACCGCGATTTTTACACCACCGTTTCGCCCTCTATGGATATACTTATTTCAAGCAACCTTGAAAGAATGTTGTTTGAGCTATCGGGCTGCGATGATAAAGCGGTGGCGGAAATGCAAAACGAGCTTAAAAACAGCGGTGCGTTCTGCGTTAACGACGATATAGAAAAGAAAATTACCGAGCTTTTCTGGGGCGGCTGCTGCAGTGATGCGCAAACCCTTGAAACAATAGGGAATACCTATAAGGAATACGGCTATCTGTGCGATACCCATACCGCCGTTGCGGTAAATGTTTACGGGCAGTATGTAAAGGCTACGGGGGATAACCGACCCGTGGTTATCGCCTCAACCGCGTCGCCCTATAAATTTGCCGACAGCGTGCTTTCGGCATTGACCGATGAAAAGGCGGAAAGCGATTTCGATAAGGTAAGGCAGTTATCCAGGCTTACCTCTACCGAAATTCCTGAGCCGATAAAAGCGCTTGAAAATGCGGAAATACGCTTTAATGACGTTTGCGAAAAGGACGAAATGCTAAGCGCTGTGTATTCTGCGCTGAAAATCTAAAATTAATTCGGAATTCGTAATGCGTAATGCGGAATTAAAAATCCCTCCCCAATATTTGGGGAGGATGCTCCTTTTTTTGAAAGGAAACGGCAGTGCGAGGATTTATCTTGCCTCGAAGGTATCGCAGCAGGTGTCCTTGCAGGTAGAGGCTTCGCCGTGACCTACGCGAATTTTACCGGCGGCGCACATATCGTCCGCTGTGTGATGAACACAGTTACATACATCGCACGCTACGCAAAGTTTGGTTTCACATTTACAGTCTGACATATCGGTTCAATTCCTTTCCGACCCGTTTTGGGGTCCTTATTATTATACCCGATTCTGTTCAAATAATTAAAATTTTAAAGGAGGAAAAGTTCTGAGTATATACGGAATTTCCGATTTACATTTGTCCTTCGGCACAAATAAGCCTATGAATATTTTTAAAGGCTGGGAAAATCACACCGAGCGTATTTCGGCTAACTGGAAAAGGCTTGTAAAGCCCGCCGATACCGTTATTTTACCGGGCGATTTC
>CAJJPG010000129.1 GCA_905193585.1 uncultured Oscillospiraceae bacterium
GACAAAAACCTTGACAAGAGTGCCGTTTTGAATGTAAAATATATATTGATTGCAAAGTTTATTGGTATCGGTAAGTGAGAGCCGATATTTTTATAAAGAAAAAAGAAAAATACGGAGGAAATCTATTTAATGAATGAAACAAATGAAAAGAAGAATGTAAATAAGAGTACGGGAACAAGCGGAAGATACAGAAAGACCCCCGCCAAAAAAACGGCGGAAACGGCTAAGGCTGCGGCGAAGTCCGCGGCACAGAAGACCGCGCAAAAGCGCACGGGCACTGCCGCAAACAAGACAAGAAGCTACACGCCCAGAAAAAACAACAGCGCGAGAAATAAAAAGCCGCTTAAAATAATACCGCTGGGCGGTCTCGGTGAGATAGGCAAGAACATAACACTGTATGAATATGACGGCGATATGTTCCTGGTGGACTGCGGAATGTCCTTCCCTGATGAGGAAACACCCGGTATTGATATTGTAATACCCGATTTTACCTATGTGCTTGAAAACAAGGATAAAATAAAGGGTATGGTGGTGACCCACGGGCACGAGGACCACATAGGCGCAATACCGTATTTGCTGCGCAATTTCAACGTACCGATATACGCCACCCGCCTGACAATCGGGCTTATAGAGGGCAAGCTTAAGGAGCACCGCCTGTTATCCAGTGCAAAGCTCAACACGGTAAGCCCGGGCGAAACGGTAAAGCTGGGCAAATTTACGGTTGAGTTTATACACGTTAACCACTCAATACCCGATTCGGTGGGCTTTGCCATAACCTGCGGCGCGGGAACGGTGGTGCAAACGGGCGACTTTAAGATTGACACCACCCCGATTGACGATTTTGTTATAGATATAGGCAGATTTTCGGAGCTTGGCAAGCAGGGCGTTCTGGCGCTTATGTCCGACTCCACTAACGCCGCAAGACCGGGTTACACCCCGTCCGAGCGCATTGTTGGCGAAACCTTTTCAAAATTCTTCAGCCAGGCGGGGGACAGCCGCATTATAGTTGCAACCTTCTCCTCCAACATTCACCGTATTCAGCAGATAATAGATGAAGCGGTGCGCTGCGGCAGAAAGGTTGCGGTTTCGGGCAGGAGCATGATAAACGTTGTAAGCGTTGCCTCAGAGCTTGGTTACCTCAATGTGCCCGATAATGTGCTTGTTGATATTGATATGATAAAGAACTACCCGGCTAACGAAATGGTTATAGTTACAACGGGCAGTCAGGGCGAGCCTATGTCGGCGCTGCACCGCATAGCCTTTTCCGAGCACAGGCAGGTTGAAATTATCCCGGGGGATATGATTATAATTTCGGCAAACCCCATTCCCGGCAACGAAAAACTTGTTAATAAGGTTATAAACGAGCTTATGAAACGCGGCGCAAACGTGGTATATGAAAGAATGTACGACGTTCATGTTTCGGGCCACGCCTGCCAGGAAGAATTAAAGCTCATGATGAGCATTATAAAGCCGAAATACTTTATTCCGCTGCACGGCGAGCAGATGCACCTGGTAAAGCATGCAGGTCTTGCGCGGCAGATGGGCATACCGGAGGATAATATTTTAATAGCCTCAAACGGTAGCGTTATTGAGGTATCGGATAAAGCGCTTAAATCCACCGAAACCGTTCAGGCGGGCAGGGTACTGGTTGACGGTCTCGGCGTGGGCGACGTGGGCAGCATTGTTCTGCGGGACAGAAAGCACTTAGCGGACGACGGTATTATAATAATCGCCGTATCGATAGACAGCGTTACCCACGCTATAATATCGGGTCCCGACGTTGTATCCCGCGGGTTTGTGTACGTTAAGGAATCCGAAAGAATGATGAACGATATAAGCCACCTTGTGTGCGATACGGTTGAGTACTCGATGTCTGCCGGTATTCGCGACTGGGCGACGGTTAAAACAAAAATCAAGGAGCGCGTATCGCGTTATGTAACCACCAAAACGCGCCGTGCGCCCATGATTCTTCCCATAATAATGGAGGTTTAAAGCAGATGAGGGTTGTATTGTTACAGGATGTTAAGGGTCACGGTAAAAAAGGCGAGCTTTGCAATGTATCGGACGGCTACGCCCGCAATTTCCTTTTCCCGAAAAAACTGGCGGTAGAGGCGGATAACGCCGCTTTAAACGAGCTTAAAAACCGCGAGGAGGCAAAGGAGCACCACCTTAAAGAGGAAATTGCCGCGGCAAATGCGCTTGCCGAAAAATTAAACGGCAAAACCGTTACTATTAAAGCCAAAGCAGGCAGCGGCGGCAGGCTCTTTGGCTCGGTTACCTCAAAGGAAATAGCGGCTGAAATAAAAAACGCTTTCGGCACCGAAATTGACCGCAAGAAAATGAACGTGGCGGATATAAAGGCTTTCGGTGAATACACTGCCGAAATTAAGCTGCACAAGGGCATTTCCGCAAAGCTGACGGTTAAGGTAACGGAGTAAAAAAGATGGCTGAAGAAAAGCTTATCTACGACCTTGACGGTGCGCGGCTGCCGTATTCGGTTGAGGCGGAGCAGGCGGTTTTGGGGTCTATTATTATTGACCCCAAGTGCCTGAATGATGTTGCAACATCGGTTAAAGCCGAATACTTTTACATTCCGCAGCACCGTGAAATATATTCGACATTGGCTGAAATGTATGAACTCAGCCAGACTATCGACTTTGTATCCCTGCTTGAAAAGCTGAAACGCGACGGCGTTTACGACGAGGCGGGCGGTAAAGCATATCTCACTCAATTGGTGCAAACCGTTCCGTCAGCCGCAAACGTGCTTACATACGTTGCGATAGTAAGGGAGCGCTATTACGCGCGCTCGCTTATGACGGCGGCACAGGATATTATAAAGGATATTAACGACAACGCGCTCGACTCGGGGCGCTTGCTTGACAGCGCCGAACAGCGTATTTATGAGATCCGCCAGGGCAGGGAAATTACGGGTCTTACGCACATTAAAAGCGTAATTGAAAACGAGACTTACGACCGTTTATCCAAAATGGCTGACCCCGAAACCCGCGCGGACTATATAGGCATACCAAGCGGTATAGGCGAGCTTGACAGGATGATAACCGGGCTTAATAAATCCGACCTTATAATCCTCGGTGCGCGCCCGGGTATGGGTAAAACCTCGTTTGCGCTTAATATTGTGCGGAACGTGGCGGTGAATACCGGCAGAACGGTCTGCTTTTTCTCACTTGAAATGACCCGCGATCAGTTGGCGCAGCGTATGCTTTCGAGCGAGGCTGGCATAAAGAGTGAAAAGCTGCGCACTGGCGAGCTTGACGAGGACGAGTGGACAAGGCTGGCTCAGGCGGGCGACGCGCTTTCAAAGGCGGATATATACTTTGACGAAACCTCATCCATAACCGTTCCCGAAATGAAAGCAAAGCTGCGAAGAATGAAAAAGGTTGACCTTGTGGTTATCGACTATTTGGGTCTTATGCACTCTGCGCGGCAGATAGATAACCGCGTGCAGGAAATTTCGGAAATAACAAGGAACCTTAAAATAATGGCTAAGGAGCTTAAGGTTCCCGTTATTGCCTGCGCACAGCTTTCGCGCGGCACCGAGGCAAAGGGTAAATCGCACAAGCCGGCGCTTTCCGATTTGAGAGATTCGGGCTCTATTGAGCAGGACGCGGATATAGTGCTTTTCCTCTACCGCGACGCGTATTACGACAACGAAAAATCCGATGACGAGGATTTAAGCGACCGCACAAAATCGGAGTGTATAGTAGCCAAAAACCGCCACGGCGAAATAGGCACAATACCGCTGCATTGGGACGGTCAGTTTACAAGGTTTACTTCGGTGGATGTGTTCAGATAATGGAAGAAAAGATTTTAAGCGCCGTAAAGCGCTTTTCGCTGTTATCACGCGGCGAAAGGGTTACGGTGGCGTTTTCGGGCGGGGCAGACTCGGTATCGCTTTTGTTTGCGCTGCTGCGGCTGCAAAAAAAGCTTGATATTACCGTTTCGGCGGCGCATTTCAACCATATGATACGCGGCGCGGAGGCAGACAGGGACGAGGCTTTCGCCCGCGGGCTTTGCAAAAGGCTCGGCGTTCCGTTTATTGCGGGGCGGGGAGACGTTCCGAAATATGCTGCGGAAAACAAAATAAGCGAAGAAGCCGCGGCGCGTGAACTTAGATATGCTTTTTTGGAAAAAACGGACGGGCTTGTTGCTACCGCGCACACCGCAAGCGATAATTTTGAAACGGTGCTTTTCAATTTAACGCGCGGCGCGGCGCTCGGCGGGCTGTGCGGAATACCGCCCAAAAGGGGCAAGTTTATCCGCCCGCTGCTTTTCTGTACAAGGGAAGACGTGGAGCAATATTGCAGAGAAAACCGCCTTGATTTTATTACCGACAGCACCAATTTATCCGACGATTATACGCGGAATAATATAAGACACAACGTAATACCTGTTTTAAAGGAGATAAACCCATCAGCCGAAGCAGCAGTTATGCGCACGGTTTTATCGCTTTCGGAAACAAACGACTTTATAACGGGTATTGCCGATAAATTTTTATCGGATAATATAAAAGAGGACGGCTTGTACGTCACTTCACTGCCGCACCCCGCAGCCGCAAAGGCGGCTATAAGGCGGTTTACCGAAATACGGGCGGGCTTTCAGCCCGATAACGCGCACACCGACGCGCTGTATAATATCGCCCAAAACGGCGGGCGGACAAGTTTACCACTGAATTTTGAGGGAATTTGCAAAAACGGCATACTTAAAATTGAAAGCATAAGCGGTAAAAAGGGCAAAAAATACTTGTTCCGCGTTAAAACCGAGCGGCGAATTAACGATTTA
>CAJJPG010000130.1 GCA_905193585.1 uncultured Oscillospiraceae bacterium
ACCTTTGGTATTGTAACTAATGGTACAAATCAAAATAAAAAGCTATTGGAATTTCTGAATACAAGGGATAACTTAAAACTCCAGATAAGTCTTGATGGATCTTGCGAAAAACAGAACGCTAAAACCAGAGGCCATGGTAATTTTGAGAAAACGGTAAATTTTGCAAAGCAAATACACAAACCAAAACTGATGCCCCTATTAAAAATGGTAATCTCGCAAAGTAATTATACGGATGTTGAAGATTTTTGCGATTTAGCACTTTCACTGGGATTCACACCTGAACTCGCATTTATATATAAGTCGGGTAACGGTTCTGACGGATGGAGTTCTAAAGAACTCACATCCATACAAAAATTAAAAATATTGAAACTTGTCGAACGCATTAATAAAGAAAGAAATGCAGGTATATTTCTTCCAATCTGCACCACAAAATGTCCGTTAGCAGATGGACTTAATGAACTTTCTTTCTGTATTAAAGTAGACGGTTCAATTCAACCATGTCAATCCCTTTACAGTGAAAAATATACTGTCGGAAATGTTCTTTTCTTCGATAAAAAGCTATTTTTACAGAATATAAATAATATTTCCGATTTAGCAAGGCAGCGTTGTGAACAAGACTATGGCTGTGAAAAATGTATGCTGAATGACATTTGCGGCAGAGGATGTATGGCGGAAGCTGTAAATCTTCACGATAATCCGTTTGCGAGCGACGGAAACTGCGAATATAGAAAACAGCAATTTATTAACTTTAATCTAAAAGGAGGTATATCTGTACTTGAAAAAGAAGACAAAACATTCCACGCTTAGCAACAATTTATACATACTCAAACAAATACATACCGCAAGCCCGGGAAGAATACTTTTTGATCTTTCCGGAATTATAATAACCTCGGTTTCAAATATATTGCTCGATGTTTATTTGCTCAAATATATTATCAACGGTATTCAAGAGGGCTTGGATTTTAAAAGACTTGTCGGTTTTATCCTGATTATTACGGCGTTTCATATTTTTTCTACTGCTTTCTCACACTATTATTGGCAAAAATTTGCGCCTGTTTCAAATCAAAAAATATACAGCCATATTCAAAAAGCCTTGTTTGAAAAGTCATCGTCTGTCGAGCTTGCCTGCTTTGAAGACCCTGACTTTTACGATAAATATGTTAAAGCTATTAGCGAAGCAAACAACAGAACACAGCAGGTTTTAGGGTCATTAGGCGACATTTTATATTTTATTTTTAACGCTTTCGCTACCTCGTTTATCATATTTACAATCGATCCCGTGCTGATAGTATTCGCGCTGATACCCTTTATGGTAAGTATTCTGTTCGGGAAAAGGCTTAACAAGGTACGGTACAATTACAATATGGAAATGCAGGAAAAATCCCGAAAACGCGACTATGTAAAAAGGGTGTTCTACCTTGCCGACTACGCAAAGGAAATGCGGCTCACAAACATAAACAGGGTTATGTTCAAAAAATTTTACGAGGCGATAAAGGAGCTTAAGGGGGTTATTAAAAAATACGGGCTTAAGGTGGCGTTATTGGATTATTTGTTCATAGCGGTTAATGATATTATCGTTTTCCTCGGCGCTATTCTATATTCCGCTTATAAAACCCTTGTTTCAAAGTCAATGCTTTATGGCGACTGCGTTGTTGTTATAAACGGAATAAACAATGTCGCGTGGTCACTGCGCAATATGGCAGACGTTTTTATTCAGTTTCAGAATCACTCGCTTTATATCGACAATCTGCGTTATTTCCTTGAATACAAGCCCGCAATTCATGAAAACAGGGAGGGACTCGACCCGCCCGATAACTGCTTACTCGCCCTTAAAAACGTAAGCTTTAAATACGCAGGTCAGGAAGATTATTCCCTTAAAAATATTAATTTCACAATAAAGCAGGGCGAAAAAATCGCCTTGGTCGGTCACAACGGCGCTGGTAAAACCACCCTTGTGAAGCTGTTAATGCGGCTTTACGACGTCACTGAGGGCGAAATACAGCTAAACGGCAGACCGATAAAGGAATACAAGCTTAAAGGCTACCGAAATTTATTCTCGGTTGTGTTTCAGGATTTCAAGGTCTTCGCCGTATCGGTTTTGGAGAATATTTTACTTAAAGCCGATATTACCAAGGAAGAAAAAAATCGTGCGGTAAGCGGTATGAAGGACGCGGGGATTTATGACAAGGTAATGTCCCTTGAAAAGGGCTGTGAAACCGTGCTTACAAAGGAATTTGACGAAAACGGAGCGGTGCTTTCGGGCGGAGAGACCCAGAAAATCGCTATATCAAGGGTGTTTGCAAGGGACTGCCCTATTGCAATTTTAGACGAGCCCTCAAGCGCGCTTGACCCGCTGGCGGAGTACGCTATGTACGAGGCTATGATGAATGCGTGCAGGGACAAGGCGGTAATCTTTATTTCCCACAGGCTTTCCTCCGCGGTTTTGGCGGACAGGGTCTACCTTATGGAAAAGGGAGAAATTATTGAAAGTGGCACCCACCGAGAGCTGCTCGAAAAGGGCGGCAAATACGCCGATATGTGGAGCAAGCAGGCGGAAAAATACCGTAAAAAGGAGGAAGATGTATGAAAGAAAAGGGCAGCGTACTGTTTATGATTAAGCAAGCCGTAAAATATGTCCCCTCCTTCTGTCTCTTTACGGTTGCGGAGGGTATTGTTTGGGGCTGTATACACTCCTTTACAAGTGCGCTCTTTATAAAGGCGCTGTTTGACAGAATAGAAAGCGGCGTCCCCTATTACGAAATACTCCTGCTCGTCCTTGCTATGGCGGTTTTCCTTATTTCAGCCTACATATTCCACGAATGGTACTGGCAGTTTATAGAGCCGAAGGCGCGGCAGGAGCTGCACAAAAAAATGCAGGAGCAGCTATACAAAAAGGCGGCTTCTATAGACCTTGCCTGCTATGACCGCCCCGATTTTTACAACGACTTTGTCTGGGCGATTAACGAGGCGGACTCAAGAACAATCGCAATATGTGAGGACATAGGCAAAATAATAAACCGCCTTATTACGTCGGCGGTTATAATAGGCGTTTTGTTCACGATAGATTTGTGGATCGTGGCGGCAGTGCTTTTTTCGGTTGTCTTCAGCGTAGTTCTGCAAAGGCTTATTACAAAAATTTATTTTAAGCGCGATAACGAGCTGAAACCCTTTCAGCGCAGGGCTGAATATATAAGCAGGGTTCACTATCTTACAGACTATGCAAAGGAAATCCGAATGAGCGAAGCCGAAGATTTACTCTTAAATAATTTTGACTCGGCGGTAGAAAGCAATATTTCAATAACCAAATCCTACGGAAATAAGCTGTTTTTTCTGAACCTTACAAGAAGCATCTTTACCGCCGTAATGTTTGACGCGGTTATTACAATACTGCTACTTTATAAGATGATGATAGAAAAATCCGTAACTCTCGGCGGATTTGCCGCCACATTCAGCGCTATGTGGAAGCTTTTTTGGACGCTTAATAATCTTATGGATTATTTTGCAAAATTCAAGGAGCATAAGCTTTATGCTAACAAGTTCAGGGTGTTTCTTAATTACGAGCCAACCGTGTGCGATAAGGAGGGTTGTACCGAATTAACCGCCCCGTTTAAGACCCTTGAGCTTAAAAATGTCTCCTTTGCCTACCCTGAAGCCGAGAAAAACATAATAAACGGCATTAATATGACCGTAAAGGCGGGACAAAAAATCGCCCTTGTAGGCTACAACGGCGCGGGCAAATCAACCCTTGTAAAGCTGCTTTTAAGACTATATGACGTTTCAGGCGGCGATATTCTGATAAACGGCAAAATCATTAAGGATTACACCCTTTGCTCCTACCGAAATAAATTTGGCACGGTTTTTCAGGATTTTCAGCTCTACGCCGCCGACATTGCCGAAAACGTCCTTACCGACGAATATTCAGAGGGCGATCAACCCCGTGTGCTTGAAGCCCTTAAAAACAGCGGCTTTGAAGAAAGGCTTTCTTCCCTTAATGAGGGTATTCACACCCCGCTTACAAAGGAATTTGACCAAAGCGGAATTAACCTTTCGGGCGGCGAGGCGCAAAAAGTCGCAATATCAAGGGTGTTTGCAAAGGACTGCGAGATAGTTATTTTAGACGAGCCCTCAAGCGCGCTTGACCCTATGACCGAATACGAGTTAAACAATACCCTTATGACCGCACTTGACAAAACGGTTATAATAATTTCCCACCGTCTTTCCACAACCCGTATGGCGGACGTAATCTATATGCTTGAAAACGGCGAGATCATTGAACAGGGCAGTCACGACGAGCTTATGCAAACGGGCGGCAAATACGCCGAAATGTTTTTAAAGCAGGCGGAAAAATATAATTTTTAGGAAGTGTACGAATATGGACAAGGAAAAAATTTTAGAAGTATTAGGAAATATCATTGATATAAATAAAGAACAGCTTTTAAAAACTTCAGTTGATACGAAACTGACCGATTTGGGGCTTACTTCAATTCAATTCATTCAATTTATTGTGGCTATTGAGGAAGAATTTGAAATTGAAATTTTAGACAGCGATCTTATAATGACAAATTTCGAAACGGTAGAAATGCTTTTCAGTACATTAGAAAAGTATTTCACCCCCAAAAGCACTTTAAAAAAAGTACTTATTTGTGATTGCGATAATGTATTATGGCACGGCATTTCAGGTGAAGAAGAAATATACATAGATGCTACAATCCTGAAATTTCAAGAAACCTT
>CAJJPG010000131.1 GCA_905193585.1 uncultured Oscillospiraceae bacterium
TATAGTCGTTAATATTATGTGCTTTTTCGTGGTTATGTCGTTCAGCGTGCTGGCAACGGCGGCTTTTACAAAAAACGTGGGGTATAAGGCTTACGGTACTTCAAGCGATTCAAGCGAGCCGCAGGAGCTTTATACATATTATTACGCCGACGGCGACGACACGAAAAAAGCTGAATACGAGGGCAGGGGATTCACCGTAAGCGAATCCAAGATCCGCTCGGAAATGACAAAGGGCGGAAACGCGGCGTTTCTTGCGGTATCGCAGATATTTTGCATTTTAATTCTTTTCTCGTTCATTTACCCGAATATCTGGCATATCGGCACGACCGACAGCAACCTTGTAAAATTCAAGCATAAGGCGGAGGATAAGCTGAAAGGGCTTAAAATCGGTCTTATAGCGGTTGTTCCGGAATATTTGTTTTTGCTCTTTGTGATTATTGCAAAGGCAGGTGTATCGCCTAAATTTCCGGTGGTGCTGCTTAAATTTTTAAACGCGGCGTTTTATTCTCTCACGCAGGTGATCTGCGGCGGCGCCGTTTACGTTTCCGAACTTTCGGTTATAAGGCTTATACTTTTGCTTTTACTGCCGCTTGTAATACCGGCGGTAAGCTGCGTTTCGTACATTTTGGGCTATAAGACTTTCTCTGTGGGAGAAAAGCTTATCTACAAGAAAAAATAAGATAGGGGAAAATTAGATGGCAGGCTTTTTCGGCTTATTCAATTATGAAAAGGAAGGACCGGGAATTTCAAAAAACGCGCCCAAGAAAAAGGGCTTTATAGTATTTTTTGAAACCTTTTTCCGCAATTTCTGGAAATTCATAGTAATAAATCTGGTTTACGGGCTTATATCACTACCGGTTTTAACAAACGGTCTTGCTTCCGCCGGGCTTACCAATGTAACGCGCAATATCGCGCGTGATAAGCATTCGTTCGGCGTGAGCGATTTGTGGGATACGGTTAAGAAAAACTGGAAACAGGCGCTGCCGGCGGGCATAATAAAGCTTGTTATCTATATAATTCTCGGGTTTGACGTTTATTTCTTTTATATCGGCAGCAAGGGCATAATGTCAACAATAGGTCTCGGCATATCGCTTTGTATGCTATTTATATTCACGGTGATGGATTACTTTGTATGGACGCTTATAATCACCTTTAAGTTTTCATTAAAGCAGATATACCGCAACAGCTTTAAATTTGTTTTTATAAATATGAAAATGAATTTAGTCTGCTTTTTCTCAATTCTGCTGGTTTACGCCGCGAATGTGGGAATACTTTTATTGTTATCTTCTTATGCTATTATGGTTATTACATTTGAAGTATTGCTTTACGTTCTTTTGTTCCCGTCGTTCAGGTTTTTGCTGGTTCAGTTCTGCACATTCCCATCAATCAAGAAGTGCATAATTGACCCGTATTACCGCGACCACCCCGATGAGGATCTGGATAAACGCCGCGATCTGGGCATTGAGGTTGAGGAAAAGAAGCCCGAAAAAACCGAGGACGGGGAAGAAAGCGAAGAAGAACCCGAAAACGTTTTTGAAGACTAATTTTAAAGGCTTGCTCATATACTCAAAACAGGGAGTGAGAGTGTATGAATTGCAAAATTGCGGATCTTCGCAACAAACAGGTGGTCTGCGTTAAAAACGGCTGTGTTTTGGGCTATGTTTACGATGTGGAGTTCAACACGGCGGACGGCTCTTTAAGCGCGCTTGTAATACCGGGCAGACCGCGCGTCTTGGGGCTTTTCGGGCATGATGAGGATATAATAATTCCGTGGTCGGAAATTGAGGTTATAGGGCAGGAAACAATAATTGTAAACACCGATTCCGAGCGGTATATTTCCAAACCGCAAAAAGGTTTTTTCGGCTGAAATATTTGTTAAATTATTTATATGAAAAATGCGCAAAATAATTCAGGGAAGTGATTTTTCTTGAAAGCTTTGCGTGTTTTTTTTAAGTGTGTTTTTATACTTGCGCTGCTGCTTGATATTGCGGTTTTCGGCGCGGTTATATATCTTAACGGAAGCATAAGCGATGATTATAAAATAAAAAAAGGGGACGGGCTTACATTTAATACCGCCGTTCCGATTACCGCCGAGTACGAGGGCTTAAAGCTTTCGCAAACCGGGAAAACCGAGAAAATAGGCGAGGAATTTGACGTTAAGCTGAAAGCCTTCGGAATAATTCCGTTCACCACCGTTAACGTTGAGGTGGTGGACGAGCTGCACGTTTCGGTTTTGGGCACGCCGTTCGGTATGAAACTTTATACCGACGGGGTTTTGGTAATTGATATTACAACGGTTGAAACTGCCTCGGGCAGCGTATGCCCAGGGGAAAACGCAGGGGTGAAAAAGGGCGATTATATCCTCTCGGCAGACGGCAAGCAGGTGCTTACGAACGAGGAATTAAGCGCCGCCGTGGCGGCATCCGGCGGAAACAGAATAAAACTTGTAATAAAGCGCGGCGGCGCGCAAAAAACGGTGTATGTAACGCCGGCGCTCTCAAAAGAAACAGACAGCTACCGCATAGGACTTTGGGTGCGCGACAGCTCTGCGGGAATAGGCACCCTCACGTTTTACAGCCCCGCAACAGGCGTGGTTTGCGGGCTGGGTCACGGCGTGTGCGATGAAGACACGGGCGACCTTTTGGAGCTTAAAAACGGCGAGCTTGTTTCCGCCGAGATAATATCGGTTGAAAAGGGGAGCAGCGGCAGCCCCGGGCAGCTAAGGGGTAAATTTACCTACAGCACCATAGGTAAGTTCGACTGCAATTCCGAAAAGGGCGTTTACAGCGTTTTAAAGGGCAAATTAGGCTTTTCCCGCCTTACCGAAACCGCGCTGAAGCAGGAGGTAAAGGACGGCGAGGCGCAAATTCTCTGCACCGTGGACGGCAAGGAGCCGAAGCTCTATTCCTGCCGTGTTAAAAAGCGCAGCTCGGCGTATCTTTCCGCCACGCAGAATATGACGGTGACCGTAACCGACCCCGAGCTTTTGAATATTACGGGCGGTATTGTGCAGGGCATGAGCGGCAGCCCCATTTTGCAAAACGGAAAACTCATAGGCGCGGTGACCCACGTTTTGATAGACGACCCGACGACGGGGTATGCCATTTTCGCAGAAAATATGCTCAAAGAAGCGGAAAGCACCGCGGGAAACACAAAGGTACGGAAAGCCTCGTAATTTGAAAATATTTATGATAAAGCCCCCGCATGTTGCCCGAAACAACATGCGGGGGCTGTGAATACTTTTAGCTTTAAAGTTTTATTTCAATACTTTCGTTCGGCAGCAAAGCGTATTTTTTGCCGTCCCACAAAAGCGTGCCGCCGGTAACATCCGATTTAACGCACAGCTTTTCTTTTGACAGGTAAATAGACACCTTTCCGTTTCTTACGGGCAGCGTTCCCTCAATAAACCCGAATTTGCTGAGTTTCGGGCGTATTTCAAAGGTTTCATAGCCCGCCGATGTTCCCGTAACGCCCAAAAAGTATTTTCCGAGCAGATATATAGGCGACGCGCCCCATGCGTGATAGAGGGATTTCTGATATTTGCCGCCGTACATTGCGTAATGCTCCGCGCCTGACATGGAGGGATCGAATTCCTCCCAAACCGTGGTGGCGCCGAGGTAAAGCATGCCTTTCCAGTATGAGGTTATCATATTGTATATGTAGTCGGTATCGCCCGTTTTACCCATTACGTCAAGCTTGTATCCTTCAAAATACGGGGTGGTTATTTTGGTTACGGCGTCGTTATACAAAACGTTTTTGATTATTGACTTTCTTTGGAGCTTATCCGCAATGTCATACATTATCGCAAATATATTCGCATGCCTTGTAACGTTATTTCTGCCCGACGAAAAGCTGTCGATATATGCGCCCTTTTCCTCATTCCAGAAATAAGCGTTTACCTTATCTTTAAGCTCGGCTGCCTTTTTGCCGTATGCCGAGCCGTCTTTCCCCGCAATTTCGGAAAGCCGGCTCATGGCGCTGTTTGCGGCTATATAGAGCATTTGCTCGGCGCAAAGCGCGCCCTCTTTGTACATATCCGACCAGTCTATAAAAATCCAGTCGCCGTATTTTGCGGTTATAAAGCCGTTTTCATCCTCGCGCCCGCGGCAGAAGTCCATAAGCGTTACCGCGCGCGGGTATATTGTGCGGATAAATTCGGCGTCGCCGTAGTTTTCGTAATATTCGAGAAGCCCTATTACCCAGTAAAGACTGTAATCGGTTATGGTGTTGATATGCTCGCAAAACGGCTCCTTGCCGCGCAGACCTATAATACTGCGGCGGGCGGTGCCGACGTCGTCGCACATATATTTAATAAATTTAAACGCCTGATATGCGTCGCCGCCCCAAAGCCAGCGGTCGCGCTTTACCGCTTCGGTTAAAACCTCGCGCATATTAAGCCTTAAGGTATATACGCACATATCCCAGATTTTATTTACATCCTCATTATCGCACTTAAAGCTCGCAATATTGCCGAGTTCCTGATATTCAAGCTCAGTGCGAAGATTTTCGGGTTTGCCACCCGTAATGAAAATGTACCTGAAAGCGCTGACTTAATTTGTAATCCCGTGCGCCCGAAATATCCTCGCGCACTACTGTGAACTCGGTATCGAGCGCCTCCTCGCGGGATTCGCCGTAGCTAACATGCAGTTGATTTTCGGGGTCGGTACCCTCAATATACAAAAATCCGAAAATTTCTTTG
>CAJJPG010000132.1 GCA_905193585.1 uncultured Oscillospiraceae bacterium
ATTTTCAGGCCCGCCGCCTCTCTCGCCCCACTGATATGTTCCGATCAAACGCGTATGAATATTTTTTTCAACCGAGACGCGGTTATTTGAAATTTTTATATTCTTAATCGGTCCCGAAAGCGTGAATATCTGCCCTGAATCGTCAATGCTGATATTTCGTTCTACGGTAATTCCGTTGTTGTAACCGCCGATATCGCCCGAAGTGCAAAGCAATATAAACCCGCCGTCGTTGTGATGGCTTAGATTATCGGCAACAACTGTATCGGTGCAGTTTATATCTACATCGTAGCCCTGACCGTCTCCCGCTATGAGCACACAGCCGAAAGCCTCGTTTTCACGCATTACCGCATTTTGTGAATTGTGCGGCCAAATTCCGGCATACGGCGTATTCCCCGCAAAGCAGCACATTGTCACGGTATTGTGTTCAATAATCGGGCTTTCAGCACAGGACTGAAAAATTCCGTCGCCTCCGCAGCGGGCAATATAGTTATCCGTAATGCGGATATTATGTGACGGTGTGTACGGCAGGTCTGTCCAGTCAATACCCACTCTGTAGCTATAAGCGGAGGAAAATGTAATTCCCTGCGCTCCTGTATCGCACACGGTGCAGCCGGTAACCGTCACGCCGTCATAGCTTACCGGTGAGTCGGCGGGATCGCACCAAATTATTATTCCACCCGCCTCTCTTCCGAAGGAAGTTGTTATATTATGTACATAAAGATTTTTAAGGGTAATTCCGCAATATTTGCCGCCCTTTTCCCCGCAGCATACAAATACTCCGCGGCGAGGCGTATATATATCTGAAGTAACATTTATAATTTCAAGATTGCTCACTTCAATATATGAAAGGTTTCTTATCTCAACCGCATTTTCCGCCCCGTTGCCGTTAATTATAGGTAAAGGTCCTTCTCCGTAGGAGGTAATTCGAACAGGCTTATCTTTCGTGCCGCCGTTTTTCGGCTTAAGCGTTCCCGTAAAAATACTGCCGCTTTTTAAAGCCACCGTCGTTCCCGGAAGAAGTTCTGACTCATTTATCCTTTCCAACGTTGCAAAGGCGGTTGCAGGCGTCAGCCCGTCGTTTCGGTCATCGCCATTTACGGCGTCTGCAAAATACATTTTTCTCACCTCCGTTTTTTTACAATTTCATCATATTACATAAGCCTTAAATTTTCAATCCGCTATTTTCTTCCAATATACCGTTTTCCGCATTTTTAAATCGGAAATATGCGTAATATACCGTTTTCCGCATTGTTTGTGCCGTTTAAAATATTTTGCGAATATTTGCTATTGCAAGGTAAAATGTTTTTTGCTATTATACATTTAAAGATTTTTAAGGGGTGGTTTATATGAACATCACAACCTGTTGGGTTTCTTCACTGGAAAAGGTTTTCCCCGAGCAATCGCTTGCCGGGCGTGAAATTTCGTGCGGCTCCGCACTTCGCGGTGAACGCTTTAATGTTCAGCTGGCTTTTCGCGCCGACGACGGCTTGCGTGATGATTTTTTTGTTGAATGGGAAAGCGATTTAAAAGAAAACATACACTGCTATCAGGTGCAAAGCGTACCGGTACGCCTTGTTAAGTATAAATGGGCGGACGATGATTTTCTTTCGGATAAACCGGGGCTTTACCCCGATCTGCTTGAAATATGCAGTGGCAGAGCCGAATACTCGCCCGGCTTTTGGAGCTGCCTGTGGTTTGAAATAACCGTACCCGAAAACGCAGCGGCAGGCGAACATAAGCTGTGCGTTACATTAAAAAACGAAGCCGAGCCCGAATGTGCGGCAGAGACAAGCTTTTCATTAAATGTAATTCCCGCCGCCCTGCCGCCGCAGCGGCTCATACATACCGAGTGGTTTCACTGTGACAGCCTTGCGGTATATTACGGAACGGAGGTTTTCAGCGAACGGCACTGGGAAATAATTGGCAATTATATCCGTCAGGCTGCGTATTACGGCGTTAATATGCTTCTCACTCCGCTTTTTACTCCCCCGCTCGATACTGCCGTCGGCTCAGAAAGACCCACCGTCCAGCTTGTTGATATTTATTATTCAAAAGACGGTTATTCATTTGATTTTTCAAAGCTTGAACGTTATATAAAAATCGCACTGGACTGCGGAATTAAATATTTTGAATTTCCGCACCTTTTCACACAATGGGGCAGCGAGCATGCGCCCAAAATAATCGTAACGGAAAACGGCAAATCATACCGCCGATTCGGCTGGGAAACAAACGCCGATTCAGCCGAATACGCCGAATTTTTACAGAGCTTTCTGCCGGCGGTAAAATCATTTATGAAAGAAAAAAAGCTTTTGGATAACTGTCTCTTTCATATATCCGACGAGCCTGACGAAAAGCACATCGAAAGCTACCGAAAAGCGGTGCAGACCGTTCTTCCGCTGCTCAAGGGCTGCAAAACCATAGATGCGCTTTCGGAATATTCTTTCTACAGCGAGGGCTTGGTTGAAACCCCGGTGCCCGATAACGAGCACGCCGAGGAGTTTTACCGCAACGGAGTATCCGAGCGGTGGGTCTACTACTGCTGCGGTCAGTTAAACCGCGTTTGCAACCGAATGATTGCAATGCCCTCTTACCGTAACCGAGCATTGGGACTTCAGCTTTTCCGCTATCAAATTTCGGGTTTTCTGCACTGGGGCTATAATTTTTGGTTTAACTACCTTTCAAGAAAACCCATTAACCCGTTTTTCACAACCGACGCCGGGCAAAATTTCCCCGCCGGCGACCCGTTTTTGGTTTATCCCGGAAATGACGGAAAACCGATGCCCTCAATCCGTCAGCTTGTACTGTTTGACGCATTGCAGGATCTGCGCGCATTACAGCTTTTAGCCGAAGCAGAGGGTTTTGAAAAAACCGCAGAATGGTTAGAGGGCGAAATCGGTTATAAAATTTCTTTCACCGATTACCCGCGCAGCACAAAGGATTTTTATGAGCTGCGAGAAGCCGTAAACCGCCGTATTTGCGACATTATTTGATAACAGTTGTTACCAAACATATGCTTTTTTGTATATTGTGCGAAAATGAACGATTGAAATTTCTTTTACTGCTGTAATATACTGTGCTCAGCACAAAAAATTCAGTAAAAGGAGATTGATTTTTATGACACGATTTAAAAAAGCATGCGCATTTCTTACGGCACTGGCCGTAGCGGCGGTTTCGCTGTTTATCCCGACATTCGGCGCAGCAGCCGAAGGAGCGGGAGATCTTGTTCCGGATTGGTTTAACGAGGATCAGCGCACAACCTGGTGGTCGACCGATCGATTTGAAGGTAAGAAAAACTGGCGTTTCAATATTACCGTATCGGGCGAAGTATGGACATATACGCATATTTTTAATAATAGCAGTGATAGCTATAGGCAAGACTATGCATATAACGTCGGCACTCAATACGATCTTGATTTATCGGTAAATCCCTATCTTAATTTTGTTACCGATATGCTAGGCGAAAGCGCTTATATCAGTCTACGCTGCCACGATGAAACAGACGGAATGAAAACCCTTAAAGTCGCCTTAATTCAGGCGGGAAAGCAAACCGTAAGCGTTGACCTTACTCAGAACTATGACATTATGAAGGCGGCGGGAGCGGATAAAAAGCTGCATTTATACGGCGTTGTATTTACAACGGATAAATTCGGCGTAGAAGAATCGCTTTCATTTACAAATTTCCGTTTCACTTCAAAAAAAGAAACAAATAAAAACGACCGCTACTGGCTTGACGCGGCTGCCGACAGCAAGTGGAATTGTTGGGGAAACTATGCATCCTCAAGAATATTTGATATAATTCATAAAGATAACTTCCTACAACTACACCTTAATGAGGAAGGCTCCCGTATGACGCGCTTAGAGAACAGGTATTCTCTCAAGCTTATTGACCTTAATACCTTCACCCGTATGTATTACTCAACTCCGTATATGGAAAAGCCGGTCGGAGTTTCTTTGATTATTATGCCGTTTAACAAAGATGACACTATAAACTGGAATGGTGAGGCGTATATTAATGTCGGCACAACTATCGGAGGCAGTCACGGTTACGGCTATTTTAATTTACTCGGAAACAAAGATCTCTTAAAATTTGCAAGCAGCAGCAATAAGATCTACATCAAAGGTGTAGCATTAGATATTTCCGCCTGGGGTAAGGGGTATGATGTAAATATCAGCGATCTTTCTTTCCGTATGCCCGATGACATTACCGCCGACTGCAATTTCACCACCGCCGGCACACGTATTTCATCAAACAACGAAAACGGTACGTTTACGGTAAGCGCAGCGGCAAATTATAGCGGAACCAACGCCGTTAAATATCAGTGGTATGTTGACGGCGTACTTAAAGAAAACGAAATGGGAGCTAACATTACGCTTGATAACAGCACAGTCGGCAGTCACACCGTTCGTTCGGTGGTTACGGTAGGTGATATTCCCTATTTCAACACAAAATTCTTTGAATCGGAAACATACACCTACGGAAAATATATTGCGGGCAATGTTTCAATGAGCGGAGAACTCGGTGCGGAAGACCTCACCGTTTTAAGAAAAAATATGCTGGGCATAAATTCATTTGGCGAGCTGCAAAAGCTCGCAGCCGATATGAACAATGACCAAGAGAGCAACCTAATAGACCTTATAAGCCTGAAGAAAGGGCTCGCCTAATAGCTAAACCATCGGCTGAC
>CAJJPG010000133.1 GCA_905193585.1 uncultured Oscillospiraceae bacterium
ATGATACTTCTCTACGGAGCTGGCGGAGAACCCGGCAGAGGTGAAATTCCTATGACACGGTTTTGCAAACCGTGACCGATGTGCTTCCCACACAAAGCAACAGCTTTACGCAGGGGGTGTTGAAAACAAATACTGCGTTGATACATAGCCGTCTAAACACAGTCGGCTATAAATCTATCGAAAGGAGGAAAGCCAATGCCTAACTGTAAAACCATTGCTATCTGCAATCAGAAGGGCGGCACAGGCAAAACGACCACAACGGTCAATTTAGGGATAGGGCTTGCGAGACTTGGTAAAAAGGTACTCCTTGTAGACGCCGATCCGCAGGGCGACCTCACGACTTGCCTCGGATGGAAAGATAATGACAGTCTGCCGACTACCATTACTAATAAGTTGTCCGAGATAATGCGTGAAAAAAACGGAAAGCCGCATTTCGGTATTCTGCATCACGAGGAAAATGTTGACCTGCTCCCCGCAAACCTTGAACTGTCCGCAATGGAAATGATGCTTGTAACGACTATGAGCCGTGAAACTGTTTTGAGAACCTATCTGAATAAGGTAAAGAACGATTACGAATATAAGGTCGCCGGTAAAAATAATTTCCGGCATTGCTTTTTCCTCCTAATCAAAATTCAGTTTTCTGATTTCCTCAGGCTCTACATTTCTTAAATTTATATTCTTCTTAACCGCAATAGCTGCCGCCGCGCCGCACGCTTCGCCTATTCCTACGCATATAGGCATTGCCCTGAAGCTGGAGTGTGCCATATGTGTTCCCGAAATATTTCTGCCGGTGAGTAAGAGACCGTCGGTTTTTACGGGCACCATACAGCCGTAGGGAATAGTATATCCGCTTTGCTGCTTAAAGTGCTTTTGCACGCCTGTTTCATCAAGCCCGGCGCCCGAAATATTATGAATATCAAAATTAAACCACGCCCCGCGCACAACCCGGTCTTCAAATTGCCGAGCATCAATTATATCCTTTTCGGTAAGCTGCCTTAAACCCACAAAATGCCGTGTTTCACGAATACCTATAAGCGAGGCTGCGCTTATAATATAGCAGTTTTCATAGCCCGGAACATATTCCCTTAAAAATTCGGTAATCGGCTCCATTTGCGAGCGGCATACAATTTCCGCGCGGGTGAGATCCTCTGCCTTTGTGCCGTCTATCTCGGTGCAGTTTGTCATATTGCAGGTGACTATACCCGGAATGGTTGAGGCATACAGCAGCACATGACCCGCCGGGTACGGCAGCAGCTTTTTTGCAAGCGCCTGCAGCTCGCCCTTATCGGTTTCAACCGTTGTTTCAAACGAGGGCGGGAATACCGCGCGTGACATATCCACTCCGCCCACCTTGAACATAAGTGTAGCGGGCTGCATTTTTCCGTCGCTTTCGCGACCCTTGAAATATTCCGCACCCGCGCGGTAGGCTAAATCGCCGTCGCCTGTTCCGTCTATCAAAACATCTGCAAGGTATGCCCGCCTTCCGCTTTTATTTTCGGTAATAACCCCGCAAACGCGGTCGCCGTTTTTAATAACATCGCAAACAAGGGTATAAAGCAGAATATCAACTCCGGCAGCCTGCAGCATTTCAAGATATGTATTTTTTAAAAGCTCCGGGTCTATTCTGACCTTATCATCGCATTTGAAAAAGTCCTGCTTGTGAGAGCGTTCTAAAATTTCACTGTAAAGCCGGCTTTCAACCCTACCGGTAAAGTGGCTCATAAGTCCGCTTGTGGATATGCCGCCCACACCCGACTGCGCTTCAATAATCAGCGTTTTTGCCCCGTTTCTTGCCGCGGTAACGGCAGCCGCAAAGCCCGACGGACCGGACCCCGCAACTATTACATCATATTTACCGGCTATTTCGGTATGCTTTTCTGCCTCGGTTATAAAGCTTTCTTTCATTTAAAACACCTCAAAACCGAAAATGTTAAATGTTTCCGCTCCGTAAGTCTCAAGAGGTAAAAGCTTAACGCTTAAAACCTCTCCCTTAATATCGAGTTTTAAAAATCGTGTATGGATATTACGGAACGGGTGTGTCTCGGTATGTCCGTCCTTATTGGTGAGAATAATATCAAAATCCTTTATAAGGGTTTTCGGAATTTTAAAGCGTTCCTCTTTAAGCCTTATACAACAGGGCATATTCTGGTAGTCACGGTTTAGGTCGCTGTCAAAAACAATTCTTACCCCCGAAAGCTTAAACGGTCTATCACTTCTGTATTCAAGGTAATCGCCCCTTTCACCGATCCACCGGTTCTCGTCTCCGCGTTCCTTACCGTTTATTACAATATCATTGTTGCATTTTAAAGCCAAAGAAAGTTCGGAAACACTTCGATTTTTTCCCGGAAGCCAACAGTCGTCCGCCATAAGGCTGTCCTGAAGTCTTTCAATATCTATATTATCGGTGTTTTCGCCGTACTGTACCATTTGAGCAACAGCCGTTCCCACTGCCTGACCCAACAGCGCACAGGTAGCCATAACGCGCGAGGAGGAAAGCGCGGCATGGGTAACGCTTATGTTTCTGCCCGCAAACAAAAGATTTTCGATATTTTCGGAGCATAATGCCCTGAACGGTATTCCCCATGGCGATGGCGCCGGATGAAACACGGTCGGGTAGGATGTTTTATGATTTATACCCGCCGGGGAATGATCGTCCATCGACCAACCGGCATAAGCGATAATATCATCAAAATTTCCGCCTGCCTCAACATCGTTTTGAGTTACTGTATATTTTCCGACATACCGCCTGCTTTCACGTTTTCCCGGCAAAATTCCGACCCATTCAAGCTCATAATTTTCGGCACCGTGGTCACCGTGATTTTTAATATGATCCCAAACGCCGTAGGCAATCTTTAAAAGCTCATCGCGGCATTTATCGGTATCGTGTATGCAGTCGCCTTCGCCGCCCGTTTCTATCCACCAAAAGTTTGAGGACAGATCGTGTTCACGGAACGGGATATCATCATCGGTACAGTATTTATATGCCCATTCCGGGGGAGTGAATTTCTGCGGTTTGTCGGTCTCGCGTACCTGAAACAGACAACTCATTCCCATTGTTTTTTTGTCAGCGGTTTTCGGCTCTATACTCTCTCCGAACTCGGACTCCGCCTCCCTGCCGTAGCGAAAATGTGCGCCGGTAAGTGTTGATAAAATGCTGTCACCCGAACAATCGGCAAAATAACGTGCTTTAATTGTATGCACGGTTTCACACGGCGATTGCCACGCTGTAATGCTGATTATTTTTCCGTTTTCCGTATTTGCGTCAAGGCAGCTTGTGTTAAGCAATAAAGTAAGATTGTCCTGTCGCGCTGTTTTATCAAACAATACCATATCCCATAACGAATAGCTTAGCTGTGGATTCTGAAAAAAGTTTTCAAGCATTATTTCTTCAATAATCCCGGTTTCTCTATTATCTTTCCCGTGCGCTCCGCAAATCCACATTCTTATTTCGCTTGATGCGTTTCCGCCCAAAACTCCTCTGTCCTGAACCAGCACAACCTTTATTCCGTGCCTTGCTGCTGAAATTGCGGTGCAAATTCCCGCCATTCCCCCGCCGATAACACATAAATCGGTAATATGTTCGATGTTTTTCATATTTACCCCCCACTTTGTTATAATAAAATCTTGACTCATTCTGTTATTTCTATTATAATAAATAAAAAGAAAAAAACATTCGAATTTGAATCGGTTTTTTACAAAATCGTGCAAAAGGTGATAAATATAGAGGTAATTATTCAAGACATAACACGCTATATTGATTTTCTGATTGAAACAAATAAATTTTCAGTTACTTTGCATGGTTCGTTTACCGCAATACCCGGGCTTATCCGTTATAATTTTCATCTTAATCCTTACTGCCGTTTTGTGAAAACAGTAACCGGGAATTGGGATATTTGTGTTGATAAGCAGAGTAAGGTTTTCAAAAAATGTGAAGCGGGTGATTTTTTCGGAGTATGTCACGCAGGAGTAGGCGAATATGTTTATCCGGTGACAGTCAACGAAAAGAATGTCGGTTTTATCTCGGTCGGCGGTTTCAAAGGTAAGGACGAAAGCGAGGCGCAGGGTAAGGCAAGGCATTTTGCTTGTAAAAATCATATTGATTGGCAGAAAATATCCAATTTGCGAAACGAATTTCTTAACGCCGATATTCCGGATAAAGAAAGAATCGATACGGTTATACATCCTCTTATGCTTATGCTTGAGACTTATTTGCAAAAATACGAGGAATTCTCCGGAAAGGAAGAAAAAGACGGTATTTACACCAGTCTTTTAAGTTACATTACCACAAATCATAACACGCGAATCACAATGAAGGATTTGAGTAAAAAATTCAATTGCAGCGTTTCAACACTCAGCCATATTTTTAAAAAGCGATCGGGAATAAGTATAAGCGAATATATTGAAAATTTGCGGCTTGATGAGGCAAAGTGGCTTTTGAAACAGTCATCATATTCGATTACCGAACTATCTAACATCTTGGGATTTTGTAGCCCCGCCTATTTTTCAACGGTTTTCAAAAAAAAATTCGGTGTATCACCGAAAAAATCGAGATTTCTTTAAAGCAGATCTGATAAAAGTTAAACGATAAGCAATACCTGCCGACCACACTTCTGATCGGCAGGTATTTTTTGAATTGCAGCGGAGATTT
>CAJJPG010000134.1 GCA_905193585.1 uncultured Oscillospiraceae bacterium
GGTTTGGATAAACCCTTGTTTGCCAAAAGTTCAGCTCTTGACGAAAATTCGCGGTATGCCGCAACGATAATACCAAGCATATAACGCACAAAGGGTGCATAATCATTCTTATTTTCGTGCCAACCGTCAGAGCTTTCTTCTAAAACCTCATAATAGGTTTCTTTACTGTCAGAAATCAGTTTTTCTATACTGATATATTTCCCAACGGTATATCCGGCACGGTAAAGCAGCAATAAAGTCAATAATCTACTCATTCTGCCGTTTCCGTCATTAAACGGGTGGATACAAAGAAAATCAAGAATAAAAACGGATGTGAGCATCAGCTGATCCATTTCCGGATCTGTCAGAGCAACCTCATACTCATCGCAAAGATTTTTCATTGCCTCCGGTGTTTCCCAAGCAGGAACCGGATGAAATCGAACAACCCGCGTTCCGTCTTCATAATCTTCGGCAATAATGTTATCGCTTGTTTTGTAGTTACCGCCGATAGATTGTCCGCTGTATTTGTATAAATCACGGTGAAGCTGTAAAATCATACTCGGCTTTGGGGGAATATACTCATAGCTTTCGTGAATCGTTGCAAGCACATCACGATAACCGGCAATCTCCTTTTCACTTCGGTTTTTCGGCATGGTTTTATCACGCACTATTTTTTTCAAACGGTCGTCTGTAGTAATAATGCCCTCTATTTTGTTGGAAGCCTCGGTACTTTGAATTTTTGCCACTTCCATAAGCTCTGCAAGCATATCGCTTTTTGCATTTATCAGAAGTTCTTGCTTACCTTTAAACTCGTGAATTTGAGAAAGCAAGGCGACGATATCCGGTGTTAACAACTTGTTATATTTATTTTTAAAAATATAGTCTTTCATGTTTGTTCCTCAAATCAATTTCATCATTTTGCCCTATTATGATTCAATTATATTTTATCATTCAATGAGGTAATAGTCAAGTTTTAATTTCATCATTAACAACGCCAATGACTAAATTGAATTTTAAAAAGCTTATGCATTTTGGTATAGAGGACAAGACGCAAATCATATTTTAATAAAAGAAAAATACTCGCAAAAGGAAGGAGACGGACTGCATGGTAAATTATGTCGCACAGTCTTGGGAGCAGAAAATCAGCAATAAAATCGTGTTGATTACGAATTTAACCCCTCAATTTTCTGTGGACGAAAAAAGAGAAGTAAAACTACAAATAGAAGCAAAATTATATGATGTTTTTTATAAATATATATCATGTAAATCTTGAAGAAAAGGAGCTGTCAAGGTATAATATATGTGTCAGTAGCTCCGCTTCTTTTTTGCAAGGAAGGGAGTAAAAGTGAGTCTTTATGACGCTATTTATGCAAGACAATCGGTTGACAGGATAGACAGCATATCCACCGAAAGTCAGATTGAGTTTTGTAAAAAGGAAGTGATAGGACAGGATTTTAAGGTATATACAGATAAGGGTTACAGCGGAAAAAATATTGATCGTCCTGCGTTTAAAGAACTGCTGCGTGATATAGAAATGGGAAAAATCAACCGTGTCATTGTTTATCGTCTTGACAGAATCAGTCGTTCAGTGCTTGATTTTGCAAATTTAATTGAAGTATTCCAAAGAAACCGTGTTGATTTTGTAAGCACAATGGAAAAATTTGACACGAGGACGCCTATCGGCAAGGCTATGCTGATGATCGTAATGATTTTTGCGCAGCTTGAGCGCGAAACTATTCAGCAACGCGTTATTGACGCTTATTCGTCACGCAGTAAACGCGGCTTTTATATGGGCGGAAGAGTTCCATTCGGCTTTGAATTAAAGGAGACATTGATTGACGGCATACGTACTAAAATGTATGATCCGATTGAGTCTGAGGCGGAAATTGTCAGACTGATATTTTCAATCTATTCCGAACCACAAGCTTCCCTTGGTGATGTAATGCGTTATCTGGAAACGCACAGCATAAAAAAGCGTGACGGCAAGTTATTTAACCGAAGCAGACTACGTGACTTAATAATAAATCCGGTGTATGTAAAGGCTGATTATAAGCTTTATGATTTTTTCAAAGCACAGGGAGCTGATATTGCCAATAATTATGAAGATTTCATAGGCACAAACGGTGCATACCTGTATTCTGGGGATAATAAAAAGCGTAAGACCGTATCCCTTGCGGGACACACGCTTGTCATTGCGCCTCACGCAGGGTTGATTGAATCGGAAATATGGATTAAGTGCCGTTCAAAATGCCTTAAAAATCAAAGGGTTGCAAAACCTGTTAAGGCGAAGGCAACGTGGCTCGCAGGCAAAATCAAATGTGCTTATTGCGGATATGCCCTCACCGCTAAAATATACCGATGTAAAACCAAGTCTGATAACCGCTATTATCTTTGCAACAACAAATACAATGCCGGTGGCTGTAACTTCGGTTCTCTTAATGCCGATATAGTTGATAAAATTGTATTTGAAGAAATGCGGAAAAAATTAGTCGAGTTTAAAACACTTTCCAAACAAAAGCAGGAAGGTTGTAACCTGCAAATCGTAAAACTAAAAACACAAATAGACGCTATCGACAAAGAAATATCTTTATTACTTGATAAAATTGCTGTGGCTAATGAAACGGTTATTCAGTACATAAACAACCGTGTTGCAAGTCTTGAAAACGAAAAGAAAGAGTTGTATGCGCAAATCGCAGCGTTTAATAATGACAGCAAGAATAATGCAGAAGAAATAAGCGGCTATATGGAGCATTGGAATGAATTAACGGTTAGTGACAAAATTACTGTTGTGGACGCTTTAATTGAAAGCATTCGCGCCTCAAATGACAGTATTGAAATCAAGTGGAAAATATAAATTTTTTTATCGCAAATTCATTCTACACTGATTGTTTCGGCGAGGCGCTGCGCCTTACGACAGACCGGCTTGATTGCAGGAACTTCTATGCTTTTAATCCCGGATTTGATAAATGATGCTTAAAGATAAAACGCGAAAAATAAACAATTAAAGCCAAAAACACGGTATACGGGTAAAATGTTCTGCCTGCATACCGTGTTTTTATTTGTAAAAGATAGGTTCAAACAGATGAGGCACGCCAGTTATGCCTGTCAGACGCCGCGGAAGCCTCTGCCTATAATTTCGCTGCTGGTCGTTATAATCATAAACGCGTGCGGGTCGGTTTCGCGTACAAAGCGCTGCAGCTGTACCGCCTCAAAGCGGCGGCAGACGGTATGAACGGCGGTTTTTCCGCTGTTGGTATATGCTCCGCGCACATCTGCCAGAGTTGCGTCATGATGAAGCTTTTTAATTATAAAATCGGATATTTTTTCCGGCTCTGTTGTAAATACGGTGAAATACTTGCATGCGTCCATGCTTTCTATAACGCCGTCCACCAAAAATGCTTTTGCAAATAATCCCAGCAGCGAGTAAAGACCGATTTCTACACCGAAAACCGGGAATGCGCTCATTGCAATTAAAAAATCCACACAAAGCAGCGCCTTGCCCACATTGAGCGGCGAATGTTTTTTTAAAATCAGCGCAATTATATCCGTGCCGCCGGATGACGCGCCGTATCTGAAAATAATTGCCGAACCGACGGAGGTTAACAGCATTGCGTAGACAAGCTCTAAAAACGGCTGATTTGTCAAGGGCTTTTTTAACGGGACAGTCCATTCAAAAACCTGCGTAAGCCCCGAAAAAAGCAGGCTGCAATAAACGGTTTTTATTCCCGTTGCTTTTCCGAGTACGGCAAAGCCGATAAGCAGACATAACAGATTGATAGCGGAAATCCATAAGGCGGGGGAGAGCGGGGTGAGTTTTCCGAGCAATGTTCCTACGCCGCTTACGCCTCCGGTTGAAAAGCCGTTTGGAATTTTGAAGAAATACACGCCTGCGGTCAGTAAAAGCGTGCCAAGGCTTATCCATAAAAAATTTTTAATGTTCTTCATGCAGACATTAAACCCCCGTAAATTTTCTTTAGATAATTATAATCCCAAAGCATTAATAATACAACAGTTTTATATATTAAAAAAGCGTTTCGTGCCGCATGGGTATGAAACGCTTTTTTAAATGCAATTATAATGCTTTCGGGGTAAAGCCCAAATCTTCAATTTCCCGCAGGGCGGTTGCAAGGCAGTGCTCGCAGCCGTCTATAGTCACAGTCTTGTTTTCAAGCGATACGCTGAATCTAAGCTCGGCAGCGTTAAGCGCATTTGTTATGCGCTTAACACAAGCGTCGCAGTGCATATCGGGTACGGATATTACTCTTTCCATTTTATATCACCTCACTTCATAAGCTTTTGCAGAGTAGCCGTCAACTCGTCTATAACCGAGTCGTCGCCCGCGCGTATATTATCCGCCACACAGGTGTGTATATGGTTTGAAAGCAATTCGCGGTTAAAGGCGTTGAGCGCCGCCTGAATTGCCGATACCTGAATTAAAATGTCGGTGCAGTATGCGTCGTTTTCAAGCATTGAGCGAACGCCGCGCACCTGCCCCTCTATGCGGTTAAGGCGGTTTATAAGCAGCTTATATTCCTTTTCATCGCGGTGTTTTTTC
>CAJJPG010000135.1 GCA_905193585.1 uncultured Oscillospiraceae bacterium
GGCTTTACAATGTTAATGAGCGGCTGCGGCTGTATTTCTCGGATAACCGCGGTCTTATAATACAAAGCCGTGAAAACGAGGGAATGTCGGTTTCCTTCACGATTCCCGCGTCCCTTGATTCAAGCGCGGTCTATCAGTTTAAAAAGCCTAAAAAGGAGGACTGAAATTTATGCCCGAAAGAAAGCTAACGGTATTTCTTGTGGACGATGAAAGCATTATAAGAAACGGCATGAAAAAGCTTTTCGACTGGGAAAGAAACGGCTTTACAATTACAGGTGAAGCGGAAAACGGTCGCGATGCGCTGCCGCTTATTCTGTCGCTCAAGCCCGATATTATAATAACCGATTTGAAAATGCCTTTTTGCGACGGCATAACGCTGGCGTCCGAAATAAAAAAAGCCCTGCCGTCGGCAGAGACGGTTATTCTCACAGGCTATGATGAATTTGAATTTGCAAAGCAGGCAATAAAAATCGGCGTTTTCGATTTCCTTTTAAAGCCGGTATCGCCTGAAGAGCTGCGTGATACCCTAAACCGCATAAAGCAAAAGCTTTCAGGCAGCCGACCGCTTGCCTATCCGCTCGGCAGTGAGCTTAAGCTTACGCAGGCAATCGAGGAAAAGAATTCCCTAAAATGCCGCGAAATATTAAAAAATATATTTGAGGGCTTAAAATCCGAAACCGATAAGGCCGCGGTTTACGAGGTAAGCCGAAAGCTTTCCGACGCGCTCACACGGGCGTGCCGCGAGCAGTTGTCCGCACTTTCGGTGCCGTCACCGGAATTTGAAGCGGGAAACGGCGCAGACCTGATATTTACGGCGCTTAACGAATATATTGACGCGTCGTTTGAGGAATATGAGAACCACAATTCCTCACAGCTTGTTCAGAAAATTGTAAAATATCTTGAAGAAAACTACGCGCAGAATATAACGCTTTCCACTCTGGGCGAAAAATTTTACTCTAACTCAAGCTATATAAGCCGTGTTTTTAAGCAGAAAACAGGCAAAAACTACAGTGATTATCTGCTTGATATCCGTATTGACCGCGCAAAGCAGCTGCTTGTGAGCACAGGCTTTTCCGTCGGCAGAATAAGCGATATGGTCGGCTTTGACAATACAAAATATTTCAGCAGAATATTCAAGGAGAAAACCGGCGTCCAACCGATTGCATACAGAAAAAGCGGAGGAAAAAACAGTGTTTAAGCTTTTCCCTGCCGTAAAAAAAGCTCTTGCCTGCATTTTACCTGCCCTTTTGCTGCTTTCCTGCGGCTGTAATGGCACAGACGGCAGCGGAATATGCACCGGCAGCGAAAAAGCAGTAAGCGCATCGCTTAAAATATACTGCGATTCATATTATCGCAGCGCAATAAAAAGAGCCGCCCGCAGCTTTAATTCGGTTTATCCCGATATAAATATCGGCTTTGCCGAAAACGAAAGCGACGCCGATATTTTAATTGCCGACCGCATGAGCGATGAATCGGCAAAGAACCTTGCGGCGCTTGACGGCTTTGTAAATACCGATAATTTTATTAAAGAACTGCTTTTTCTTTATAACGGCAAGGTAATCGGTCTGCCGCTGTTTTTGGAAACCGACGGTATTTGGCTTGACAAGCTGCCCTATCTGCGTGAAAATGCCGATGTTCCCTGCCGCTTAGATCAGGCGGTTTCATCGGATTTTGTAAAGGAAAGCCCGATGCTCTGCGGCGATAACGAAAGCCTTTACTGGGGAATAATAGCTCCGCTTTATCTTTCCTGCGGCGGCGCAGCGGATGATATAGGCAGCGGCAGCCTGTCGGAAGCGCCTTTTCGGCAGGCTGCCGAACGGCTCGGGAAAATGGCGGAAAGCGGGATTTTAAAGAAAAACGATAAGCCGACCGACGCCTTCGTATCGGGAAATACAGCGGGAATACTCTGCTCCTACCTTGATATAATTAAAATTCAGCAGGATATGCCGTTATCCTCCAAGCTTGTTTTTTCGCCCGGCATCGCCGCTCATGAGAACGAAAGCATAAATCTCATAATCCGTGCAGATACGCTTTTTGTCTCCGAAAAGGCGGAAAAGGAAGCTGCTCGGCTTTTTGTCGGCGAGCTTTTCGGTGATAAAAGTATTTTAAGACTCATTTCCGACACGCACCTGCCGTCAGCCGTGAAGGTGAATTGCAAAAACCATTCACTGCCCGAAATTTTCCGCGAATTTTATTCGGTGCTTTCCTCCACCGCTGTCAATACGGTATATGTGACCGACCGCCGTGACGGCAGCACCGTGAATAGAATTAACTCCGTAATAAACACCGAAATCGGCTGAGTATCAAGCCTGTTCGGCTTAATCCCCGCGCGGCGGCAGAAGCGGCAGGTATTCCTGCCAGCGGTATTCGCGTATCGTCATAACCGGGTGCTTTAAATCATCGAAGACCAAAACGAGTGCGGGAGAAATGCCGTTATAGCGCTCGGTTATATACCAATTTTTAAGCTTTCCGTCCCTTATAAGCCTTTTGATTACGGCATGATAATTATAATAGCTCATGCCTTTATTATGCCCGATTTCCCCGAATAAAGCCAAAAGCACCGTTTATTCCAAGTGGAATAAACGGTGTTAATTTTATAGGCTCTTTGTCAATAGTTGGGGCAAAGAGATAAAATGATAAATTGAGTGCAAGCAGTTTGCTGATAGGCAGTTGCTTGTTCTTTGTTTTGTTGCATATGAGAAAATATATGTAAAATGCGCTTTCTGAATCTTCCGAAATTTTTGTAACCGTATGCGTTTCTTTTAAGAACTTTAATTTTATTATTACAGCCTTCGGTAAAACCGTCAGTATAAGGTGATGAAAAAGAATTCAGTATACCGGTGAGCCGATTTTGCATAGAGTCAGCACATTTCTCAAACTGCGGTATACCGCAGTTTGAGGCATTATAAATCCATTCCTGCATTTTTTCTTTGGCGGTTTCACGGTCGTTGCAGTCAACTATTTCAAGGAATTTTTCCTTGTACCAATGAGACCTGCTAAGGTTCACAGGAGTTTCTAACATAACCAAAACTTGCTGTTGCTGTTCGTTTTCTGATTTATTAAATCTTTTCAGCAATAACTTTTTAGAGTTTTTAAAATATCTTCTATGTGTTTTGGAAAATTTCTTCTGTTCTTCTTTTCTGACATTTTCAAAAGCCCATATTACCTGTCTTATCCAATGGTACTTATCCGCTATCCGTATTGCGTTTTTAAACCATATGCCGGCGGTATCATAATAAGTCCGCCACGTATCCGAAACAAAATATTTCACCTTTTTCCGTTCTTCCTTTGGATATTTACAGAAATATGTTGTTAAATACGGTTTGTATCTTTCGGGAAGTATATCTAAAACAATCTTGTTTTCGGGGTCGGTCAATATGCATTGGTATTTTTCTACCCAAGTATTGCCCTTAAATTCATCAATAGATAATACTTTGGGCAGTTCGGCTTTTGGATAGCTTACAAGGTCAAATATCCTGATTATTGTTGATACAGATAAATTTACTTCTCTTGGAAAGGCCGGCAGATGAACTGTCGGCTTTTTACATACAAAGAGCTTGTATAGCTTTCCTAAATATGGTATAATCATAAAAGCGCAAGGGATCTGTGATTGTGCTATTTCGTCCCGACAAATATGAGAAACGAATAGATATGTGCAATGAGTCGAAAAGTGCTTGTTTTAAGGGTTGAAACGTATTGTGCGATTTCGTCGCGCAGTCACAACTAAAGCAGTAAGTTGTAACTCGGCTTACTGCTTTTTTATAGTTTGATATGTCTCCCCAATCGGACGGCGTCTGCGACTTGTCCTCTTGGAAGGGACTCTCGCTTTTAAAACAGTCCGCAGGACTGTTTTAAACAACGCTCGTCTTTCAGCGCGCCAACTAAAGCAGTAAGTTGTAACTCGGCTTACTGCTTTTTTATACTTTGATATGTCTCCCCAATCGGACGGCGCTTAAGGCTTGTCCTCTTGGAAGGGACTCTCGCTTCTAAAACAGTCCGCAGGACTGTTTTAAACAACGCTCGTCTTTCAGCACGCCATGATTGTGCTACTATAAAGCACAAAAGCCCAAAACCCTTGAGAAAGGCAGGCTCACATAAGGACGCTTTCAAAAAGTGACCGATTGAGAGCAGCACAACGCCACAGAGTTTTAAATCTCTGTGGCGTTGTGCTTTTTTATAGCTAACAGGAAAATGATTAGAAAAAAATTTTGATCTTTGATTAAGGTTGCGGGCGTAACATTTACTGCAAAGTGATTTATTCTACAATGGCGGCGTCCGTCAGTCTGGAATAGTGAGCAGTATATTTCCGTAAAAACAGCAAAGCCGCCCGGTTTCGGACGGCAAATTGGCACAGGCTGTGTTTTATACTCCCCAAAGCAACATGCCGAGTGCGGCAGAAAAGAGTATCATTATAATCGGCGACGGTGCAGTTTTTT
>CAJJPG010000136.1 GCA_905193585.1 uncultured Oscillospiraceae bacterium
TATCCGCTCCCGCGTCAATTGAATTCTCAACAAGCTCCTTTATTACCGAGGCGGGGCGTTCTACAACCTCGCCCGCCGCTATCAGCTCGGATATTTCTTTCGGCAATACTCTTATTTCAGGCATTTTCGCACCTCACTTATTATTATATTGACTTAGCTTTTGTCACCATTTCAAAAAGTGTTTGCATGGCTTCAATGGGTGTCAGTGTGTTGACGTCTATCGTTTGCAGATCGTGCAGAATATCCTGCGCACCCTGCATTTCAAGCGGCAGCTGCATATCGGGGTTTTCTACCGTGCGGTAGGTTACTACCCCCTCTTCCTCGGTCTTTTTGAGTATCTGCTTAGCGCGGCGAATAACCGTTTCGGGTATTCCGCTCAGCTTTGCAACCTCAATGCCGTAGCTGCCGTCCGCTCCGCCGGGAACTATGCGGCGCAAAAAGGTTATATCGTCGCCGCGCTTTTTAACGGCTACGTTATAATTTTTAACGCCCTGCAATTCGTTCTCCATTGCGGTAAGCTCGTGGTAATGGGTCGAGAAAAGCGCTTTTGCGCCGAGGGTCTTTTTATCGGCAACATATTCAAGAACCGCGCGCGCTATTGACATTCCGTCAAAGGTCGAGGTTCCCCTGCCTATCTCGTCAAGAATTAAAAGACTGTGCCTTGTGGCGTTTTTCAGTATTTCGGCAACCTCGCTCATTTCCACCATAAATGTTGATTGCCCAGCCGCCAAATCGTCCGATGCACCAACGCGGGTGAAAATAGCGTCGCAAAGCCCTATTTCAGCCGAGTCTGCCGGCACAAAGCAGCCTATTTGCGCCATAAGCACAATTATAGCCGTCTGCCGCATATATGTAGATTTACCCGCCATATTCGGTCCCGTTATTATGGCGCAGCGGTCGTCCTTCATATTAAGCGTGGTGTCGTTTGCCACAAACGGGGTTTTAATAACCTGCTCAACCACCGGGTGTCTGCCCGATTTTATAATTATGTTTCCGCTGTTGTTTACAAGCGGTCGGCAATAGCGGTTATTTACTGCCACGCCCGCTAAAGAGCAAAGCGTATCAAGCGTTGCCAGCGCCGAGGCGGTAGCTTGAAATCTTTTAAGCTCTGCGGCAACCTTTTCGCGGATACCGTCGAATATTTCAAACTCAAGCTGTTCTATTCTGTCCTTCGCGCTTAAAACACGCCGTTCTATTTCCTTTAGCTCCTCTGTAATAAAGCGCTCGCAGTTTGTAAGGGTCTGTTTTCTTATGTAATCTGCGGGTACTTTATCAAGGAAAGAGTTTGTAACTTCAATATAATACCCGAAAACCTTGTTAAAGCGTACTTTCAGGGTTTTAATACCCGTGCGCTCCTTTTCGCGGTTTTCAATATCGGTCAAAAAGCTGTTACCGCTTGACATATCGCCGCGAATAAAATCGACTTCCTCATTATAGCCGCCTTTTATTATATCGCCCTCTCTTACTGATACGGGCGCCTCGGGGTTTATGGCGTCGTCAATAAGCGTTACTATTTCTTCAACCGGGTCTATACCGCCGCATATTTCCTTTAACATTCGGCATTTAGCGCCCGCAAGCAAATTTTTTATTGCGGGAAAGCTATGCGCCGTGGCAGATATTGCAAGGAGATCGCGCGCCGAGGCGGTTTTGTAAACTACCTTGGTCATTATTCTTTCAATATCCCGCACGCCCGATAGCTGCTCGGTTATTTCAGCGCGCATTATAGTATCGTCGCAAAGCTCCTCTATCGCGTTTTGTCTTAAATTTATTTCGGTAATATTAAGCAGCGGCTTTTCAAGCCAGCTTCTTATAAGCCGCTTGCCCATTGCGGTTTTGGTACGGTCAAGCACACACAAAAGCGAACCGCGTTTTGACTTTGTGCGCATGGTTTCGGTAAGCTCCAAATTGCGCAGCGCCGTCATATCCAGCCGCATAAACTGCTTATCGGTGTAAACGTCAATTTTATTTACCGAAATGCTGCCCGTTCTGCCCGTTTCGTATAAATATCCTATAACCGCGCCGAGCGCCGCAGCCTTAGAGGAGGTTTTATCAATCCCGCGGTCCTCAAGCTCCGATATACCGAAATGCTTTACAAAAAGCTCCTCGGTTTTTTTGGGGTCAAACGCGTCGTTCGGTCGAAGCGTTACTGCCGCCTTGAAATTTTCCTGTAAAAACTCCCACAGGGCGGCGGATTTCGCTTTCAGACTGTCAGCCGCTAATATTTCACGCGGCGCAAAGCGCAAAAGCTCATCGGAAACGGCGGAATTATAATTATCCGCAGGAAAGCTTGTTAAATGGCACTCACCGGTGGAGGCGTCGGTAAAGCACAGCCCCACGCCGTCCTCTGTCAGAGCAATTGCGGCAAGGTAATTGTTTTTGCCCTCGTCAAGCATTGCGTCCTCAATTACCGTGCCGGGGGTTATTACCCTTATAATATCGCGGTCAACTAGCTTTTTCGCCGTTTTCGGGTCTTCAACCTGCTCGCATATTGCAACCTTGTAGCCCTTTTCAACCAGCCGCGCAATGTACGATTCGCAGCTGTGGTACGGTATTCCGCACATGGGCGCGCGCTCTTCCATACCGCAGTCCTTGCCCGTAAGGGTTAAATCAAGCTCGTCCGACGCCTTTTTCGCGTCGTCAAAAAACATCTCGTAAAAATCGCCGACTCTGAAAAAAAGAATACTGTCTTCGTTTTCCGACTTAATTCTCAGATATTGCTTCATCATAGGAGAAAGCTCTGCCATTTTTACATCTTCTTTCATTTTGTGTCTTATTATCTTTTTGCCCTTAGTGGCAGCCGCCGCAGCTCGCACAGCTGCCCGTGCAGCCGCTGTGAACGTCGCAGGTGTCGGGGTCTTCGCCGTCAACGCACTTGGAAATTATTGTGTTTACCTCGTTCATCATAGTGTCAAGGTCAGCCTTAGCGGTGTTATACTCCACCATTGAGGGGGAGGACATTATCTCGCTGTATATTCCGCGCAGCTTTTCGTTAAGCTCTTTAATTTTATCGTCGCTCTTGGTTTCTGAGTTTGCCTCTCTGTCAAGCTCCATTCTTACAAGGTTAAAGTTGCCTATTGCGTCCTGCAATTCGCTGTTATCGTCGTTTGCAAGGCGAGCCTTAGCATACCTCAAAAAGCGCGGGTCGCTCTGTATTGCCTTGCCTAAATTTCTTGCCTCTTTAATTACGTCCATTTTCAATTTTCCTTTCGGTTTATTATATTACTGTACCTTTAAAAACGCCGTCGCATTCCTCAATACGCACGTTTATAAATTTGCCTACCATACTCTCATCCCCCGGGAACTCAACTACCGCCGTTCCCTCGCTGTGACCCGACATATACCCGTCGGTCGTGCCCTTTGCGTCGCAAAGCAGCCTGTGAGATGTGCCTATAAGCTTTTTCTCGTTTTCAGCCGCTATTTCCTCCTGCGCCGCCAAAAGCTCGGCAAACCATTTGCCCTTTTCGGCGCGGGAAACGGGGTCTTCCATAGCGGCGGCGGGCGTACCCTCGCGCGGCGAATAAATAAAGGTGAAAAGCGATGAGAACTTTACCTCTCTTATAAGGCTAACGGTATCGCAGAAGTCCTCATAGGTCTCCCCCGGAAAGCCCACAATTATATCGCTTGTCAGTGAAAGCCCGGGAATTTGCTCCTTTGCGTAATTCACAAGTTCAAGATATTTTTCCCTGTCATACCGCCGGTTCATACGTTTCAGTATTCTGTCGCTGCCGCTTTGAAAGGGCAGGTGCAAATGGCGGCTTACCTTTTCGCAATCGCGTATTGTATCAATAAGCTCGCGGGTGCAATCCTTGGGGTGCGAGGTCATAAAGCGTATTCTGAAATCCCCCGGCAGCGCGTTAATGCGCCGCAAAAGCTCTGCAAAGCCTATGCCGCACTCAAGCCCCTTGCCGTAGGAATTAACGTTCTGCCCCAAAAGGGTTATTTCCTTATACCCCGCGGCAATCATTTCTTCCGCCTCTGCAATTATCGCCTCGGGCTGCCGCGAGCGCTCGCGCCCCCTTACATACGGCACTATGCAGTAGGTGCAAAAATTATCGCAGCCGTACATTATAGGTAGCCAGCCCTTAAACGTGCCGTCTCTTTTAATGGGAACGTTTTCGGGTATTTCCTCGTTTAAAAGCTCCAGCTCAAATATTCTGCCCGAGCCCGAAAGCCTTTTGTAAATAAATTCGGGCAGCCTGTGCTGAACCTGCGTGCCCAGCACCATATCAACATAAGGGTAGCTGCGTTTAATTTTATCTGCCACGCTCTGCCTTTGCGCCATACAGCCGCAAACCGCCACTATTATGTTGGGGTTTTGCTTTTTAAGCGCCTTTGTAACGCCCACGTTGCCGTAAACCCTATCCTCCGCGTGCTCACGCACGGCGCAGGTGTTGAAAATTA
>CAJJPG010000137.1 GCA_905193585.1 uncultured Oscillospiraceae bacterium
GCGGGGGCTGGACTTGAACCAACGACCTTCGGGTTATGAGCCCGACGAGCTACCAGCTGCTCCACCCCGCGATATTTAACTTAACTCAACAAATATATTATACACCAAAGCGGCAAATAATGCAACACTTTTTTTAAAAAAAGTTTAAGATTTTTACGGCGGGCGGAAACTCTCACCCGCCGCAATGCTTTTTAAACTAAAGTCTTATGCGCCGAACTTAGCAACATTGAGCTTTATTCCGGGGCCCATAGTTGTAGCTATAACGCAGGACTTGATATACTGACCCTTAGTAGAAGCCGGCTTAGCCTTAACAATAGCAGACATAAGCGCGTCAAGGTTTTCCTGGAGCTTTTCAGCGCCGAATGAAACCTTGCCTATGGGGCAGTGGATAATGTTGGTCTTATCAAGACGGTACTCAATTTTACCTGCCTTTGCCTCGGTAACAGCCTTGGCAACATCGGGGGTTACAGTACCTGCTTTCGGGGTAGGCATAAGACCGCGCGGTCCTAAAACCTTACCGAGACGACCCACAACGCCCATCATATCGGGTGTTGCTATTACAACATCAAAATCAAGCCAGTTTTCGTTCTGGATTTTGGCAACGAGCTCCTCAGCGCCTACAAAATCAGCGCCTGCCTCTTTAGCAACGTCAGCCTTATCGCCCTTAGCGAAAACAAGAGTTCTTACGGTTTTACCTGTTCCGTTAGGCAGAATAACCGCGCCTCTGACCTGCTGGTCAGCGTGGCGTGAGTCAACACCCAAGCGAACGTGAATTTCAACCGTTTCATCAAATTTGGCAGTGCCGGTCTTTACTGCAACCGCAACCGCCTCTTCAGTATCGTAAAACTTACCGGTTTCGATAAGCTTTGCGCTGTCATTATATTTTTTACCGTGTTTCATTGTTTACCTCCCAATAAGTGGTTAAATCGGAATTTTCCTCCCACAAGAGAGAATTTAATCGACAACTTCTATACCCATGCTGCGGGCAGTACCGGCTATCATACTCATAGCGGACTCAATGCTTGCAGCGTTAAGGTCGGGCATCTTTGTTTCGGCGATTTTCTTAACTTGCTCTCTGGTGATTTTGGCAACCTTGGTTTTGTTAGGTGTGCCGGAAGCACTTTCAATGCCGCAAGCCTTCTTAATAAGAACGGCTGCCGGCGGAGTTTTAGTGATAAAACTGAACGAGTGATCTGCATAAACGGTGATAACAACCGGGATTATGAGACCGGCATCATTCTTGGTTCTCTCATTAAATTCCTTGGTGAACGCCATAATGTTGACGCCGTGCTGACCGAGAGCAGGACCTACCGGCGGAGCCGGAGTAGCCTTACCTGCGGGGATTTGAAGTTTAATGTAACCTGTGATTTTCTGAGCCATTTGTTTGCACCTCCATTATTCGTGGTAGCGGCGATAAAACGCCTTTCGGAGCGGTCATATTCCGTTCCTCCCACCGTGGCACCGTAAGCCTGTGCCGGGCTTCCGCGTTATAAGCGGATAAGTTAATAAGCATTTCTGCGTATTAAGCGTTTAGTCATCGAGCGCTATTTGGTCAAGCTCGAATTCAACCGGAGTTTCCCTGCCGAACATTGAAAGCGCCACGCAGACGTTATTGTTCGCAGTGTCAACCGATTTAACGGTTCCGGAGTAGCCCTCAAGCGGGCCGCTGATGATCTTAACGTTATCTCCCTCGCGGTAGCCCACCTCAACGCTGTGCTTTTCAACGCCTAATGCAACTACCTCTTCATCCGTCAGCGGAACAGGCTTTGAAGCCGGCCCCACAAAACCGGTGCAGCCGCGAATGTTTCTTACAACATACCAGCTGTCGTCGGTCACTATCATTTTAATGAGTACGTAACCGGGGAATATTTTACGTTCGACCTCGCGTTTTTTATCTTCCTTAATTTCGGTTACGGTTTCGGTAGGAATTTTAATATCCTGAATTAAATCCTGCATACCGCGGCTTTCAACCATTGTTGCCAAGTCGCTTGCAACCTTATTTTCATAACCGGAATAGGTATGAACCACATACCATCTTGCTTCTTGTGTATCAGCCATAAACTACCTCCGGCGGCTTACACGCCCAATATCAGTTTTAGGAGCTGACCGAGACCGTAATCCACCAACCATATGAACGCGCCGACTATAACGCACATTATAAGTACGATAACCGTGTTTTTAACCACATCGCGCGGACCCGGCCATACGATTTTCTTAACTTCGCTTTTATAATCGCGGAAGAAACGGAAAACGCGTTTTACTATGGTGAGCTTTTCGCCCTTTGATTCTGCAACCTCAATATAATCATCTATAAAGAGGTAAGCCGCGGCAAGCGCCACGAAGACAAAAAGGGCAATTGCCGTAATAAGCACGAAGCTTGAATAGGCAGTACCGGTGACATCCGGTAACGGACGCCTATCAACAAACTTATAAGGATTGCTTACGGCGATAACCAGCATATAGATTGCGTCAATCAACCCGATTGCCGGAGCAAAGTAGCGAAGCTTTTTGGATTTAAAGGAAAAAATGCTCAAAATAAATGCAATTGCTGTTAAAATAAAGCAAAACAGAATATCGGACGATTTCGCCATTGTGTATTCCGTTCCGCCGACAGTAACCTTACTGCCGAAGGCAAGAACCGCACCTACTACCGAAGCATTGTTTCCGCCGCTTGTAATATTTGCAAACGGCATAAAGAAGAGAACGAGAGAAGCAAGACCGAAAACCGACGCCGCAAAGCGGCAAATTTTGTTTATTACTTTCATTCGTCCACCCTCCTACTTCGTTTCCTTGTGTAAGGTGTGCTTCTTGCAGAACCTGCAATACTTGTTCATTTCAAGCCTATCAGGATCGTTTTTCTTGTTTTTCATTGTGTTGTAATTGCGCTGCTTGCATTCAGTGCATGCAAGTGTGATTTTAACTCTCATAACGGCACCTCCCGCTTTACGGAAATATTTTTTGCTTTTACTAATTCAAGCCGATTTATACGGCAACGTAAAAGTAAACGCCTCCCTCGGTTTTGCCCGTCCCGTTGCACCCGCTCGCGTTGAAAACGCGCACGAAAAGCACACGCGCAAGGGCGCATGGCATTACAACCGGTTCCTTTGCAAAAAAAAAAGAACCTTTCAGAGGTAATAGTATTATAGCACACTGTATATGAAAGGTCAAGCATTTTTTGCATTAAAATCTTGCGCTTTCAAAATAATATGATATAATATATAAGTAAATTTACATAAGGAGTTAATATTTATGTATCCCCTGCTATTGCAACCGCCCATAAAAGATTATTTATGGGGCGGCACACGGCTTAAAACCGATTATCATTTTAAGACAGATAAAGAAAAGGCTGCCGAGGCGTGGGTGCTTTCCTGCCATAAGGACGGAGCCGACATAGTTACAAACGGCGAGCTTGCCGGAAAGACCTTACCCGAGGTTATTGAGCTTTGGGGCGATAAGGCTCTCGGCAAAAACGCGGCGGCGTTTCCGTTCTTTCCGCTGCTTATAAAGCTTATAGACGCGAAGGACAGACTTTCCGTTCAGGTCCACCCGGACGATGATTACGCGCTTAAAAACGAGGGCGAGTTCGGCAAAACCGAAATGTGGTACGTGGTTGACTGCGACGAGGGCGCCGAACTTATTTACGGCTTTAACAAAGAGGTATCGCGTGAAGAATTTGAGCGCAGAATTAAGGATAACACCTTGTCCGAAATTTGCAATTACGTGCCGGTTCACAAGGGCGACGTTTTCTTTATCGCCGCGGGAACGCTGCACGCAATAGGCGCGGGAATACTTATAGCCGAGGTTCAGCAAAATTCAAATACTACATACCGCGTTTCCGATTACGGCAGATTGGGGGCTGACGGTAAGCCGCGCCCGCTGCATATAGAAAAAGCGCTTGACGTTACAAAACGCGAAAGACCGACTATACCCTACGGCTCGGTAGGAAAGCGTGAAAAAACCGAATACGGTAGCAGAAGAGAGCTTGCAAGCTGTAAGCTTTTCACAACCGAGCTTTTGGAGCTGGACGGCAATTTTACTATGCGCCGTGACGACAGCTTTATATCGCTTTTGGTGCTTGACGGCGAGATAGGCGTTTCATGGGACGGCGGCGAGCTTGTAGCCGCAAAGGGCGGCAGCGTTTTTGTTCCCGCAGGGCTTAATGTAAAGGTTACGGGAAAAGCGGAGATACTTTTAAGCAGAGTTTAAGAGTTTAAATTTAAAAAGCGTGACGGTCCGATTTTGAGGAGCATCACGCTTTTTTATGCTTGTTTTTGTAAAAGGTTAAAATACAACTTAACAATGGT
>CAJJPG010000138.1 GCA_905193585.1 uncultured Oscillospiraceae bacterium
AATCTTTTCATATATTTTAACCCCGCCGACTAAAACGCAATGTTCAGTCAGCGGGGTTTTAAGATACACATAAATATATTTTTATTTAATTTCAAAAAGCCGTATTGAATATTACCTTTTAATAATAACTTTTTTTAAAAGCGTTGCCGTTGGTCAACATCTTCTTTAAATACTTTCCCTTCCCATTCCATCGGCAGAACAGGAAAAACAAATAAATATTTACTCCTCTAAAACAAGCACACCATACGGCTCTACCGTTATATCTCCCGTATAGCTTTTACCTGTAAGTACATCGCACAGCGGTTTATCATTATGGTAAATACCGCCTTTTCCGCATATATCAATCAGTATAACGCCTTTACTGTTTTCACCCTTACGGTCGGCAACCATTATTGAATTGCCCTCGGTACGGTTGCATGGGATTTCCGCTTCCTTACAGGCGTAGGTTATGAGCTTACGCATATCGTCATAATCGGGCAGAGTACCAAGTATTATAACCGTACCCTTGCCGACCTTATATTGCTGTAAAATGCTTAATCCCTCTATATATTTACTGCCAAATTTCACGTTGGCAATATCTGCGTTATTATCGGGTTTGAACAGCTCGTAATACATATTTCCGCCAAACTCAGAACCGTCCTTCCATTCACTTTTTACACGCTTTTCAGCATCGGGCACAAAGCAGTTCAAATAGGCAGGCGTTAGGCTTTCAAGCATACCGTGCAGTCTATCCGTATATTTGGTGCCGTCTGCGGTGCGTATATCGGTCATAGGTCCTGTTACCCATACGCCGCCGTTTTTAATCCATTCGGCTATACGCTCGGGCAATCCGTACTCGTCAAGTATAGGCATAAGCGGCGAGAATATAAGCTTATATTTATCTATATCAGCTCCCGCGTCTATAACGTCGGGGCGCAGGCCGCTGTCTATCATCGGTTTATAGAAATAATTTTTAAGCTCTCTGTCATATACAAATCCCTCAACAATGGGCTGGTTTGCATAAAGCTTGTCATTTAGTGCGGTAAAGTGCAGTGCCGCTTTTGTATCTACCTTTGTGCCTGTCACAAAGGCAGACGCCTTTTTAAAATCCTCCGCCGCTTTTGTAACTTCCGCTATATTATACTGCGGTCTGCCGCTGCTTTCCAAAACTGAGCCGTGCATAAGCTCGTGTCCTGCCCAGTGGGTGCGCCACAGCCAGTACATATTAGCCTCGCCGCCAAGCGCTATCGGCATCCAGGTATTTACATAGCAAAATCCGTCAGGCTTAATACTTCCGGGCATTGCAGTGGAGCCGTTCCAGCAGGTAGCGGTTTCGGTATTCCAGAACGGCGTATCCTTTAAGCAGCGTAAGTAATCCATCCACAGCCCTGTTTCCCAAAGGTTACCGGGAACATTATAATGATTGAACTGTATAACATCCAGCGGACGGTGCAATTCGCGGTAATTCATACGGTTGACCGGCATTTGATCCGTACCTATCGGAGCTTTTACATATTTCTTTAAAATTGCCGCCTGGCGGGCCACAAATGCAATCTGATTATCGCCGTCAAAATTCATATACTCCATCAGGTAATGCGGGTTAAACCAGCCGATTCGCGGCGTGTCAATCTCATCAAAGCTTGCATATGCCTGACTGAAAAGATTTAAATTCCAGCGGCTGTTCAGCTCCTCAATTGTGCCGTATTTCTTCTTTAAATAGCGGCGGAACTGATTGTCGCAATGGCGGCAATGGCAGCTTTGCAGATAAATTTCATTATCAATCTGCCAACCGACGATATTCTCATCATCGCCGAATTCCTGTGCAAGCTTTTTTACAATTCTGTCGCAGTGTGCAAGATATGTCGGATTATTTGAGCAGGCGTCCCGTCTGCCGCCGTGCGCATACTGATGACCGCAGGCATCCTCCCGCAGCATTGTAGGGTCAAGCGAGCTAAGCCATTTCGGCGGAACAGCGGTGGGTGTGCCCATAATCACACGAATACCTGCTTCACCAAGCTTATCCACAACCTTATGCAGCCAGTCAAAGTTGAAAACGCCCTCCTCCGGCTCCATTTTCTTCCACGCAAACTCGCCGATACGCGCAACGCTTATGCCTAACTCTTTCATTTTGGCAATATCGTAATCCATTTCGCTTTCCGGCCAATCCTCCGGATAATAGGCAACGCCTATAAACGGCTTTTTAAGTTCTTTCATCGATGACACATCCTTAATAATTTATAGTTATAAATATATTATGTACTCAAATGACACATAATATTTTCTTGGTCTTATACTTCCAATCAAAACTCTTGAGCAGTACAATTTTACACTCTCTTGAAAACAAAAATATTACTTACATAATCTTTATTACATTCGTATACACCGCTTATATTCCTCAGAAATTCACTTCTGTACTCTTTGACGGTGTTCTCATTCTGATAAACATAGTTTAAGTACATAAAGATATATGCCCGTGCTCCAGCCTATCATGGCGGGCGTTTCGTATTCTGCTGCGGTGGAAGCTCCGCCCGTAACAACATTATACTTTTCCCAAAGTGTTCCTGTTTTTTCAAAGTTACTTTCAACAAGCGAAGCATATTTACCTGCGATACGAAGGGCATCGCTTTTGTAGCCGTAATTCAAAAGACCTTTTATTACAATATACTGAAGACAGCCCCAACCGTTCGGATAATCCCATTGCAGATTCCTGTTATCGTTCCTTTTCTCACATCCGGCGGTTCCGTAAAGCATTTCTATTTTCGGCAAGCAGGCAACGGTTTTTTCTGCCTGTTCATTTGTTGCAAGACCGAATGCCAAAGGGTAAAACGAAGCAGCGGAAAAGAAGTCGGATATTTTCTGCCTTTTAAAATCATAATCATAAAAGGCGCTGTTATCCTCACTCCACATCAGACTATTCATCAAAAGCTTTCTTTTTTCAGCGCGCGCAAGCCAAACGCCACTTTTACCGTTTTTAAGAACCTCTGAGAAATACTCCATATTCTTTTCCATACCGTAAAGCAGGGAATTTAAGTCAAGCGCGTTAAATTCGTGCGCCCTCATATCAAAGCGGCTCGTACAGTCCCAGCCGCTTTCGCAAAATGACATAAGACATTTTGAATACTCCTCAATATCAGCCTCGTTAGGCTTATCCAGTCCGCATCGCTTGCACAGATATTCTGCCGCACCCCGACCGAAACCGTCCTTTCCGTCGCAGTAATACCTGTTAAGTCCCGATTCCGTCATACGGTTTTCACACCAAAAGGTATATTCCTTTTCAGCGGCAGAATACATACGGTCAAGCCACTCGGCATCACCCTTACCGCTGTACGCCATAAGCAAAGTTTCCTTGCCGTCACTGCCGGGAGTATGCCAGTCTCCCAAAAGCGTTACCGCGCCCGGAATATACAGCCTGCCCTCAATTTTATAATTACCGGCAGGAGCGTAAACCGTTCCGCCGCCAAGCTTTTCCGCCGCATACAAAGCCGATTGAAAAGCATTTGTATCATCGGTTTTGCCGTCACCCTTTGCACCAAAGTCCTTTACATTATAAGAACTACAAAAACCTCGCCGTCAACTGTTGTAACTGCCTCATATATCGGCTTAGGAGCTTCAAGCGAAACAGAAGATAAATTTACCGTCATATTGCTTTGCCGCCTTACAACAGTATTGTCTGCCGGTGCGCCATCCTTATAAATTTCCTTAACTGTTTTTCCGTTGTTTGTAATGCGTACATTATCTATGTCCGCCTCGAACATACGGCCTATGCTTTGCCAAAGCTCATCTGGTATATTTATGCTTCCGGCAAAATTCCACTCAGTTACTGTTTCCCCCGCCGCACCGCTTATATTAAGCTTGCGGTGATGCCAGCCGCCTGCAAGTCTGCGGTTTTCTATACCTATAACTCCGGGAATCGCATTTTGGTCCAGCCAGCCCGAAGCATTTATATCCGTTCCGCTTTTCAGCTTAATATCTACGCCGAAGCCCGAATTAGTAAGCCGATTGTCGCAGTGTATATCATATTCAAGACAGTCGCCGGGTTTAACGGTATATTCTTCATTTGAAAAGCGAACAGATGTAAGACTTGAACTTATATTATTCGCAATATACAGCAAATGCAGATAATCTCCTTTCGGAGAGCCGATATTAGTTGATGTATGGTTGCGTGTTACCGAAACAGAAGCATTCTCCGCCATTGCGGTCGCACCGTTTTTAGCATTACCTCCACCGTAAACTAACAGTTCTGTTTTATTTCCGTTTATAATTTTAACATCTGCAAGCTGTACTTCATAAGAATAATCACTCATAATATTCA
>CAJJPG010000139.1 GCA_905193585.1 uncultured Oscillospiraceae bacterium
GGCTTTGCCGAAACAGAGGGGATCGCCGCCGTCAGCGGCTGTCACGTTAGTGACTGTGGGGTATTTTTCTAAAATCTAATGTCTGTTATTTCATAGCGCGCATGGCGTTTAATATCGCTATTATGGTAACGCCCACATCGGCAAAAATGGCTATCCACATATTTGCAAGGCCTACGGCGCTCAGCAGCAGCACCGCCGCCTTTATTGCCAGTGCGAAGATTATATTCTGCCGCACTATAGCCATAGTTTTTCTCGCGATTTTAACCGCGTCCGCCAGCTTTGAGGGCTTATCGTCCATAAGCACTATATCCGCCGCCTCAATAGCCGCGTCGCTGCCCATAGCGCCCATTGCTATGCCTACATCGGCGCGCGCCAGCACGGGCGCGTCGTTTATGCCGTCGCCCACAAAGGCAAGGGTCTTGTTTTCGCTTATCAGCTTTTCAACCGCCGACACCTTATCTGCCGGCATAAGCTCCGCGTGAATTTCGTCAAGCCCCAGCTCCTTGCCTACCGCCTCGCCTATTTCCCTGCGGTCGCCCGTAAGCATTACGGTTTTGGTAATGCCAAGCTTTTTAAGGGCGGCTATCGCGTCCTTTGAATCGGGCTTTACTTCATCGGTAATAACTATGTGCCCCAAATAATCAGAGCCTTCCGAAATATGAATAACCGTACCGTTTATATGGCAGTTGTGCCATTTAGCGCCCACCCTATCCATAAGCCTGCTATTGCCGGCGAAAATCGTTCTGCCGTCTATTACCGCCTCAATTCCCATTCCGGCGTGTTCCTTTACCTCGCCTATGCGCGAGGGGTCAATGTGACCCTTATGCGCCGCGATTATAGACTCGGCTATAGGGTGGTTTGAGTAGCTTTCCGCCGCTGCCGCAACGTCCAAAAGCTCCGCCTCGTCCGATTTTTCGGGGTGAATGGCGCTGACGGTAAAGCAACCCTTTGTAAGCGTTCCCGTTTTATCAAAAACTACGGTTTCAACCTTTGAAAGCACTTCAAGATAATTTGAGCCTTTAATAAGCACGCCGCGCTTTGACGCGCCGCCTATACCGCTGAAGAATGAGAGCGGAACCGAAATTACAAGCGCGCAGGGGCAGGAAACAACAAGGAAGTTAAGCGCGCGCTGCAGCCAATCGCTCCAGCCGCCGCCTATAATAAGGGGCGGCAAAACAGCCAGCACAACCGCCGCTATAACCACTGCGGGGGTGTAATATTTTGCAAAGCGGGTAATAAAGTTTTCAGCCTTAGCCTTTTTAGAGGACGAATTTTCCACAAGGTCAAGAATTTTCGCAACCGTGCTTTCGCTGTAAACGCTTTCGGTTTTCACGGTTATAACGCCCGTAAGGTTTACAGAGCCGCTTACCACCTTATCGCCCTCTTTAATATCGCGCGGCATACTCTCGCCCGTAAGCGCGGCGGTATTTACAGAGGTCTCGCCTGTAAGCACAGTGCCGTCAAGCGGTATCTTCTCGCCCGGCTTTACAATAATTGTTTCCCCCTTGGATACTTCCTCGGGAGATACCTTTATTTCCTCGCCGTCGCGCAGCACCGTGGCGCTGTCGGGTCTGATATCCATCAGGCTTGAAATGCTCTTGCGGCTTTTACCCACGGCAATGCCTTGGAAAAGCTCGCCCACCTGATAAAGCAGCATAACCGCAACCGCCTCAAGGTACTCGCCCGAAGCATAAGCGCCTATAGTTGCAATAGACATTAAAAACTGCTCGTCAAAAACCTGACCGTGGGCAATGTTCCTTACAGCGCCCCAAAGCACATCGTACCCTACGGTGAAGTAAGGAATAAGGAATATAACGGCTTTAAGCCACCCGTCAACCGGAATAAGCGCCGCCGCAACCAGCAGCACCGCCGCCGCAATTATGCGGATAAGCCTTTTTTTATGTCTGCGGCTCATAAAAAGCTCCCCTTTTTGCTTTATTTAAGTATTATGCGGCAATCGGGTTCAACCCTGCGGCAAACCTTAACCGCCTTTTTCATAATGTTATCAAACTCACTATCATCCGCCTCAACGGTCATTTTCTGGGTAAGGAAATTCACATCCGCAAAGGTAACGCCCTCAATTTTTCTTATTTCCTCCGCCATTTTAGCGGCGCAGTTTGCGCAATCGAGATCTTCAAGTTCAAATGTTTTTTTCATTTTTCATTTTCCTTTCTTCTGTTAAATGATTAAATCCCTGACCTATAATCGTTCGCACATGATCATCTGCAAGGAAATAAAAAATCGTTTTGCCCTCCCTGCGGCAGGCAATTAAATTGCTCTGCTTTAGAACCTTTAATTGGTGCGAAATTGCCGATTGGGTCATACCCAGCAGCTCCGCAATGGCGCAAACGCACATTTCCGATTCAAAAAGCGAAAACAATATGCGCATACGCGTTGTATCGCCGAAAAGCTTGAATAAATCGGCTAAATCGCAAAGCATTTCATCCTTCGGCAGCTCGTGCCGCACCGCTTTAAGCATTTCGGCATGGTCGTGCATATGCTTTTCCATATTTCAACCTCCATTCATATGAATATTCATTCATTTGAATTTCTGTTCATATGATACACCGTTCATGTGTATTTGTCAAGTACTTTTTAAAAAAAGTTGTAAACGGCGGATAAATGTGGTAATATAAATAATGCTATGTTCTACCAAAGAGGTGAAATTTCCCGCTTGGCTAATAAATATAAAACTTTGTTTTCAAATACACTGCTTATAAGCATAGGCACATTCGGCTCGAAAATACTCGTTTTTTTCATGGTGCGGTTTTACACAGGCTATATGTCGCCGTCCGATTACGGCACGGCGGACTTAATAACCCAAACCGCAAACCTGCTTTTCCCAGTAATATCGCTCGGCATTACCGACGGTGTTTTCCGCTTTGCGCTTGATAACGAGCGCGGCAGACGAAGTATTTTCACGGCGGGCTTTGTTGTTATAACTCTGGGCGCGCTTATGTTTATTCCCATAGTTCCGCTGCTCGGCATAGTCAAGGAGTTTCGCGGGCATATCTGGCTCATTGTTATATATACGCTTTCCTCATGCTACCATTCGCTTTGCGCACAGTTTATAAGGGCGCGGGGAAACACGGCGCTTTTTGCGATTCAGGGTATAATTAACACATCTCTTGTAATCGCGCTTAATATAATATTTTTGGCGGTTATGAAAATCGGGCTTACAGGCTATGTGCTTTCGGTAGTTCTTGCGGATTTTCTCTGCACCGTCTTTCTGTTTGTCAAAGAAAAGCTGTGGCTGCAATTCACCCCGCACCCGCGCAAAAAAGCATTTATTAAAATGCTTAAATACAGTATTCCGCTTATTCCCACAACGGTTTTTTGGTGGATAACCAGCGTTTCCGACCGCTATATGGTAAACGGCTATATAGGCGATACGGCAAACGGTATTTACGCGGTGTCCTATAAGATTCCCACTATTTTAACCATAGTATCAAGCGTATTTATGCAGGCGTGGCAGTTTTCCGCCGTTGTTGAGTCGCACGGGGACGAAAGGGAGCACGCCGAGTTTTTCGGCGGCGTTTGGCGCTCGTTTCAGGCGGTTATGTTTTTGGCAGGCTCGGGAATAATCGCCCTTGCAAAGCCCGCTATAAAAATACTCTCCGCCGCGGAATATTACGAGGCATGGAAGTATGTGCCTGTTTTATCGCTTTCAATGGTGTTTACGGCGTTTACCTCATTCCTAGGCACGGTGTATGTTGTTACCAAGCAGAGCGGAATATCATTTTTAACCGCAATGGCGGGCGCTACTATAAATATTGCGCTTAACTTTCTGCTTATACCGTCACCCCTCGGCGTTCAGGGCGCGGCAATAGCCACGTTTATAAGCTATTTTGCAGTGTTTTTAATCCGTGCCGCAAATTCAAGAAAATATATCCGCTTTAAGCTTTACTGCGGCAGCGTTGCCGCAAATACCGCAATAACACTTGTGCAAACCGCTTTTATTGTTTTCGAGCTGCCGTTCTGGATTCCCGTTCAGGTGCTTTGCGTAATGCTCGTTTTGGCGGTTAATTATAAGTATTTATTTTCAGCGCTCGGCAGAATAATCCCCGCCCTGCGCAGATAGTGTGACAGGACTCGAACCTGTCGCGCCTACGAAACAAAATTTTGCATAATACATTGCCTCAAAACTTGAAATACGGCAGTATTCCTGCGTTTAGTCGGCTTCGTCTTATAACAAAATTTTTTGTTTCGGTAGGTTAAAAGTTTCTGCCGCCGAATTTTTTATTCGGCGAAGCGAGAAATTTGCAGCAAGGCTAACG
>CAJJPG010000140.1 GCA_905193585.1 uncultured Oscillospiraceae bacterium
CATATAAAACACACCTTTCGCAAGCTACAATATATATTACGAAAGGAATTTCGGTGTGTTAATAAAATCAGCGTTTATTTGTTAAAAAATCAATTTTTCTCTTGACTTTTTCATCATTTTAAAGTAAAATATCGTTTGTTGCATGCGGGTGTGGCGGAATTGGCAGACGCACCAGCCTTAGGAGCTGGCGCCCCGGCGTGCAGGTTCAAGTCCTGTCACCCGCACCAAAACCGACAAGTATCGAACGGTACTTGCCGGTTTTGTTTTTTACTCTTTTTCCCTGTTCTCTTTAAACAGCTTTTTATAATCAGTCGGGTCGTACTCGGCTAAGAATATTTCCCACTGCTCATCGGAAATATCGTTTGTGTTAACACTGTAAAGCGCGTAAAGATTATCCAAAACCTTTTTATACTGCTTTTCGGTTTTAATGCGCGCCCTTACCGCTATAACGGTTGTGGCAGCCATTAAAATCACAAGAATTAAAAGCGGAGCGAAATGCCGCCAGAAATACGAAGGCGTAAAGCCCATAACGCCGAGCGAGTCCTTCATAATAGACCCGAAGACCGCCACAAGCATAATTTCGGGCAGTATGCTTAAAATTCCCGAAACAAGTTTAAAGCGCGTAAAGCTTAAAGCATAACCCGCAATTATAAGCACCGTGCAAACGATAACAGTAATAAGCGAATTTAATATGCTTTTGAAATTATCCGTGCCAAGGCGTGTCAGGAGCATACCGCATATAAACAAAAGATTTACACCCATAGTGTAAATAAAAAGCAAGGTATAGCTGACTCTCAGCGCCTTATACAGCTTTCCGTCTGTTTTGGCGTATGTAATACCGTGCTTTTCCTCAATCATTCTGACGCGCTTTAAAACGCTTTCCTGCATTTTCATTATTTTTCGCCGCCTTTTTCAATTTCAAAGGAATCGATTATTTTTTCCAACATTTTAAAATTCTTTTTCATATAAGAGGGTTGAGATGAAAATGTCACCCAAAAGAATTCATCGTTTTCCTTAAACTCAACATAGCAGAAATACTGGTATATCTTTGCGCCCTCATACTCCGCCGAATAAAGCTCGGCGGTTATATTTTTATCGGTTGATGCAAACTCGGGCGTATGCTCCAGCTTTTGAATATTCTGGTAGCGCTCCATATTATCCTTTGATTGCTGCGACAGAATATCCGTAACATTGGCACTGTCGGCAAAATCGGAGCGGTAATAGCCGAAAATCCCCATACCCACCGAGCTGTTTTCGCAGTACCAATCAAGCTCGGTGTCCTTGTTATCCTCTTGCCAGTCATCGGGCGTGCTGAATTTTAAATTAAATTTTTCAACCCTGAACTCTTTAAATTTTTCCGCCTTTGCGTTAACATACGTAACATCCGAAGAAGTATCGCCGCCGCCCGTACATCCCGCAAACACAAGCGCGCAAAGAAAAGCGAGCAGGGCTGCCGCCGCTTTTTTAAGTTTCAAACCGTTCATCCCCTACAGTTTTATTTTCCCCTTAAAATTCTCTGCACCCTCGGGTGCAGCATATGCATATAAACCGCCGCCATACGCGAAACGGCAATATCGTAAAACACAAACACAGCATTGCCGAGCAGCAGAAAAATATACTCGCTGTATTTTCCGAATTCCCCGAATTCCTCTACCGATACGCCGAAAGCGCGGGCTAAAACAAAATAAACCGTAATAATTGCCGCGTTGAAAACCACAAGTTTCAAAATCCACTCTAAAGCGCGGCTTTTGCGCCTGTCAAAAACCGCCTTTAAAATGGGGTAATACCCGAAAAAGCAGATATACAGGAGCTTGCCCTCGGGCTCGGCAAACAGAAATACAAGCACCGAAGCGGCTATATACGCGCCCAGCGCCCATTTGTACCCCGCTTCGATTACCGTTATCATTATAAGCAAGCCCGCAACGGCGGGCACTGCGTAGGTTAAATACGGAAAATAGGAAAGCAGCATAAAAACCGCAGACAGCGCCGCAATTATTCCGCAAAATGTAATTTTAACCGTTTGTTTCATATCAGCAGCATGGTATCAGGTCGCCGCCCATGCACTCGCAGCAGCAATCGGCGCAAATAAGCCCCTGGCACACATCGCACGCACTGCAGCTGCCGTTTCCGCCGTAACTGCGGTAGGGGTTATACTGTCTTCCCTGCTGGCGCGCGGCATTTTGCGCCGCGTTTTGGTACTCGGGGTTATTCGGGTTCATCCTTGCGGCCGTGGTGAAACTTGTAAACGCCTGGTCGAACCAGCCGCGGCGGTAAAGCACGGTGCCGTTCAAAAAATACCACTCGGCGTTTCGCTGCTGCGGCGGTACGCCGTCAAGCACCTCCTGCGCCTGTTCAAGCCTGCCCTGATTTATAAGGGTGCGCACCTCGGGAAAGGCTGAAGCCGCATTTGCGTTATATGCGCTGCCGCCCGCTGTCTGTCCCCCGCGGCGGGCGTTAACTATCTGGTCATAAGCCTCGTTAATTTCTTTCATCTTCTCGCCCGCTAAATCGGAAAGCGGGTTATCGGAGTAATTATCGGGGTGGTATTTCCGCGCAAGTTCTCTGTAAGCCTTTTTAATTTCCTCGTCGCTCGCGTTTTCGGAAACGCCCAACACCTCATACGGATTTGTCATTTTTGCCAAGCTCCTTTTTGAATGTATCCTCAAGCCCCAAATATATTATATTCCCGAGTATGGGCTTGTATTTTTTAATATCCAACAGCTCAAACGCCTTGCCCGCCTCGTTAGCGCAGAAATAAAGCTGCGGCGTTATGCGGTTTTTCGCATATTCCGCGGGGTCGCCCTCGCAGGAGTAGGAAAGGCAGTTATAAGAACCGTTTTTAATATCGTCGGGTAAATCGCACGCCGCGTCAAGCAAATATATATACCTGCCTATGCAGTAGCCCAAGCGGTCAAGCACCCGCTTTTGCGAGGGGTTCTCACTGCAAAGCTGCAAAATACCCGAAAGCGCAAGCGCCGTGGGGTCGGCGGCGGCGTCTAATTCACGGCAGCCCGCCTTTTCAAGCGCTGTTTGCGCCGAAATATAATCGGAAATTATTTTTTCAAGCTGCGGGTACTTTTTCGCGGCTTTTTTATTTGCCCTTTTAAAAAGCGGCTTAATAATAATATACCCCAGTTTTTTAATTCCCTTTTCATCGGATATATTATCCAAAAGCTTATAGTAGCACATTATCATTGCCGCCGCTGCGGGCATACTGAGAGGTTCGCTGTTTTTGCAGTAGTTACACTTTTTTAAGGGGTTAAAAAAGCACCTGCCGCGTTCTACGGGGTCGCACCCGCTTTTAAGCGACATATTAAGCAGCGCCAAAAAGGTGAAATCATAGCTTAGCGTAAAGCGCGACCACAAGCCGTACTCCCGCCCCATAAGGCGGCAAAGCGAGCAATAAACCGCCTTGTAGGTCTCGTATTCCTTAATTTTAAGCTCCGGCTTGCAAGCCCTTACATACCCAAACAAGCATTTTCACCCCATTTGTTTCATTTTATACGCTGAAAACGCACGTTTGGTGAATAATGTGTAAATTTAAAGCAGTTTTTTCAAGAACTTACCCGTGTAGGATTTTTCGCAGGCGGCTATTTTTTCGGGCGTTCCCGCGCACACCACCGTGCCGCCCTTATCGCCGCCCTCGGGTCCTAGGTCCACAATATAGTCAGCAGTTTTAATAACGTCCAAATTATGCTCTATCACAAGCACGGTGTTTCCGCCGTCCACAAAGCGCTGCAAAACCTCTATCAGCTTGTGCACGTCCGCCGTGTGCAAGCCCGTTGTGGGTTCATCGAGAATATAAACCGTCTTGCCCGTGCTGCGCTTTGAAAGCTCCGCCGCTAATTTTACGCGCTGCGCCTCGCCCCCTGAAAGGGTGGTGGCGGGCTGACCGATTTTAATATAACCCAGCCCCACGTCAAAAAGCGTTTTCAGCTTGCGGTGAATACGCGGTATGCTCTCAAAGAAGTTCATACCCTCTTCAACCGTCATTTCAAGCACGTCATAAATGCTCTTGCCCTTGTAAAGCACGTTCAGGGTTTCGCGGTTGTACCTTTTGCCGCCGCACACCTCGCACGGAACGTAAATATCGGGCAAAAAGTGCATTTCAATTTTAAGAATACCGTCGCCCTGGCAGGCTTCGCACCTGCCGCCCTTAACGTTAAACGAGAACCGCCCCGCGGTGTAGCCGTGGGTCTTCGCATCCTTAGTAGATGCGAAAAGCTCGCGGATATCCCCGAAAACGCCCGTGTATGTGGCGGGGTTTGAG
>CAJJPG010000141.1 GCA_905193585.1 uncultured Oscillospiraceae bacterium
GGCTTGATAGGGAAAACGGTTAACGATAGGGAAAAAGATGCCTTAAAAGCCAAAGGCAAGGTGCAGGTTTTAAAGGGCATAACAACCGAAATTCACAAAGGCGAAGTTGTTGTTATAATAGGGCCCTCCGGCTCTGGTAAATCCACCTTTCTGCGCACCCTCAACCTGCTTGAAGAGCCTACGGGCGGTAAAATTTATTTTGAGGGCGTTGATATTACCGACCCGAAAATAAATATAAATAAACACCGCCAAAAAATGGGAATGGTTTTTCAGCAGTTCAATTTATTCCCGCATATGACGGTTTTAAAAAATATGACCTTAGCGCCTATGAAGCTTTTAAAGCTTTCAAAAGCCGACGCCGAAAAACGGGCGACAGAATTGCTTGACCGCGTAGGGCTTGCCGACCGCGCAAACGCCTACCCCGGGCAGCTCTCGGGCGGACAAAAGCAGCGCGTGGCGATTGTAAGGGCGCTTTGTATGCAGCCCGACGTTATGCTGTTTGACGAGCCTACAAGCGCGCTCGACCCCGAAATGGTGGGCGAGGTTTTGGGCGTTATGAAAAAGCTGGCGGAGGACGGCATGACAATGGCGGTAGTAACCCACGAAATGGGCTTTGCCCGCGAGGTTGCCGACCGTGTGCTGTTTATAGACGAGGGCATTATTATGGAAGAAGGCACACCCGAAGAAATTTTCGGCAATCCCCAAAGTCCGCGCCTTAAAGATTTTTTAAGCAAGGTTATATAAAAACAACCCCGACAGGTTTAGTCCTGCCGGGGTTTGTCTATAAACCTTAAATTCTGCTTTTGCGGCGGTAACGCCGCATTTTTTACGTTCAAATACTGAAAAGCAGTTCGCCGTAGCTCGGGTAGGGCCAGCAATCCTTTGATACAACCGCCTCAGAGCTGTCGGCATATTTGCGGATATCGTTCATAAGTCTGAGCACCGTATCGTGGTACATACGGGAGCGCTCAAGCATATCGGGCAGTTTTTCCGCCGTCATAACCGCCATTTTAAGCTCGGAGGTCAGCTTATATATCTCGCTGCCCGCAGCGGAAAGCCGCGCTATAATCTCAGTATCGGCAAGCTCATCAAGCCTTACGCCCAAATTACGCTTGTTTATAAGGGCAGAGCATAGCCTGTCGGTATACTCGCTTATTGCGGGAATAACCTCGCGGTTCATCATTTCAATAAGGGTGAGCGCCTCAATGTGGAGTATTTTTGAATAGTTTTCAAGCACTATATCCACGCGTGAATTTATCTCGGCGCGGCTTAATACACCGTGGCGCTCAAACAGCGCGATATTTTCTTCGGTTTTAAGCAGTGGCAGCGCGTCAGGCGTGCTTTTCAGGTTCAGCAGTCCGCGCTTTTCTGCCTCTTTCTGCCATTCTTCGGAATATCCGTCGCCGTTGAATATTATGCGGCTATGCTTTCTTACCGTTTCCTTTATTATCTTTTTAATTTCGGCTTCGGTGTTTTCCGCTTTTTCAAGCCTGTCGGCAAAGTCGGCAAAAACGTCGGCTACCATGGTGTTAAGCATTACGTTGGTATCGGATATAGAGGAAGCGGAGCCTAACATTCTGAACTCAAACTTATTGCCAGTAAACGCAAAGGGCGAGGTACGGTTGCGGTCGGTATTATCCTTACGTATGTAGGGAATTATGTCCGCCCCAACCGTCATTTTGACCCGCTTTGCGTTATCGTGATGCTGACCGCTTGCTATCGAATCAAGCAGCTCGGTAAGTTCATCGCCCAAAAACATTGAAATTATGGCGGGCGGCGCCTCGTTTGCACCGAGGCGGTGGTCGTTGCCCGCGGTTGCAACCGAAATTCTGAGCAGATCCTGGTGCTCGTCAACCGCGCGTATAACGGCGGCTAAGGTAAGCATAAACAGCAGGTTTTCACCCGGGTTTTTGCCGGGGCTTAAAAAGTTCAGCCCCGTATCGGTTGAGAGCGACCAGTTATTATGCTTGCCGCTGCCGTTTACCCCGTCGAACGGTTTTTCGTGCAGCAGACACACAAGCCCGTGCCGCAAAGCGGTTTTCTTCATCATTTCCATTGTAAGCTGATTGTGATCCGCCGCAATGTTTGTAGTGGTGAATATGGGCGCCAGCTCGTGCTGCGCGGGGGCCACCTCGTTGTGCTCGGTTTTCGCAAGCACGCCGAGTTTCCAAAGTTCATTATCAAGGTCGCGCATAAACGCCGCCACCCTCGGCTTTAAAACGCCGAAATAGTGGTCATCCATTTCCTGCCCCTTAGGCGGCATTGCGCCAATAAGCGTTCTTCCGCAATAGATAAGGTCGGGGCGTTTATCGTACATTTTTTTATCGACTAAAAAGTATTCCTGCTCGGGTCCTACCGTGGTATTTACCCGCTTTACATTTTTAAGCCCGAATATTTTGGCAATTCTGAGCGCCTGCTTGTTTATTGCGTCCATACTGCGCAGCAGCGGTGTTTTCTGATCGAGCGCCTCGCCGCAGTATGAGCAAAACGCCGTGGGAATACAAAGCGTATCGTCCTTTACAAACGCATAGGAGCTGGGGTCCCACGCGGTATATCCTCTCGCCTCAAAGGTGGCGCGAAGCCCGCCCGACGGGAAAGACGACGCGTCCGGCTCGCCCTTTATAAGCTCCTTGCCGGAAAATTCCATAATAATTCCGCCGTCCTCTGTGGGGGAAATAAAGCTGTCATGCTTTTCGGCGGTAATGCCCGTAAGCGGCTGAAACCAATGCGTATAGTGCGTGGCACCTTTTTCAATAGCCCAGTCCTTCATAGCCGAGGCTACGGTATCGGCTATGCTGCTGTCAATACCGGTACCCTCTTTTATGGCGCTTTTCAGCGCCTTGTATGTATCTTTCGGCAGCCTTTCAAGCATTACCGAATCGTTAAAAACATTACTTGCAAAAATTTCATTTACCGTTTTCAAAGCTCTACCTCCGCAAAATTATACCTAACTATTATAATCTTTCACGGAGGTTTTGTCAATTGTAAAGGGGCAAACACCTAATTTTAGAAAGCCGACGGCGGTTTTCAGTTTATTATTCTGCCGTTTTTGCATAGCTTGCTTATATAATTTTGCCACATAAGCACATCGGGAACGGTCAGATCGGTGTCCGATTTATCAATAATAAAATTAAACGCCTCGTCCTCAAGCCCATTTTCCGCAACCGACCGCATAATAGCGGGAATTATTAAGCGCAGCTGTTTTTCGCTTTCGGTGCTGCGGCTCATAATATCCGATATTTGAACGCCGGTATACCGCACCTGCTCGCCGTTATCATCTAATGTTATTCCGCCGGCATAGTCTATTATCGCCGCCAAAACGGATAAATCGCCCCTGATTTTAAAATCCCCGGAATACCCGAAATCGGTCGGGTCGAAATCCTCGGTCTGCGGGATTATAACGCTTAATTTTTCATCTGTAAAATCAAGATATACAAAGGCTCTGTTCCCCGCTATATCGAAAAGTATTCCCTTATTATCGGGTACAGAAAAGCTGTACGGTATTTTGGAGACCTGCCCCTCGGCGGGGCGAAAGCTCCGTCTTAGATAAACATACCCGCCCGAAACCAGCACGGCGCAGCTGAGCAGGCACATAACAGTTAATTTGATATAAAACATTTTTTGCTTTTTCATATTTATCACCGATAGTATTATCGGCAAAAAATCTCAATCATATTCCGTAATATTCTTTTAAGGAGGCTATTGCCCGCAATTCAAGCTGATGCACCGCCTGACGGGATATGCAAAGCCGATTTGAAATTTCACCGTCGGAAAGCCCGTAAAAATATCTGTATGTAAGCACCGTACGCTGCCTTTCGGACAGTCTTAAAAGCCCCTCCTTTAACGACAGGGCCTCCTCGGGTTCAAAAATGTATTTTGCGTCGTCTTCGAGCAATTCATCGCAGAATTTGGCGTATTTCTGAGCCCTTTGCGAAAGCGTGATGTAATAGTTCCGCAGCGCTACGGCGATATACCTTTTCAGCTCGTCACCGCCGTCGGGCAAAAATCTGTCCGTATCCACAGAATATAAAAGTTCCATAAAAAATAATGTCATTTCCCCGCAGCCGTCTTCTCCTATTCTTCTGCCGTAGCAATTTATAAGCCGTGAAAACATTTCGTATATTGGCTGAAAATTCGACATGTCCCCTCCTCTTATTTCTTTTACGGTTTTAATAATTTCTCTGTTGTTCATATTTTTTCCTCCCTCT
>CAJJPG010000142.1 GCA_905193585.1 uncultured Oscillospiraceae bacterium
AGGCTGCGAGGAGCTGCGTAAAAAGCTGCCCGAGTTTGACGTTATTTTAACGCCCGAGGCAAAGAGCATTCCGATAGCTTATGAAATGGCACGTCAAACGGGCAAGCCCTATATAATCGCCCGCAAGGGTATGAAGGTGTATATGCGCCACCCGCTTGAGGTAAATGTAACCTCAATTACAACGCAGCACGAGCAGCACCTGTTTTTGGGCGAAAGCGAAACCAATCTGATAAAGGGCAAAAGGGTGCTTATTATAGATGACGTTATAAGCACCGGCGAATCGCTTGCCGCCGTGCGCGAGCTTGTGAAAGAGGCGGGCGGAACAGAAGCCGCAGCCTGCGCGTTTTTGGCTGAGGGCGACGCCGCCGACCGCAAGGATATAATTTTCCTTGAAAAGCTGCCGCTTTTCTTTAAATAGTCGATAACAAAGGGCTCCTCTCTGTTTTGACCCACGTCAAAAAGAAAGGAGCCTTTTTTACTTTTTCATTTGCCTATAAAACATTACAACGGCAATTACCGAGAGGACTGCCGAATAACCCACGACCCACAAAAGGTGGGGCATAATTTTTGAATAGCTGCCGTAAAGTACCGCGCGCTCCAGTTCAACCGCATGAACAAAGGGGAGCAGATAGGCAATTTTTTTAAAGACGCCGCTCACAAGCTCCAAATCAAACCACACGCCCGAAAGCCATGCCGTAAGGTTGGTAAGCAATGCGCCGCACACTCCGCCAACCTGCTTTACATTAAGCACGCTGCCGCAAAGCAAGCCTAAGGCAATAAAAACTACCGATACGGGAATTATAAATAATACGGCGTAAATGACCGTTACGGTAAATTTAAGACCGAGAAAAAACGCCGCAACGTAGCATATAACGCACTGTGCCGCCGCAATAGGCAAAAGCGGCAGCGCATAACCGAAAATAAAGTCGGGGGCGGTAAGCGGCGTTGTATAAAGTCTTTCAAGCAGCGCGGTTTCCCTATCCTTTGCAATAAGGGTTGCGGCAAAAAGACTTATAAACGCAAGCCCGAAAACCGTAATACCCGGCGTGAGCATTTTTATCTCAAACAGGCTTACGGGTACGTTCGCCTGTATTGCGGAAAGCAAAAATATAAGCACCAGCGGAAAACCGAGACCGAAAGCTACCGACAGCGGGTCGCGGAGAATCTCTCGCGCGGTTCTGCGCGATAATGTCAACATTCTCATTTCTGCTCCCCCTTTATAATCGCTATAAACGCGTCCTCAAATCTTTCCGCACCTGTACTGCGTTTTAACTCCTCGGGTGTGCCTACTTTTAAAAGTACGCCGTCCTTCATAATTCCTACGCGGTCGGATAAAAGCTCCGCTTCCTCCATATAGTGTGTGGTAAGTATTACCGTTTTTTTGCCTTTGAGCGAACGTATAATATCCCACAGCTCGCTTCGGGCAATAACGTCAAGCCCCAGAGTCGGCTCGTCAAGAAACAGCACCTCGGGTTCGCTTATCAGCGCCATTGCTATGCTGAGTTTTCTCTGCCAGCCGCCCGATAATTTACCCGCCTTTTTGGCGGATACAGCGCCAAGCCCCAACGATTTATAATATTCGGATATTTTTTGTTCGGTCTTTTTGCGCGAAAATTTATGTATACCGCACATAAGCTTTAAATTTTCCCTTACCGCCAGGTTGGGGGCTATAGCCGTTTCCTGCGGGGATACGGCTATAATACTTTTTACCGCAGCCGCGTCCGATACAATGCTTTTACCCATTATAAACGCGTCGCCCGAGGTGGGTTTTGCAAGGCAGGAAATCATTCTTACGGTGGTGCTTTTCCCTGCACCGTTCACCCCTAAAAGCGCGAAAAGCTCGCCCTTTTCTATTTCTAAATCAAGGCGGTCAACCGCAGTTATATCTTTGAATTTTTTTGTAAGTTTTACTGTTTTTACCGCTACCATTTTCAACCCTCGTTTTCGCCGCAATAGCGATATTTAAGCCCGAAATACGCGTCGGTCAGTACCTGATTTATAAAGTCCTCCTGCCATTCAAGGTAAGAGGTTGCAAGCATTACCGCTATACCGTGAACGTATATCCACATTTCAAGGTGGAACATACGCGCTTTTTCCTCGCTTATTTTAAGATTTTTTACAAGCAGCTTTACAATTTCTTTAAGCTCCTCGCTGTTTTCCGCCGTTTCTTCTGCTGAACGGTCGCGCATAAAAAGCAGTCTGAAAAGCTCCTTTTCCTCTCTCGCAAAGCGGATATACGCCATTCCGCTTGCCTTATAGGGCGGATATTTTCCGCTTTCAACCCCGCTTTTCAGGTAATTTGTGTATATCACATAAGCGGCATTTAAAACTTCACTTTGCACTTCTGCCATATTTTCAAAAAGCCCGAATATCGGCTTTGGGGAAGAACCGAGCCGCTCACCGAGCGCCCGCGCCGTAAGTGCCTGAAAACCCTTTTCGCGCGTAAGAGACACTGCGGCGGTAATAATTTCTTCCTTAGTAAACATAAAATTTCTCGGCATTAAATCACATCCTTAAGAAACAAGTGTTGCGCAACGTTTGTTTCTTTATTATAATGTTTTTTCTTCTTAAAGTCAAGGTTGACTTTAATCTGTCAATAAAATGACAAAACAAAATTAGTAAAAAGATTTTTTCACAAATTACTATTGAAATTTACACTGTGCCGCAGTATAATATAGTTACAAAGTTAGTATGGATTTTTCTGAGATTCAAGTTCATTTTTCGCCATACATCCGATAAATGCGGGTGTATGGCGTTTTTTAATAGGAGGTTCTATTATGACAAACGAAGTATTGAAAACAATCAGGTCACGCAGAAGCGTTCGTGCCTATAAGAAAGACGCCGTGCCGCAGGAATTGATCAAGGAAATCTGCGAAGCCGGAACCTATGCCCCGACAGGCGGCGGGCGGCAATCACCGACAATTATCGCCGTCACTTCCGAAAAATACCGTAATGAGCTTGCTCGCCTTAACGCGGAGGTTATGGGCAGGGATACCGACCCTTACTACGGAGCTCCCGTAATTATTCTCGTGCTGGCACAAGGGTCGGCAAGTACATTTGTTGAGGACGGCAGCTGCGTACTTGAAAATATGATGCTTGCCGCAGCGTCACTCGGGCTCGGCTCTGTTTGGGTACACAGGGAGCGTGAGATTTTTGACAGCGAAAACGGTAAAGCGCTTTTGCGGGAATGGGGACTTCCCGAAACACTTAGAGGAGTCGGCAGTGTTGCGCTCGGTTATCCCGCTTCGACACCCGGAGAGCCTGCAAAACGCAAGGACGACTATGTGCTGCTTGTGTAAGATTTTGCCGCGATAAAGGAAGTCTTTAAAAGCAATGACACGAAAAATTAAAATATCGAGCGAAATCACCTATTTCGCCGCAATTTTCCTGCTTTCTTTGGCGGTGGCAATTCTCTCCGCCGCTGATTTCGGAATTTCAATAATTGTTGCGCCGGCGTATCTTGTAAGCCTGAAAACAAGTTTTTTGAGCTTTGGGCAAGCCGAATATGCAGTTCAGGCGCTGGTATTTATTTTTCTTTGCATTGTTCTGAAAAAATTCAGAGCTTCCTATCTGTTTTCATTCGGAACCTGTCTTATATATGGATTTGTGCTTGACCTGTGGAGAAAAATTCCGTTTCTGAATCCTGCGGCAACGCCGCCCGGAAGTATGAACATGCCGCTTCGTGTTGCAATGTTTGTTATAGGCATGCTGCTCACTTCCTTTTCTGTTGCACTGTTTTTTAAAACTTACCTTTTCCCGCAGGTTTATGATTTTTTTGTGAAAGCCGTTTCTGCTAAATATGGAATAAAGCTACCGCTGCTTAAAACAATTGTTGATCTCTACTGTCTCACAGCAAGCGCGATTATGACATTTGCATTTTTTGGTGGAATCAAAGCCATCGGTTGGGGTACTCTTATTATGGCTCTTTCAAATGGCACTGTAATAGGTTTTTTCTCAAAGCTGCTTGATAGGGCTTTTGACTTTCAGCCGACCTTTCCGAAATTTGCCGCACTTTTTAAATTGCAACCGGCATCATAGATATGAAAAAAGCACCCGCCGCACATCATTATATTCTTGAAGATGTGCGGAGAATGCTTTTTTTGTGTTAAATTTGTTTAAAAAACAAAATTTCGCTGTCGCCGTCATTATTTGCGGTGTAGGTAAGGTTAAGCCCGGCGTTCATAAGCAATGCGCCCGAATAGGTCTC
>CAJJPG010000143.1 GCA_905193585.1 uncultured Oscillospiraceae bacterium
TACCGCGCGATATTGCAGCAGCGCTGGGAGATACAAAAAGCCGCAGAATAAACACGTTGGTTGAGTCAATAGTTAAAAACAGCGCAGATACAATTAAAATGGACCCTGAAACCGAGAAATATTACGACAGACTGCACGAATTTCTGTTTGAAAGCGTTTATAAAAATCCGGTTGCAAAATCCGAGGAAACAAAGGTATCGGGAATAGTTGAAGGGCTTATAAAATACTTTTTCAAAAACCCCGAAAAAATGCCCGAGGAATATTTAAAAATAGCGGCGGCAGAGGGCAAGGAACGCGCCGTTACCGACTATATTGCGGGAATGACCGACCACTACGCAGTGACGGTATTTTCCGATATTTATATTCCTAAGGCTTGGTCGATATAAAAAATAAGAGCGAGGAGGCGGTTTTATGATACCCGAGGAAATTATAAGCGAAATTAAATACCGTAACGATATTGAAACCGCCGTATCGCAGTATGTCAATTTAAAGCGGCGGGGCAAAAATCTTGTGGGGCTTTGCCCTTTTCACAGTGAAAAAACGCCGTCCTTTACCGTATACCCCGAAAACGGCTCGTTTTATTGCTTCGGCTGCGGAGTCGGGGGCGATGTTTTTACCTTTACGGGGCTTATTGAAAATCTTGATTACATAGAATCGGTAAAGCTTTTAGCCGAGCGCTCGGGAATAACCCTGCCGCAGGACGGCTATGACGATTCTATGCAGCGCCTTAAAAAGCGGATATACGATATTAACCGCGATACCGCAAGGTTTTTCCACGCGTTTTTAATGTCGCCGGGCGGCAAATGGGCGCTTGATTATTTAACGGGCAGAGGGCTGACCGTAAAAACCATAAAGCACTTCGGGCTGGGTGCCGCGCCCGACAGCTGGGACGCGCTGATACACCACCTAAAGGAAAAGGGTTATACAGAGAGCGACATGTTAGCCGCGAACGTTATAGGCAAAAGCCAGCGCGGCAGTCTTTACGACCGTTTCAGAAAGCGCGTAATGTTCCCCATAATAAACATACGCGGCAATATAGTGGCTTTCAGCGGCAGGGCAATGCCGGGGGATGATAAGCAGGGCGGAAAATACGTAAACACGGCGGATACGCCTGTTTACAAAAAGAGCGAAAACCTTTTCGGCATAAACTTTGCGAAAAATGTCTGCTCCGAGCGCGTAATATTGGTAGAGGGCAATATGGACGTAATATCCCTGCACCAGGCGGGCTTTGAAAACACAGTAGCCCCCTTAGGCACGGCGTTTACCACCGAGCAGGCAAACCTGCTTTCGCGCTACACAAAGGAAATCGTGCTTATGCTCGACGCCGACGCCGCAGGGCAAAAGGCGGTGCGCAGGGCATCCGAGCTGCTTGAAAACACGGGGCTGTCAGTCAGGGTGGTGGTAGTGCCCGACGGCAAGGACCCCGACGAATATATAAAGAAAAACGGCAAGGAGCGCTTTGCGGCGCTGCTTGAGGGCGCAGTAAGCGATATGGAGTATAAGCTGCTTACCGCCGCAAAGGATATAAACCTTGATAATGAGGACGGCAGGCTTAAATATTTAGCCGCCGCAGCGGAAATAATAGCTGCGTCGGACGATATTATGACGCGTGATATTTACATAGGCAGGCTTTCGGAAAAGTACGGCGTTTCAAGAACCGCGCTTAACGCCAGAATTGAAGAGCTGCGCAAAAGAAACCGCCGCCAAAAGCAGAAAAAAGAAATATCCGACATTATTCGACCGAAATACACAAAGGACGACATAAACCCCGAAAGGCGAAAATCGGTAAAGGGCACTGCGGCAGAGGAAACGCTTATAGCCGTGCTGCTTAAAAACCCCGATTTTTATAAAATTGCCCTTGATAAGCTGCCGCCCGAAAAAATGCTTACTTCGCTTAACCGCAGGATATACGAAACCATACTTTCGGTATTGGAGCGCGGCGGTACGCTTGATATTTCGGTATTTGCCGAAAAGCTGCTGCCGGCGGAAATAGGGTATCTTGTTTCCCTGCAAAACAGCGAAAAAGCGGGTAAAAAACCCGAAATTGTATTAAAAGATTGCATAGGGGTAATATTAGAAGAGGATATGCTGCTAAAACCAGCCGAAACGGCTGAAAACTCGGTTGAAGAATGGGCGGCGGGTCTTCAGAATCTTATCGATAAAAAAGTGAGAGGAAAGTAAACAATGGAAAAGAACAAAAAAGCAGAGGAAATTAAAGAGAACACTCAGGCGGAAGCCGATATGTACGACCCCGAGGAGGAAAGAAACCTTACGATAGACGACATTGAAAACGCGCCCGACGACCCCGAGGAGCTTTTTTCGGAGCCGCCCACGCTCGATATTGATTTTGACGAAGAACCGACCGACGACGAATTAAAGCTGGAGGAAATGGACGTTGACGCGCTTGACGACCTTTCCTTTGACAATATGAACCTTGACGACCCGGTTAAAATTTATCTGCGCGAAATAGGCAGAGTGCCGCTGCTTTCATCCGATGAGGAAATCAAGCTTGCGGTAAAAATTTCCGAGGGCGACGAATACGCAAAGCAACGCCTTACCGAGGCAAATTTGCGCCTTGTGGTAAGCATTGCGAAAAAATATGTGGGCAGGGGTATGTATTTCCTTGACCTTATTCAAGAGGGCAATGTGGGTCTTATTAAAGCGGTTGATAAATTCGATTATCAAAAGGGCTTTAAATTCTCAACCTACGCTACATGGTGGATAAGGCAGGCTATAACCCGCGCAATAGCAGACCAAGCAAGAACCATACGCATTCCCGTGCATATGGTGGAGACCATTAACCGCCTTAAAAAGGTGCAAAGCCAGCTGCTGCACGAAAACGGCGTTGAGCCGAGCGAAGAACTTATTGCGGAAAAAATGGATCTGCCGGTTGAGCGCGTGCGTGAGATAATGCGCGTGGCGCAGGAGCCTGTTTCAATGGAAACTCCCATAGGCCCCGAGGAAGATTCCCGCCTGATGGACTTCATACGCGACGAGGACGCTTTAGCGCCCGATGAGGCGGCGCTTAAAACCATAACTAACGAGGATATTGACGGCGTACTTAAAACCCTTACCCCGAGGGAAGAATCGGTTATACGCCTGCGCTTCGGCTTACAGGACGGCAGGTGCCACACGCTTGAAGAGGTAGGCTCGGAATTTAACGTAACAAGAGAGCGTATCCGTCAGATTGAGGCGAAAGCGCTCAGAAAGCTGCGCCACCCGGTACGCAGCAATAAATTCAAGGAAAGATAAGAGGCATAAAAGCAATGGAATTTTCATATAAAACTAAGGGAGTATGTTCAAGAGGAATCCTCATTGATATAGAAGACGGAATTTTAAAAAGCGTCAGATTTGACGGCGGCTGCAGCGGAAACACGCAGGGCGTGGCAAGGCTTGTAGAGGGAATGAAGATCGACGACGTTATAGACCGCCTTGCCGATATTAAATGCGGATTCAAAAATACTTCGTGCCCCGCGCAACTGGCGGAGGCGCTAAAGGAATATAAAGCCGCAAAGGGTGAGTAAATTTGTGTTCGGACAGCGATATTAAAATTGCGGGGGATAAGCCCTCGCAGGAAATAAAAAAACGCAGAGAAAGTGCGGGTCAACCCGAAACGCTTAAAAAAGAGGATATTAAAAACGCCCGCGAGTGGGGCGCGGTTATTGCGCGCAAATTTATAGCGGACGCGCATGACGCGGCCGAGGGCGCAGAACCCGATAACAGCGAAATGATAATTCAGCGGCGGCTGCTCTTATCCTTTACGGCGACCGTCGGCTTTGAGCAGTTCTGCCGCGATGACGCTTTGTGCGGCATAGCGCAGAAAAGCTTTATCGATACCGTTAAAAAAGCCGACCCCGAGCTTTACCGCTCGGCAGGCGATACGGGGGCTTTCTCGTTTTATTACTTAGCCTACCGCCGCGGCAGCGAAATAGACCGCCGCATAGGTCAGACCTTTGCCATGCTCTGCTCGCACGACGGAGACCCGGTTTACCAGGAACTCGGTGAGGCGCTTTACTGCTGGTTTTTATCGGCGGTAAGAAAAACGGCTACCGAATTAGCTTTAAGATAGAGGAGCTTTTGCGCTCTATTGCCGCGTCTTCTTTTTACCGAATTTATAATTAACAAAAAATCTTTCTTTTTCATATTTTATGAAGAGGGAAGATTTTTTATTTTTTATAGGGGGAGATACAATGCC
>CAJJPG010000144.1 GCA_905193585.1 uncultured Oscillospiraceae bacterium
ATGGCGTGCAAGCCGATTTTCGCCTTTCACGCCATTTATCACTTTGCTTTTTTATGCCGTAATTTGGACTTTACACATAATTTGAAGAAGAACCTCAAAATCAGTTCGCTTTAATAAAACAGGCTCCGATTCTATGATACCTCCATTGCATAGATAGTGTTTTTGGTGTTGAGATAGAAAATATCGGTTTTTTTCAAATTTAATCATACTAAATTTCCCACACAAATTATCTGAATTTTACGGTTCGTATATTATTATGGTTTACATCGGCTCCATTTCAAACTCTCCCGTAAGCTTTTCGCCTGTTTCAAATACGCGCCATTCTTTTTCGGTTTTTACACTTTTAGGCGAATAAGAGAAGTTTTGCAAAAAATCTATCATTTACATTTAATTTCATATCGCTTTTATCGTTTAAAGAAATCAGTTATATATCGCCGTTAATATAATACTTTCTAATCCAATAAGACGGAGTACAGCTCCAAGCATGGCACGCACTGTTTAAAACAACACAGCGATATGGAGATATCATTTCATCTCTCAAATCAAAGCATTCGGGACAACAGTCAAACCCTGCGGCTATAATTGCTCCCCAATACTCTTTTATATACTCAATAGCTCTCTCGGCTTGACCGCAGAAATAAAGCGCCTCTAAATAATAGTGGGTCATAAAGGGTGAAGACATTCTGATTTCAGGATCCGTTTCTTTGGTTTTTCTTAAGAGTTCACGTGATTCATCAATAGTTAATGCACCGGAGAGAATCGCCCAAACCTGTGATTGCCAAGAAATTTCTCCTTCTTTAGTCGCAAAAAGGCCCATATCCTCATCACGGTATGTAAGCAAAGCTTTGCAAGCCTCATCATAGACCTTGTCAAGCCATTCGGCGTCTTTATTTAATTTTTCAGCTACTTTTTTTGCCTGGTTAATTGTATATGCAAAATATCCCAATGCGGCGATACTGCGATCATAACTGCCGTGGTCTATGAAAAAGGGTGCGTTGATTTTTGCACTTTTTCTATCAAATGCTTTTTCGGCGTATTTGATTTGGTTTAATGCAATTTCATAAAGCTCAGCGGGTAAGTCTTTATCGCCTGTATTTTCAAGATAATCCGATAAGCATAACATCAAACACATAGAATAATCAAGATATATCCATTGATCTATATACGGAGGAGAATCAGGAAATACGCACGGAGCTACTAATCCTTCGTTATTAAGATAATGTGCAAAAAGATAAATGCAACGCTTAATAAGGCCAATATTTTTAAAAGTATTATAATCGACCAAAGCCTGTAGCCGCAAATCACCTATCCAAAGTCTGCGGTCACGCTTCGGCCCGTCTTCAAAGACATCTTGTTCACACTCTTTAAGCGTTTTAACGCACATAAAATCAATTTTATCAAGCAGTTCATCGCCCGAGCTGAAAGGAATCACATCGTCCATATCAACAGCCGAAACCGCGTCAATATATAAATCGGTTATTTGAATATCAAAGTATACCGAGTATTCACGCTTTAGCTTTAAATAACGGAAAGAATATCTGCGCTCAAGACTTCCCTCATAGGTCATAAAGACTATTGATTTAGAATCATTCTGCAGCCATCCCGGCGACAGCGTCGGTTTTGTCGTGTCTGCCTTTTCTGCAATTTCTATCGGCATTTCTCCGAAGGTGAAATTGATAAGCGTCGGTGAATCCGGTATGTGCTCCGCCGCGCCCTGCGCAGCTATATGTAAATAACCTGTGTAATGGTCGCCGAAATCAATTATAACCTCTTCATTGCCCAATGTAAACGGAAAAGAAATATCGGCAAGCTTTTTTACCCTGTATCCCTGAAAGGCATCAGGGTCTTTTTCTATATTTACAAATGCCCGAGCGTTTATACGCTTATGTTTAAGCGGTTTTTTGTATACATCAAATTTTTCCATAAAATAAATTCCTTTTGACACATACAGTCATAACAATTTAAGTTATTTGAATATTATTTTTTGCTTAGCGTTTCGAATTATTTGACGCTTACTTTTTTCGGTTTTCTCAACAAGCTTAGGTTGCTTCGTGTTTTGATTGAGCGCAAAAATACATATAAACGCCGGCTGTCCATCCCATCATTTTCGGGGCATTATAATCCGCGTTTGCAACCTTTCCCGTCAGTCCGTCATACTTTTCCCAAAGGTTTCCCGTTTGGGCAAAGTTTTCATCCAAAAGCTTTATATAGGTTTCCGCGACTCTTTCAGCTAAGCTGTCAAAACCGTAATTTTTGCAGGCAGCGTATGCAATATATTGAAGTGGCGCCCACACATTGGGATAATCCCATTGAAGCGAATAATCATACTCGCCCGGCACGCATGCGGAAACGCCGTATTTGAGGAAAAGCTCATTCTTTAAAACCCCAATAGCCTTTTCGGGAGTATCGTCAAGCTTAACAAATAAAGGATAAAGCGATGCGGCGGAGACTACAGGGCTGAACCTTTCCTCCTTATAATTCCAATCAAGGAATATTCCGCGCTTATTATCAAACATAATTTCAAGCATTTTTTCCTTGCGGCGGGCGGCGCGCTCACTCCAAAGCGCGGCTTCGCCGTTTTCCAGTATCTTTGTAAATTTTTCCATTGACTTTTCAAGCCCGTAAAGCAGGGAGTTGAGGTCAACGGGATTGTAGTATTCTCCCGCGTTTTCAAAGCGGGTACAGCAGTCCCACCCGCTTTCGCACATCGTCACAATCGTATGCGCGCAGGCGGACTTTTCTTCCTTGTTTTTTGCTTCAAAGCCCCTGTAGCGGTATTTGAAATAATCGTATTTTTCCTCGATATATTCCTTTGTATAGTCCTTGTGCGGTCCGTAAACATTCAGCCCGTTCGGCGCCGTGCGGTTGGTTTGCCAGTAGCCGTATTCCTTTACAAGCGCGTCATAGCTTTCTTTCAGCCATGCTTTATCACCCGTTTTTTCAAAAATATCTTCAACCATTTTATAATAAAACGGTGGCTGTGTGTTGCCGAGATAAAAGGTGCGGTTACCATTGGGCATAAAGCCGTATTTATGGATTAAAAAGCGCACATTGTCGGCGTTGTTTTTCGCCTGCTGAACATTGCCCTCCGCAATAAGCCCTGCATTTGTAAAATATGTATCCCAATAATACATTTCCGTAAAGCCCTCGTTTGCGCAGGGAGTTGTATACGGATACGGCAATCCTATAAGATTCCCCTCGTCATCGGGGTTGTAACGGATGGTATCCTTGAAATTCTTTGCTATAAATTCACTTACTGCTGACATAACAATCTCCTGTCTATACGGTAATTTCAATCTCGTTTACGCTGTTCGCAAGCATAACGTCGGGCAACCTATAAAAACCGTTATATCTGTTTTGATTTGGAGCGGATTTTGCAACCTCCTCGCCGTTAACGGTAAGCCTTTCGTCGCCTGTGCGCTTAACGGTTATATTCAAGCGCTTGCCCCGATACAAAAGTGAAAGCGACATTTCGTTCCAGCTGTCCGGCATCGTGGGATCGATATCCACACCGCCTATAAAAGGCTCAACTCCGCCCATCCACTCGTAAGCGCCCCTTACGCACATAGCTACACTGCCTGTTAAAAAGCTTAACATTGCCCTGTGCTTAAAGGAGGGAAGCTCCTGCCAGCAGTTGACAATCGCATAAGGAGCGGTAAGCGCGGCATAGGTCGGGTGCTTTTCCTGATAGCAGGGAAGCATCCACTTCATAACGTCAAACAGTTCATCGCCCCTGCCCGCCCTTGCAAGTGCTCTTGCAAGATAGCCGTGAGAACCCTGATTATACACGTTTCCGTTTTCTGCCATATAAGTGGGTACGTCGCCGCTTGCGCATCTGCCCACCTTATCAATAGGCGGCTCGCCGATGGCGGGATAATAAAGCCTGTAGCCGTATTCACACTTAAGCAGATCCATAACAGCAAACACACCGTCAAGCTTATCCTTAGGTACTGCGTGGCAAGCGATAGGATACCAGTTTGCAGGACCGTAGGGTCTTTCCTTGCCGTCGGGGTCACAGTCCGAGAAAAGCCATTTTCCGTCGTCGTTAAATACGCTGTTGAAATATCCTTTTTTATTAACCGCGTGCTTGCAAAGGTTATCCTTGAATTTCGGAATAAGCTTTTTGTATTCCTCTGTTTTTTGGGTATCGCGGTTTAATGTTTCACAAAGCTCCGCCATATAG
>CAJJPG010000145.1 GCA_905193585.1 uncultured Oscillospiraceae bacterium
GTACAAAAATTCAGAACAACAGCATATCAGTAACAATAATATTGTTGCCCGATAATTGAAATCAATCCGTTAAGAATTTTTTAATTTTAAAATCAGTTGATTTTGCCGTAAAGAGGAGCGTCGTTATCCTTTTTCGGCTCTCTGTTCGGTGTGGGGGCAGAGGTTGTTCTTAATGATGAAGGTCTGCGGCGACCGCCGTCGCGTGAATCTCTGCCGCCTCTTCTGGGGGGACGCATTTCGCCGCCCTCAACGCCTATTACAACGCGGCGCGCGGCGCCCTCTCCGAACGAGGTGGAAACCACGCCGTCAATTTCCTGCACGGCGGTGTGGATTATTCTGCGCTCATAAGGATTCATAGGCTCAAGACTGCGGCTTCGGCCGGTTCTTATAACCTGCTCGGAAACGCGCTTTGCAAGGTTTACAAGCGCCTCCTCGCGCTTTTCGCGGTAGTTGCCTATGTTTATGGTGACCTTGAAATACCCGCCGCCGTTGCTTGCGGCAAGGCTGGTTAAATACTGAATTGAATCAAGCGTTTCACCCCTGTGACCGATTATAACGCCCACCGATTCACCATCAAGGCTTATAAGCACGGCATTTTCCTTGGCTGCGGCTTTCATTGTTATATCGGAGCAGCCGAGGTTATCAAGTATAGTCCTTAAATAATTTGCGGCGCGGGCAGCCTTTGAATCTGCGGGCAGCTCAGCTATTTCTTTAAGCTCGCCGAAGCCCTCTGTCGGGTCGGGTCTTTGCGGCTTTTCGGGTTTTGCGGCAGGGGCAGTTTTTTTCTCAGCCTTAGGCTCCTGCGCTTTTTCTTCTTTTACGGGTTTTTCAGCCTGCTTTGCGGGCTTATTTTCTTTTTTGGGCTGCGGGCGCTTCTGCTTTGCGGGCTTTTCATCGGGCAGCTCCACAAAAACGCGCACCTCCGCCTTTCTTCCGCCGAAAATTCCGAGCGTTTTTTTCTTAGGTGTTGCTATAACCTCAAACTGAATATCGTCGTTTTCCGACGCGTTTAACATTGCAACGGCATTTTCTCTTGCCTCGTCTATGGTATTGCCGTATCCTCTTGCTTCCTTTATCAAGAAAAATCCTCCTTCTGTGCGGCGCGATTTCACACCGCGGCGTTTTTATTCTGCTTTTTCACCGTTTAAATTTGCCTGTTCGGCTTTTTTAATTTGCTGAGCTTCAAAATCACACTGCTTTGTAAGCTCCTTTACGCGCTCGCGGGCAAGCATGCGCTGCGGGCCGTAAAACTGCTGCACGCCCACCTGTATAAACCCGCCTATAAGTGACGAGCACGCCCAGTAGAACGCAACGCCGCCGGGCAATGTAAAGCCGATAAACAGGGAGAGAAGCGGCATTGTGAGCATCATTCCCGCCATATTGGGCGAATCGGGGTTGAGCTTTTTCTGCATCATAAGCGACAGCGCGCTTGTGAGCATTTGCGCTAAAAACGCCATAATCGGCATTACCCAAATAAGCTGCGCGTTATGGAAAATATCAAATGAAAATTTAGGGGTCTGGGTTAAGTCTATTCCGAAGAACGAATAGTCAACATTCGCCTTTTCATCGGCTGCTGTAATTGATTTAAGGTCGTTCTCTATTTTCGCGTATTCCTCATCTGAGAGCAGCTCCTTTATAACCTCAGGCTTTTCGCGTATAATTTTAACTATACTAAGCTCGTTGTTGCCGCCCTTTTTCCAGGAGATTTCGTCGGTTATTTTTTTGTATTCTTCTTCGTTGCTTTTTTGCAGGTCGGTAAGGCTTTCGCTTATGGCGGTAGTAACGTTTTTAACCTGCGTTGGCTCTGCGTGCGACATATAGGTGAGCGGGGACATAATGAGGTAGTAAATGCTCATCATAAGCACCAGGCGCAAAATCATAGGCAGGCAGCCGCCCGACATAGACACATTCTCTTCCTGATACAGCTTTTGCATAGCCTCGCTGTATTTCTGCTTATCGTCGCCGTATTTCTTTTTAAGCTCGTCTAATTTCGGCTTAATGCGCATTTGCTGAACCGAGGATTTCTGGCTCTTTATGCTCAGCGGAATAAGAATAAGGTTTATTATAAGTGTAAACGCAAAAACAGCGGCGGCGAAATTTCCGCCGAAAATGCCCGAAAGAAACTCGAGCACCCAACCGAATGGAATGTTTATAATATTAAATAATGCTTGCATTAACGCACCGTCCGTTCAAGCCGCCTGGCGGCTGTGGTTAGTTTTTTTCAGTCTTTTTCGCCCGTTTTTCGGGCACGGGGTCATACCCGCCCTTGCAGAGCGGATTGCACCTTAAAATTCTCCAAATACTTAAAAGTGTTCCGACAAACGCCCCGCGCTTTTTTATTGCCTCAATAGCATACGCCGAGCAGGTGGGCGTAAAGCGGCAACATGGAATTTTGCGCGGAGAAATATTTTTACGGTAAAGCTCAATCAGCTTTATCAATATTTTGCTTATCATAATCGTAAATACCCGCCGCGGAAAGCAGCTTCTTCATAGTGTGTGCGGCGGCGGTGCTTTTAATTTCAAGTATGCGGGTTCTTGCTACAATAACAAAATCATACCCGGGCGCTATTCCCGGAAGACACTCTCTGAAAGCAGCGGTTATAACCCTTTTTGCGCGGTTGCGCTGAACGGCGCCGCCTATTTTTTTCCCGGCGGTTATACCGAGACGCGTTCCGCCGCGGCGGTTCTTTGTCGCATAAATGATAAGGAACGGCGACACAAAGGATTTTCCTTTTTTATAGGCGCGGCGAAACTCATAATTCTCTTTTAGCTTGGAAATACTTTTCATAGTCTCAATAAAATGAAAAGCCACATAGAAGTGGCTCAGTTTCTGCGGGCGTAGTTCCCGCCCGTGAGAGTGCCGACAAAGCCGCACTCTCGGGCGGCTTTAGTATGTCAACTGCTTTCTGCCCTTGGCTCTGCGGCGAGCGAGCACCTTGCGGCCGTTGGAAGTCGCCATGCGCTTTAAAAAGCCATGCTCCTTTTTACGGTGCAGCTTTTTCGGCTGATATGTCCTTTTCATTTATAAACCCTCCTTAATTAACACGTTGGCGGTCAGGCGCGCCCTTTAGGGCGAAGAAAAATAAAAGCCATAACCTATCAATTTAAGATTATACCTCAAATTACATACATCTGTCAATAAAAAGTTTTTATATGCTACTCATTTTCGGTATTTTCTTTCGGCGTTCGGCGCTCAACCGCCTCTTTTAAAAGAATATAAAGCACTGCCGAGGTGGGCACGCTTACAAGCGCACCGAAAATTCCGCCTATATTGCCGCCCACCAAAACGGCGCAAACCACTATTACGCCGGGCAGCCCTACCGATTTACCCACAACGCGCGGGTAAATAAGCGAGCCTTCAAGCTGTTGCAGCACCACAAAGAAGATGATGAAAAGCAGCGCCTTTACGGGGCTTGAAATAAATATGAGCAGGAAACCCACAATAACGCCCAGCGTAGCCCCCACTATGGGTATAAGCGAGGTTGCGCAGATAAACACTGAAATTACGGTGGCGTTGGGAAAGCGGAATACCGTCATACCGATAAAGCAAAGCACACCCAAAATAACCGATTCTGTAAGCTGCCCGCCTATAAATTTTGCAAAGCAGCCGTATGTAAGGGAAGAAACGTGATAAACCGCGGCGGCTGCTTTTTTCGGCGCGAATGCGTCAATGCACTTTACCGTAAACCGCCCTATTTTCTCCTTGCAGGCAAGAATGTAAACCGAAATCATAACGCTGAACACGGTATTGTAAACGCCCGAGAAGACCGAGGTGGTAAAGCTGTAGGCGCTGCCGAAAATGCGGTCGGAGTAATTCACAAGATAATCCTTTATGGCGCTTGCGGCTTTAGTCCAGTCAATTTCTATATTCGGTATGAAATTCTGCGATAAATTGAACTTTTCAAGCATATCCTCGGTAAATACCCGCACGTCGTTCATAAGCGCGGGCAGCTTTTCGGCAAGGTTTACGCAGGTGTCTATAACATCGGGAATTATAACCGAAATAAGCAGTACTATAAGCCCCAGCGCTATAAGATATGTAAGGGTAAGGCAAAGCGGTCTTTTCGCTTTTTTTACAAACCCGCGCTTACTTTTATCCATAAAAGCAAAGGGGGGTGGCTCTCCACCCGGGCCTGCCGCACCGCTTCCTGGATGCGGTCCATCACCA
>CAJJPG010000146.1 GCA_905193585.1 uncultured Oscillospiraceae bacterium
CACCTGCTCCATTTTAGCATATTTTTTCACAATTTCAAAGCATATGCACCGTAAATGCAAAAAAATTTACTTTTAGGACTTAATTTTTTATTGACTGGCGCGCATTTTAGTAGTATTCTTAAATACGTAAAAATTATAGGAGGTACTGTAAAATGTTTAAATCAGAATACTTAAACAGAGTATACGAAGGCGTTGAAAAGCGCAGCCCGGGCGAAAAGGAATTTTTGCAGGCTGTACGCGAGGTTTTAGGCTCATTAGAGCCGGTTGTAGCCGCTAACCCGAAGTTAGAAGAAAACGGCGTGCTTGAAAGAATAGTTGAGCCGGAAAGACAGATTTTCTTCCGTGTTTCTTGGGTTGACGATAACGGCAAGGTTCAGGTAAACCGCGGTTACAGAGTTCAGTTCAACTCTGCCATAGGTCCGTACAAGGGCGGCATTCGTCTGCACCCCTCGGTTAACGCTTCTGTTATTAAATTCTTAGGCTTTGAGCAAATTTTCAAAAACAGCCTTACAGGTCTGCCCATAGGCGGCGGCAAGGGCGGCTCGGACTTTGACCCCAAGGGCAAATCCGACGGCGAAATTATGCGTTTCTGCCAGAGCTTTATGACCGAGCTTTCAAAGCATATCGGTGCCGATACCGATGTTCCCGCGGGCGATATAGGCACGGGTGCCAGAGAAATCGGCTATATGTTCGGTCAGTATAAGAGACTGCGCAATGAGTTCACCGGCGTTCTTACCGGTAAGGGTCTTACATACGGCGGTTCGCTTGCGCGTACCGAGGCTACCGGCTACGGACTTTGCTACTACACCGAGGAAATGCTCAAGTGCATGAAGAACGATTCTTTCAAGGGCAAGACCGTTGTGGTTTCGGGCTCGGGCAACGTTGCTATTTACGCTACCGAAAAGGCTACGCAATTAGGCGGTAAGGTTGTTGCTCTTTCCGATTCAAACGGTTATGTTTACGACCCGAACGGCATAAAGCTCGATGTTGTTAAGCAGATTAAAGAGGTTGAGCGCGGCAGAATTAAAGAGTATGCCGAGCGCGTAGACGGCGCCGAATACCACGAGGGCTGCAAGGGCATTTGGACCATTAAGTGCGATATTGCTCTTCCCTGCGCTACGCAGAACGAAATTGACGAAGAATCGGCAAAAATTCTCGTTAAAAACGGCGTAACTGCTGTTGCCGAGGGCGCTAATATGCCTTCAACCCTTGAGGCTATTGAAGTATTCCAGTCTTCGGGCATCCTTTTCGGGCCTGCAAAGGCTGCAAACGCGGGCGGCGTTGCCACATCTGCTCTTGAAATGAGCCAGAACTCCATGCGTTACAGCTGGACGTTCGACGAGGTTGACGCAAAGCTTAAGGATATTATGGTAAACATTTTCCACAATTCCTACAATGCCGCAAAGAAATACAATATGGAAGGCAATCTGCTTGCAGGCGCTAACATTGCGGGCTTTGAAAAGGTTGCTGAGGCAATGCTCGCACAGGGCGTAGCTTACTAATCGCAAAACTTAAAATTAAAAAGAGCGCGCCGAAAAAAACCGTCGCGCTCCATAAACCACCGAACCCCCGACCGCTTAAGGTCGGGGGTTCGGTGGTTTATATCACTTATAAATCGGAATTAATACATTCCGCCCGCCTGTGCGGCGGCAGCTGCGGCTGCGTTTGCAGCGGCGGCGTCCTCTTTCTTATCGGCAACAAGGCTCTCGGTAGTAAGAACCATTGCCGCAACGGACGCGGCGTTTTCAAGAGCCGAGCGGGTAACCTTGGTCGGGTCAACAATGCCGGCGTCTATCATATCGGTATATGTCTCGTTGTAAGCGTCAAAGCCGTAGTTTACCTTGCCGCTGTTAACAATTTTATCAATTATTACAGAGCCTTCAAGACCTGCGTTAAACGCAATCTGCTTAATGGGTGCTTCGAGTGCCTTAAGCACTATATTAACGCCTGTCTTTTCATCACCCGAAACGGTATCAAGCAGCGCCTTAACCGCCGGAATAGCATTAATAAGCGCTACGCCGCCGCCCGCAACAATGCCTTCCTCAACGGCAGCCTTAGTGGCCGAAAGAGCGTCCTCTATGCGGAGCTTTTTATCCTTCATTTCAATTTCGGTAGCAGCACCTACTTTAATAACGGCTACGCCGCCCGCAAGTTTGGCAAGCCTTTCCTGGAGCTTTTCTCTGTCAAAATCAGAGGCTGTGGCTGCAAGCTCGTTTCTTATCTGGGCTACTCTGTCCTTAATAGCGGCAGAATCACCCGCGCCGTCAACAATAATGGTATTTTCCTTTGTAACCTTAACCTGGCGCGCCTTACCGAGCTGCTCCATGGTGGTGTCTTTAAGTTCAAGTCCGAGTTCCTCGGAAATAACTTCGCCGCCTGTAAGAATAGCTATATCGCGAAGCATTTCCTTACGTCTGTCGCCAAAGCCGGGGGCTTTAACCGCAACGCAGGTAAATGTGCCGCGCAGCTTGTTTACAATAAGGGTTGAGAGAGCCTCGCCCTCAATATCCTCTGCAATTATAAGCAGCTTTTTGCCCGCCTGTACTATCTGCTCAAGCAGGGGCAGAATTTCCTGAATGTTGGAAATTTTCTTATCGGTTATAAGAATAAGCGCGTCGTCAAGCACTGCTTCCATTTTATCGGAATCGGTCACCATATAGGGGGTGATGTATCCGCGGTCGAACTGCATACCCTCAACAACCTCTGAGTATGTTTCGGCGGTCTTTGATTCCTCAACGGTAATAACGCCGTCTGCCGTAACCTTGCTCATAGCCTCGGCAATAAGCTTGCCTATAACCTCATCGCCCGAGGAAACGGTGGCAACGCGCGCGATATCGTCGCTGCCGCTTACCTTTTTAGAGTTCTTTACAACCGTATCAATAGCGGTATCAACCGCGCTCTTAATGCCTTTTTTAACTACCATCGGGTTAGCGCCCGCGGCAACGTTCTTCATGCCCTCTTTAATAAGAGCCTGTGCCAAAACGGTAGCGGTGGTAGTACCGTCGCCCGCGGCGTCGTTCGTTTTAACCGAAACTTCCTTTACAAGCTGAGCGCCCATATTTTCAAACGGGTCGTCAAGCTCTATTTCCTTTGCTATGGTTACGCCGTCGTTTGTGATAAGGGGCGAGCCGTATTTCTTATCGAGAACAACGTTTCTGCCCTTAGGGCCTAAGGTTACTTTTACGGCGTCTGCCAATTTATCAACGCCTGCCTGAAGTGATTTTCTGGCTTCCTCGCCGAATATAATATTTTTAGCCATAATAACTTACCTCCGATTATTCAACAATTGCCAAAATATCCGACTGGTGAAGAATTGTGTATTCCTCGCCGTCAATCTTAATATCTGTGCCCGAGTATTTAGCGGCGATAACCTTATCGCCCTCTTTAACGGACATTTTAACCTCTTTACCGTCAACCGTGCCGCCGGGACCTACGGCTACAACAACCGCAACCTGCGGCTTTTCTTTAGCGGCGGATGTTAAAACTATGCCGCTTTTGGTGGTTTCCTCCGCTTCTGTCGCCTTAATAACGACATTATCAGCCAAAGGTTTAATTTTCATAATCAAATTCCTCCAAACTTATTTTCAGAAGACGTTTATTTGCCGTCTTTTTTTAACTGCATTATACATTATAGTCGAAAATCAGGGAAAGTCAATACCGCATTTTAAAAATTAAATTTTTGTTAATAATTGGAGCGCGCCGAAAAGCCTGACGCGCCCCGATTTATATATTTTTCAACATTTTTTCAAGCACGTTTATAAGTACAAAACGTTCCTCGGGCGTAATATCCCGCAGCAGTTGGGAAGAAAACTTTTCGCGGCTTATGCTCATCGCCTTTGCCGCTATCGCTCCCTTGCCCGTAAGCACGGCGGAGCCGTCCGCCTTTTTTTCAACCATATTTTCCTTTTTAAGCCTTTCGGGTATTAGCTCGGCGGGAATTCTGCCTGTATTTCCCGCGTCAAAAAGCTGCAAAAGCGCCGCCGTTTCCTCTTCGGTATGCCCCGAGCGGTGAGAAACAGCCGCTATCATTTCGTTCTGCGCCGCGTTTATTTTGCTTAAAAGACCTATAATTCTTTCATTTTCGTTATTCATTGAGTCACCTGCTTTGACATTTGCAAAAAAATTATAGCAC
>CAJJPG010000147.1 GCA_905193585.1 uncultured Oscillospiraceae bacterium
GATTACTTAAACAACGAAATCGGAAAAGAAAAATATTTTACGGCATATAATGCAATCAAAAGCGGGGTTGAAAACTTTGAAAGTAAAATAAGGTTAGGAACGGAAGTAGACGAAAATGAGATATGGATGATTTTTAATTCCTACCGTTCGGACCACCCGGAGCATTTTTGGCTGAATCCGGTTACACTTTCATCTGGAAGATACGTATATGCGGATGGTACATGTGAATCTTTTATTGCCCCGGAATATTTTTTCACAAAAGAGCAGATGTCCGCCGAAACGGAAAAAATCAATGCCGCCGCAGATGAGCTGCTTAAAGGAATAACGCCGAGTATGCCTGAATTTGAGCGGGAAAGGCTTTTGCACGACAGGCTTGCAAAAAGTATAACTTACGATTTAAACGAAAAATATGCTCATACCGCATACGGTGCTTTGGTAAACGGAAGAGCGGTTTGCGACGGATATACGCAGGCTTTTCAGTATCTTTTGCAAAGGGTGGGTATTCAGTCGTTTATGGTAACGGGCACGGGAAAGGGCGGCAACCACGCTTGGAATATTGTAAGAATAGACGGCAGGTATTATAATGTCGATTTAACGTGGGACGATCAGGAAAGCGATACTTTTCACGCTTATTTTAACCTTACCGACGAGCGAATAAAAGATGACCACACTTTTGATACAACCGTTTATAGAATACCCGAATGTAATTCGACCGACGCTAATTATTTTGCGGTTTACGGCGGAATCTTCAATGAATTTTCGGCGGATGATTTAGGCGCTTTGATAAAAAAGGACGGGAAAAAACTGCATATTTATATTACGGGCAATATGGAAGAATTTCAAAAAGATTTTGAAAAAAATTTCGTAAATATGCTTACCGCAGCCGGAATAAACGGTACTGCGGGGTATGCTTACTCTCCATTGGGTAGGGAATGGATAATAACGGTTATTTTGCCCGGAGACGCGAATTGTGACGGCGTAATTGATATACGTGATATAATAAATATGAAAATAAGTCTCTCCGAGGGAATCGAAGATATTAATAAATATTGGTATTTGAATTTGAACGCGGATAATAAAATAAATTCAGCCGATTTGATACAGCTAAGAAAAAAGCTTTTGGAAATAGAGAATTAAACATCCTGTTACGGGAATTTTAAACCTTGGAGCGTGATATAAATGTGTACTGCGGCAGCATACAGAAAAAACGGCTTTTACTTTGGAAGAAACCTCGATTACGAAATGTCCTACGGGGAGCAAATTGTCATAACGCCCCGGAATTTTCGGTTTGATTTTACGGCATACGGAGCAGACGCCGCACACTATGCCATGATAGGCACGGCGCATATGGCGGGCGGTTATCCGCTTTATTACGACGCGGCGAATGAAAAGGGGCTTTGCATTGCGGGGCTTAACTTTGTAAACAGCGCGTCCTACTCGGAAAAGACGGACGGCTGCACCGCGCCCTTTGAGCTTATACCCCTTGTGCTTTCAAAATGCGCCGATATAAGTGAGGCACGCGTGCTTTTGAGCGAAATAACGCTTGGAAACATTCCGTTTAATAAGCAGCTGCCTGCAGCAAAGCTGCACTGGATTTTAGCCGATAAAAACGAAACGATTGTTGCCGAGCCGAAAAACGGCAAACTTATAATTCACAGCGACCCCGCAAATGTGCTTGCAAACGAGCCTCCCTTTGATTATCAAATGCAAAACCTGAATAACTATATGGCTTTAAGCCCGCACCCGCCCGAAAACAGCTTTTCGGCAGCACTGCCGCTGAAAACTTACAGCCGCGGTATGGGCGCGTTGGGGTTGCCGGGCGATCTTTCCTCGCAATCGCGGTTTGTAAGGGCGGCATTTGTTGCGGCAAACTCTGTATCGGGAAATGGCGAATATGACGGAATTACGCAGCTTTTTCATATTTTAGGCTCGGTTGAGCAGCAAAACGGCTGCTGCATAACCGAAAACGGCGGGCTTGAAAAGACAATATACACCGCCTGCTTTGACGCGCAAAGCGGCGTATATTATTACACCACCTACGAAAACAGGCAAATTACCGCAATAGATATGTTTAAAGCAAATTTAAACGCGGCAGAGCTTGCCTGTTACCCGATGATAAACACGCCGCAAATAAAATTTCAAAATTGATGATTTTTTATTGATTTTTTATAACGACCGTGATAATATGTAGAAATAAGAGGAGATGCTGAAAAATGAAAACCGAAACTATTCATCTTAAAGAAATATACCCGTTTTTGGGCGATGATGGCTGCGATCCCACGGTAGATATGTATTTGCCGTACAATATGACTGAAATGCACAGGGAAAACAGAAAACGTCCCTGTATGATTGTATGCCCCGGCGGTGGGTACGCTATGTGCAGTCAGCGTGAGGCGGAGCCAATAGCAATGCACTTTTTGCCGGACGGTTTTAATGTATTTGTTATATATTATTCCGTGGCGCCCCACCGTTTCCCCACGCAAATGCGCGAGGTTGCGGCAACGGTTGAGCTTATATACAAAAATGCCGATAATTGGAACTGCGATGTTTCAAAGCTTGCAATAATAGGATTTTCCGCGGGCGGACACCTTGCAGCGCATTATTCCACAATGTATGATTGCAAGGAGGTTCGCGAGGTTTTCCCCGAGAGCAAGCCGGTAAACGCTACAGTGCTTTCATACCCCGTAATAACCGCCGACCCCGCACACGGGCATATGGGCAGCTTTGATAACCTGCTCGGCAAGCCCGAGCGTACCGAGGAAGAAATAAACTATTTCTCCTGCGATCGCAGGGTAACGGAAAACACTCCGCCCGCCTACATATGGCACACCGCAAACGACAGCTGCGTTCCCGTAATGAACAGCCTTTTATACGCCGGTGCGCTGAGTAAATATAAGATTCCGTTTGAGCTGCATATTTTCCCGTTTGGGTACCATGGCTCGTCAACGGTGGACGCCGTCACCTGCGACGGTGTTCCCGATGAAATGAAATGCGCTGCGGAGTGGCTTGATGATGTTAAGCGCTGGCTTAAGCTTATGAAAATTTCCTATTAATACAGACAAACGGCAGCTTTCACTGTTACAGTGAAAGCTGCCGTTTTAGATATTAGATATTAGATATTAGAAGGTAGGTGTTAGATTAAAACCTACGTTTTGCAGAAATCGTCTCCACTGTGTAAGGGGTCGATGTCCCCGCGATGCGGGGAAAATGTCGCGCAGCGACAAAAGGGGACCGCCACTGTCGGTGGCTGTCAGCCGTATGGCTGACTGAGGGGTTGTTGCAGACTAAAGGCGTAGGTTTCATTTTGTCGTTTTGCTACGTTTCCCTACACCGCGAGGAAATGACCAAACAAGTGAGGATGGTCTCTTCTTGTCAGGAAAACCTTTAGCAACAACCTGCGCGCATATAAATTTATCAAAACATATTGCAATTACAGTACAAAAGTGGAAGATTTAAAAAACCGTTTAATCACTACCGATGAAAGAATACAACTAAAATCATGGTCGGAAGAAACCATTAAAAAAATCTTAAAATCTCCTTCTACCGCAAAATTTGCAGGTGGATTTTTAACGCCGTATGAAGATTGGAGTTTTTCTAAAAACGGAACTACTTACACGGTATCCTCCTATGTTGTCTCGCAAAATGGATTTGGTGCAATGATCCGAAGCCGGTTTACCATTACATACGAATGAAATGACGAAACAGGCAAGGTTACTTCGCTAATTTTTGATGACAAAAAGGTTATTTAATAAAGTCGGAAAATTATGAGACAAAATTAAACGGATGTGTAGAATTTCTGCACACCCGTTTTTGCTATTTCAAAAATTTACATTTACACGTTCCGATTTGTTTTTGCAAAATGCTCCCGGATTTTTATTATAAATTGTTTGGCGAGAAATACAACACAGTAAACTGCAACATATATTAAAAGCCCGAGCCAAATATTATCCGTGCGGAATATTTTAAACCTCAGAGTATCAGTAATGCGGAATAC
>CAJJPG010000148.1 GCA_905193585.1 uncultured Oscillospiraceae bacterium
GCGTTTTTAGCTGCTGTGGGAATTTACGAGCTTTTGCACAATGCCGCGAAAATTGAGTCTAAGGCGGCAATAATAGGTGCCTGCGCCTATGTGGTGCTTATGGTGTTTGCAATAGACGGCAGCACGGGGGCTAGGCTGCAGCAGGTGTTTGACGGCACGCACAAGGCATATATAAAATTAACCTTTACTTTAGCGTTGAGCGTTATTTACTTTATATATTCAGCTGCGGTAACGCTTAAAAACCACAAGACCTTTGAGCTTTCGCATATCGCCTTTCTTTGCGGTATGCCCATACCCGTGGCGTTTGCATTCAGCTCGCTCGGCGTGGTAATAAACCATGAGCACGGGCTTTACTACCTTTTTATGCTGCTCAACTTTTCAAGCGTGTGCGATGCAGGCGCGTATTTTGTGGGCAGCACGTTAGGCAAGCATAAGCTTTGTCCGAATATAAGCCCGCACAAAACGATTGAGGGCGCTGTGGGCGGAATAGTATCAAGCGTTATTGTGACATATATTCTGGGCTTTTCTTTCTCATTTGAAAAAAATCTTACAAACGCGGCGCTTTTAACCGTGCCGTTCTGCATTTTGGGTATGATAGGCGATCTTTTCGCCTCTGCCATAAAGCGTGCAGCTGGAATTAAGGATTACGGGAATTTAATACCCGGTCACGGCGGAATACTTGATAGGTTTGACAGCATAATTATGACCGCCCCGCTTTTGTATTTGTTTATAGCTTTAGGGGTAATATAATGAAAAGGCTTTCAATTTTAGGCTCTACCGGCTCAATAGGCACGCAGGCGCTTGAAACCTGCGAAAAAAACGGCTGGGAAATAACGGCGCTGGCGGCGGGCAGAAACGTAGAGCTTGCCGAAACGCAGGCGAGAAAATTTAAGCCGCAATTTGTTGCAATGTTTGATAAAGACGCCGCAGCCGAGCTTAAAATAAAGCTCGCCGATACAGATATTAAGGTATATTCGGGCGAGGAGGGCGTTATTGCCGCGGCGGAGAGCGATTGCGATACCGTGCTTAATTCGGTTGTGGGTATTGCGGGGCTGAGACCCACGCTGGCGGCAATAAATAAAGGTACTACGGTAGCCCTTGCAAATAAGGAAACGCTTGTAACGGGCGGAGAAATTGTAAACCGCAGGCTTAAAGAAACAGGCGTTAAGCTTTTGCCGGTGGATAGCGAGCACTCTGCGATTTTTCAGTCCTTGCAGGGCGCGCCCGCTAATTCGCTTAAAAAAATATTGCTTACAGCCTCGGGCGGACCGTTTTACGGCAGAAAACGAAAAGACCTTGAAAACGTAACGGTTAAGGATGCGCTTAATCACCCCAACTGGTCAATGGGCGCTAAAATAACCGTTGACTCCGCAAACCTTATGAACAAGGGGCTTGAGGTTATAGAGGCGGTGCATTTATTCGGCGTTACGGCGGATGAAATTGAGATTTTGGTGCACAGGCAGAGCATTCTGCACTCGGCGGTGGAGCTTTGCGACGGCGCGGTTATAGCGCAACTCGGCACGCCAGATATGCGCCTGCCCATACAGTATGCGCTGACCTACCCCGAACGCGCCGACAATGCGTTCCGGCGGCTCAGCCTTACCGATATAGGCACGCTCACCTTTGAAAAGCCCGATACCGAAACCTTTAAGTGCTTGCCGCTTTGCATTAAAGCGATAAACGAGGGCGGGCTGGCGCCAACTGCGGTAAACGGCGCTAATGAAGAAGCGGTCGCGCTGTTTTTGCAGGGCAAAATTAAATTTTTGCAGATAGCCGATTTGGTTGAAAAAGCGCTTGCAGAGATTAAAAACAAAAGGGATTTCACATTAGAGGATATTTTTGAGACTGATAAAGCGGCAAGACAACTTGTAAGAGACAGTATTTTTTAGAATCGGGTGGTTATTATTTCAACTTTACTTAACGTTTGGAGCAATGTGTGGCCGTATCTTGTGGCTATTGCGCTGTTTTTGATTTTAATTGTGATTCATGAGTTCGGGCATTTTATTGCCGCGAAGCTTTTGGGCGTTCGCGTTAACGAGTTTGCAGTGGGGTTTGGACCCAAGCTTTTTTCAAAGCAGGGCAAGGAAACAAAGTATTCGGTAAATCTTGTGCCCCTTGGCGGCTACTGCGCTATGGAGGGCGAGGACGAGGAAAGCGGCGACGAGCGCGCTTTTTGCAATAAAAAACCGTGGCGGCGCTTTATAATAGTGGCAATGGGCGCTACCTTTAACCTGATTTTGGGGCTTATTATTGTGGCTGTAACCTTAGCGCCGCAAAAGGCGTTTAATTCCACCGTTGTGGCGGAGTTTAAGGAAAACGCGGTAAGTGAGCAATCGGGGCTTAAGGTAGACGATAGAATAATTGAGGTGGAGGGCAGAAAAATTTTCTCCACCTATGATTTAAGCTACGCCTTTACAAACGTTAAGGACGGCAAAATAGATATGGTTGTAAAGCGCGACGGCGAAAAGGTTGAGCTTAAAGACGTTAAGTTCGATTCTTCCGAAGAAAACGGAATAAGCTATTTAAACGTGGATTTTTACGTTTACGGCATAAGAAAAACTTTCGGTTCATATATCAAACAGACATTTGCCACAGCCGCGTCATACTGCGCCGTTGTGTGGCGGTCGCTTATAGACCTGATAAGCGGAAAATACGGCATAAGCGCGGTTTCGGGCCCTGTGGGTGTTACCGCGGCGATAGGCTCTGCCGCAAAGCAAAGCCTTGAAAATTTGCTGCCTATTATGGCGCTTATAACAATAAATCTGGGTATTTTCAATTTGCTGCCCATACCCGCACTTGACGGCGGCAGACTGCTGTTTATTTTAATAGAAATGATTTTCAGAAAGCCCGTGCCGCAAAAGTACGAGGCGATAGTTCACGCCGTGGGCTTTGCGCTGCTTATAGGCTTTATGTTGCTTATAACCGCAAAGGACATTTGGACGCTTATAGCAGGGTGACATAAAATGCAGGAATATAAAACAAAAAAGGTATTTGCCGGCGGGGTGGCAATCGGCGGCGGCGCGCCCGTTACGGTGCAGTCAATGCTTAATATACCCGCGCACGATATAGCTGGCAATGTAGAGCAGGCAAAAGCGCTTGAAAAGGCGGGGTGCGATATTATACGCATTTCCGTGCCCGATAAAGAGAGCGTTAAAACGCTGGCGGCGCTTAAAAGCAATATATCAATACCCGTTGTAGCCGATATTCATTTTGATTACAGGCTGGCGCTTGAAAGCGTGGCGGCGGGAGCGGATAAAATAAGAATAAACCCCGGTAATATAGGTGCGGACGATAGGGTAAAAGCCGTTGCGAGCGCCTGCAAGGCGGCGGGCGTTCCTATAAGAATAGGGGTAAATTCAGGCTCGCTTGAAAAAAATATTCTGGCAAAATACGGCTCGCCCACACCTGAGGCTATGTTAGAAAGCGGGCTTTACCATATATCATTGCTTGAAAAATTTGATTTTGACGATATTGTGCTTTCGCTTAAAAGTTCAAACGTTGCCACAATGTATAACGCATATGTTTTAGCGGCGGAAAAATGCCGCTATCCGCTGCATTTGGGCGTAACCGAGGCAGGCACCGCGGCAAACGGCACGGTAAAATCCGCCGCCGGTATAGGCGGGCTGCTTTTGCGCGGAATAGGCGATACAATTCGCGTTTCCTTAACGGATGACCCCGTGCGCGAGGTTGAAACGGGCAAGCGGCTTTTAAAGGCGCTGGGGCTGCGCACAGGCGGTGTTAAATTCGTTTCCTGCCCCACCTGCGGCAGAACGAAAATCGACCTTATAAAAATTGCAAACGAGGCAGAAAAACGCCTTGAGAACTGCGAAAAAAATATAACCGTTGCTATAATGGGCTGCGTTGTAAACGGTCCGGGCGAGGCAAGAGAAGCCGATATAGGCATTGCCGGGGGAGATGGCTGCGGCGTGCTTTTTAAAAACGGCGAGATAATTAA
>CAJJPG010000149.1 GCA_905193585.1 uncultured Oscillospiraceae bacterium
TGCTTTACTGCTATACCCAGTTCGGTGAAATGTCAAGAATGACCCAGTTTAAGGATAAGAGCAAAAAGCACCCCGATAATATAAACGTAGGGCTTTTCTCATACCCCGTGCTTATGGCGGCGGATATTCTGCTTTACAAGCCCGATTTGGTGCCGGTAGGTGCAGACCAAAAGCAGCACCTTGAAATCGCCCGCGATATTGCTATTCGTTTTAACAATATTTACGGTGATGTTTTCACTATACCGGACGGATATATACCCAAGGCGGGCGCAAGGATAAAGTCGCTGCAGGACCCGGAAAAAAAGATGTCGAAATCGGACGACAATGTAAACGCATGGGTCGCTCTGCTTGATGACCGCGATACGATTATTCGCAAATTCAAACGCGCCGTTACCGATTCCGGCTCGGAAATTAAAATGTCGGAAGATAAGCCCGGTGTTTCCAACCTTATAACCATTTATTCGGCGGTTACGGGTAAATCTACCGATGAGGTAGAGCGTGAATTTGAGGGCAAGGGCTACGGCGATTTCAAGCTTGCCGTTGGCGAGGCGGTAGCCGATACCTTAGCGCCAATAAAGCAGCGCCATGATGAGATAATAGCCGATAAAAAGGAACTTGAGCGCCTTTATAAGGAGGGCGCCGAAAAAGCCGAGCACATTGCCCGCAAGACCTATTTCAAGGCAATGAAAAAGGTCGGTTTTGTACTATGAGCTTTCCGCTTGCAGGAAACGCGAGAATAGGCGGCGCACTCACAGCTGCTATTGAAAGCGGGCGGCTGCCCCACGCCATACTTATAGAGGGCGATAAGGGCACAGGCAGGCATACGCTTGCCGCATTTACAGCCCGCGCCGCCGTTTGCGAGGGTGAAAATAAGCCCTGCGGCATATGCCGCGGCTGTCGGCTTGAACACGCGGGCACACACCCCGATATTTGGACGGTAGCCCCAGAGGACGGCAAAAAGAATATAACCGTAGCGCAAATAAGATCGCTGCGAAATGAGGCGTATGTAAAGCCGCATATGTCAGCCCGCCGCGTTTTTATAATAGATATGGCGGACACTATGAACGAGCAGGCACAAAACGCGCTTTTAAAGGTGCTTGAGGAGCCGCCCGGCTCGGTGCTTTTTATTCTTATTGCCGAAAACAAGGCGGCGCTGCTTGATACGGTAATATCCCGCTGCACCGTGCTATCGCTTTCTCCCCCCGAAATTTCCGAGGCGGAAAAGTATATGGCGGCAAATACAAATTATACAGCCGGGCAAATAAGCCCCGCACTTAAAGAAACAGGCGGAAATATAGGCGCGGCGCTGAACCTGCTTTCCGGCAGCTCGTCGGACGCTGTAAAGGCGGCAGAGGAATTTATAAGGCTTATGCTTTCCTCGGATGAGCTGGGAATGTTAAAAACGGCTGCAAAATTTGAAAAAAACCGTGCCGAGGCTGACGCTTTTTTAAAGGAATTAAAGCTTTGCACTGCGGCGGCGCTTAAAAAAAATCTTACAAATTCGCTTACCGCGCGTACCTTGTCGGATTTTTATGCCGCGCTCGGCGGTTTTGAGCAAAGCCTTTCAACAAATGTTAATTTAAGTCTGCTTTTCAGCGCGCTTGTCTGCAAAGCAACCGAAATAAGTTGACGGAGGAGTATATGACAGAAATAATATCCGTAAAATTTAAAGAGAACGGCAGGGCGTATTCATTTGACCCCGCCGGAATTAAAGCCGAACAGGGCGAATATGTTATTGTAGAGACCCAAAACGGCATAGAAATAGGAACAGTGAGTACCGCAAACCATGAAGTGCCCAAAGAGGCGATTGTGAAGCCGCTTAAAAAGGTTATTCGCAAGGCGACCGAAAAGGATATGGCGCGCAGGGAAGATAATAAAAGAAAAGAAAAAGAGGCTTTCGGAATTTGCGAGGAGCTTATTCTTGCCCATAAATTAGATATGAAATTGGTCGATGTGGAGTATTCATTTGACGCAAATAAGATAGTATTTTTCTTCACATCCGACGGCAGGGTGGATTTCCGCGAGCTGGTAAAGGATTTGGCTTCGCGTTTTCATACCCGAATCGAGCTGCGCCAAATAGGCGTGCGCGATGAGGCAAAAATGCTCGGCGGGCTGGGTATTTGCGGCAGACCCTACTGCTGCAAGCAGTTTTTAAGCGATTTTCAGCCCGTTTCCATTAAAATGGCTAAGGAGCAGGGTTTATCGCTCAACCCCACCAAAATTTCCGGCAGCTGCGGCAGACTTATGTGCTGCCTGAAATACGAGCAGGACGCATATGAGTACCTTAATTCCTTAACTCCGAGCGTAGGCTCAACGGTTAAAACGCCCGAAGGCAACGCCACGGTGGTGGATGTAAACCTTATAACCGGCTATCTTACCGTGCGGCTTACCGACAGCGATTCGCTGCCGTTTAAGATACACCGCGACGAGGTAAAGCAGCTTTCACGCTTTAAGAGACGCCCCAAAAGGGAAGAAGAATAGATAATTATACAAATTGGAATAATATTTTACTTGCATTTTGAGTCGAATATTGTTACAATAAGTAAAAACAGGCTATGGAGGTGTTTTTAATGGCTTATGTTATTTCCGATTCTTGCATCAGCTGCGGAGCTTGCGCTGCCGGATGTCCCTGCGACGCTATATCCGAGGGTGCCGAGCATTACGAGATAGACGCTGACAAGTGCTGCAGCTGCGGAGCTTGCGCTGCCGGATGTCCCGTAGAGGCAATTGCCGAGGACTGATAAATGTCAGAACATAGCGAACGCCTGCAGAGCTATTCCGCAGACGTTCGTTTTTTTCGACAAGATTCACTTGAAACATGCTGTAGGCTGTGTTATACTGAAGTCAGGCTGACGGGAGGTGCGCAAATGGAAAACACAAAAACAATAACTACCAACAAAAAGGCTTTTCACGAGTATTTCGTGCTTGAAAGCTTTGAATGCGGTATTGAGCTTTCCGGCACGGAGATTAAGTCTATCCGTCAGAGCGGCGCTAACCTGAAGGATGCGTGGTGCAGTGTGGACGGCGGCGAAATGATAATAAAGCAGCTGCATATAAGCCCTTATGAGCACGGAAACATTTTTAACAAGGACCCATCAAGAAACAGGCGACTGCTGCTCCATAAGCGCGAAATAATGCGGCTTTTAGGCGCGGTAAAGCAGGAGGGTCTGGCGCTTATTCCGCTCTCTCTTTATTTCAAGGGTTCGCTTGTCAAGGTGCAGCTGGGGCTTTGCAAGGGAAAAAAGCTGCACGATAAACGCGAAACGGCGGCAAAGCGCGACGCCGCAAGGGCAATTGACAGAGCGCTGAAAGAACAAAACAGGTAATATCGCAGCTTTGCGTATTATATATTCGGGGGCGTAAAGGTTTCGACAGGGATTTTGAAGTATCGGAAGCGAGCAGCGGTGCGGAACCGCTATAAAATCCGCAAACAAAATTAACTAACAACAATAAAGTTGCTTTAGCAGCCTGATTTAGGCTGCTCATCCGACCCGGGAGCACCGCGACCCGGCAAGGGTGTCATTTTAGCGGTGAACGTGAACAGGGGTGTGCTCCTGCCCCAGTCACGGCTTTGGAGCTACCAAGCGCGGAAGTCTGACGTCTGACGTCCGCGTAAGGGAATGTAAATAAACGTCTGCGCTCGGAGATGCCGATACGGATTGATTTTTGGACATGGGTTCGACTCCCATCGCCTCCACCATACAAGGGCTACAAAAAAGATATAGCCCCCGAAAACCCCGATTCTATTGGGGTTTTCGCCGCTTAATGGGGCGAAATTTTAATGTAAGATTTCGTAGATGTAAAACGGATATTTTCCCTTTGTGTAGGGATTTGAACTTTCGTAAACCGAATATTTTTATTATCTGACCGATAGAACTAAAAAATCTATCGGTCTTTTTTGTTTTTCAGGCTGTGCCTATTTTAAGGCGCAGCCTTTT
>CAJJPG010000150.1 GCA_905193585.1 uncultured Oscillospiraceae bacterium
GATTTCCTTTTTCATCTACTCAGCTAACAACTTTTCAAACCGTATCTTTTTATATGATATTAAGTTTTAAACATTATACCAATTTATCTCAATTATTGCAATAGTAAAAACAAACTTCTTTTTATAAAAAGCCGCTTTTCGGCGGTTATATTCTCTGTAAGCATAATAAACCCCGAAATTCCGCTTTGACCGATTTTAAGTCGGGTTCGGCGGAATTTCGGGGCTTGGTATACTATTCTGTTTTTTTATGCCAGCGCCTTGCCGAGGTTTTTGCACTCGGAAACGGCGTCGTCATCGGGGGCGTCATTGCAGATTACGGGCTCGCAAGCCATAACCGCGCCGTCCGCCTTGCAGGTTTCCTCCCAATTGCGCATCCACTCGCCGTCGCCCCAGCCGTAGGAGCCGAAAATGGCAATCTTTTTCCCTTTCAGCTTGCTTTCGCAGGCCTCAAACATCGGAGCAAATTCATCCTCCTCCAAAACCTCGGCGCCCATTGCGGGGCAGCCGAACGCCACCGCGTCGTAGGAGTCCATCATATCGGCGGAAAATTCCGCAGAGGTCATAAGCACAGCCTCGGCTCCCGCGGCTTTGGCGCCGTCTGCAACGGCACCCGCCATAGTCTCCGTATTTCCCGTACCGCTCCAATAAACAACAGCTATTTTACTCATAATAATTTCAACCTTTCATAGTTTTTTATATTAACCGGCTACGGTCAGCCGTTCAATAGTATTTCCCTCGGAATACTGTTTTGTGTAGATTTTTGTACACTTTTTGTATTCGTCAAATTTCTTTCCGGCGGCTTTCTCATCGCCGTACACCTTCCAGCAGCCCACGCATTTGCACTTTCCCGCTTTGTTTTCAATAAAACCGCTTACATCCTCCGGCGGATAACCGAGGAACAAACCGACCTCATGCGGAAATTCTTCGCATACCCTCATGCGTTTTACAAGATGCGCGATACACCCCTCGGGAGTATGCGCGCCGTACCCGCGCTTGCTGAGAATAGCATATGCCGATTCATCCTGTAAATCCCGCGAAAGCATGGATGGGCGGTAAATATAAATAAGCGCGTTGCGCCCGTTGTACCTCAGCGGAAGTACGCGGATACCTTTTTTTGAGAACATTTTGTTCCACAACCGAATATCGGCGCGCATTTCATTCACGTTTTTGTAAGGACTTATGAACATATTCCCTGTTTTAATTCCCGCGAGCGTCGGAGAACAGTGCCGAATAATAATTTCTTCCGACAATTGCACCTCCCCCTTCCGTCTGACTTTTTCAATCAGTTAGCAACCGCTAACCGAGGCCGAACAATTCAGCCGCACCTTTTTTAGTTAGGCGCGGCTAACTGCTTATGTATAATACCATACCCGCCCGTATATGTCAAGAGTTAATTTAACTTTCTTACTATATATTTTTCAAGGTCTACCTGTACTTTTCCGCCTGCAGGCGGAACATTTCGGCGTATTTGCCGTTTTGTTTTATAAGTTTTTCGTGAGTGCCGCTTTCAATAATTTCACCGTTTGCCAGCATATAAATTTTATCGGCAAAGCGGGTTGTGGAAAGCCTGTGAGAAATAATTATTACTGTTTTATCGCTTGATAGCTCGGTCACGGTTTTATTAAGGGTATATTCCGCAATCGGGTCAAGCGCGCCCGAGGGTTCATCCAATATTATTATATCGGAATCGGCGTAAAGCACCCGCGCAAGCGCTATTTTCTGCTTTTCGCCGCCCGAGGGGTTAAAGCCGCTCTCATCAAATTCCTTTGTAAGCTGCGTTTCATAGCCGTTCGGCAGAGTTTTAAACTTATCCCAAAACGCAGATCTTTTAAGCGCCTCGTCCGCCCTATTTATATCAAGCGGTTTATTATCGGCTGATATGTTGTGCGCAAGGTCGGTTGCTATAAGCTCGTAATCCTGAAACAGAACGCCGAAGCAACCCCTGTAATCCGCAATTCGGTAGTTTTTTATATTTTCCCCGCCGTAGCTTATTTCGCCGCCTGTCGGGTCGTAAAGCCTTAAAAGCAGCTTTATAAGCGTGGATTTACCCGCGCCGTTAAAGCCCACAAGCGCCACCTTTTCGCCCTTTTTAAAGGAGCAGCTAACACCCCTTAGAGTCGGCTCACTGTTCCCGGGATATGTAAATTCCACATCGTGAAAAACTATATCGCCGCCTGCGGGTAAGGCTTTGCGCCCGCTATCCTCCATAGTGTTTTCGGTTTCCGAAAAGCGGCGCAGCTTTTCAATATAAAGGCTGTGGTTTTGAAATTTCGATAAATTTGAAACGGCGGTCAAAACCTTTCCGTTAAGGGTCTGGGTTGAATTATAAACGCCGAGCAGCGAGCCTAAGCCGAACCTGCCGAGCACCAAAGCCTTAAAAAACAGGTAGGAAAGATATACGCCGCTTATTATAAGACCGGCTGCGGAGTTTGTTGCGACATTCAGCGCGATTATGGGTTTTTGGCGCTTTTTAACTATTGCGCGCATTTCTTCGGTAGAATCGGATAAATCCTTTTCCAGTTTCGGGCTTATGTTGCCGATTTTTAAATCCTTTACATAATCGGCAAGGTAAAAAATTCTGCACACATAGTCGCTGCGCCTTTGCACGGGCACAATTTCCTCTTGCATTTTCATTGCGCGCTTATTTACCGCACGCCCGGAAAAATATGTAAACGGAATTAAAAAGACTAAAATTAAAAGCGAGGACGCGTCAACCGAAACGATATACGCACCCGCGATAATGCTTACCGTAATTCGGCTTAAAAGCGTATTAAACGCCCCTACCGCTCCCGTTATGTGGTCGGGCGCTTTTTGCATTGCCCAAACAAAATCGTTGTAAAATCCCGAGTCGTCATACCTTGCAAGCTCTATGGAAGCCGCCTTTTCATAAAGCCGCATACGCATTTTCATTTGTATTTTTTCCCTTTCGCCGGGCGCTATGTAAGCGTCGAAAAAGGTGTTAAGCATTAGCTTTATAAACACTGCTATTGCCACCGGAATTAAAAAATACAGCACATCGGTAAGCGTTTTCTTCTGCTCAACGCAGTTTATAATATACGCCGTTAAAAATGTGTGCTCAAAAAGCGTTACAACATCGCCGAGCACGGTCTGCATAAGCGTAAACACGGTGTAGCCGGGCGCAATTTCAAACTGCCATTTAAGCGCGAAAAGAGTATTTGACAGGGTGCTGTGTTTTTTGGGAGTTTTCTTATTCATACGCCGCCTCCGTCAAATAATTTTGCGCCTGCTTTTTAAACATTTCGGCGTATACCCCGCCGTTTTCAAGCAGCTTTTTATGGGTGCCCTGCTCTGCCAATTTGCCCCTATCAAAAACAAATATTTTCTCGCACACCGCAGCCGATGAAAGGCGGTGCGATACTATTACCGATAAAACATCTTTATTTTTGCAAAGCCCCGCCATAGTTTCAAACATTTTGTATTCGGCAATCGGGTCAAGCGCGCTTGAGGGTTCGTCAAGCAGTATTACGTCGCTGTTTTTCGCCACTGCGCGAGCAATGGCTATCTTCTGCCGCTGCCCGCCCGAAAGCTCTGCGCCGTTTTCGTCAAATTCTCTTGTAAGCACGGTGTCTATGCCGTTTTTAAGCTTTAAAATATCCTCGTAAACATCGCTCTTTTTAAGGGCTGCCGTCACTCGGTCGCGGTCTTCGTCAGTCTTCACCTCATCCAAAAGCACATTTTCTGCCACGGTTGCCGAAAACATTGCAAAATCCTGAAAGGCAACGCCCATATGCTTTCGGTACTCATTAACGTCGTATTTTTTAATATTAACGCCGTTTAAAAGTATTTCGCCCTTTTCGGGGTCGTAAAACCGCAAAAGCAGCTTTAAAAAGGTGCTTTTGCCGCTGCCGTTTATACCCACAAGCGCGTTTCTGTCGCCTCTGTTTAAAACAAGGCT
>CAJJPG010000151.1 GCA_905193585.1 uncultured Oscillospiraceae bacterium
ACTTAATTAAATTATCATATTGCTCAAAGAACACAAAAAATAAGCTAGAAACAGGTCGAATTTCGGAAAAAATTTGAAAACGGAATACTTGACAATACCGCAATGAAATATTATAATAATCGTATATTATTTATATGACACAGAGCAACGGTGTTCGGTGATGTCAGGGGGCTTTTGTCCCCTTTAAGGCATCGGCGGGCACCGTTTTAAATTTAAAATTACAGGGAGGAACGGCAATGTATTCTTATGATGAGGTTATGACCTTTGTTGAGGAAGAAGACGTAAAGTTTATACGCCTTGCTTTCTGCGATATTCACGGCAGGCAGAAAAATATTTCAATAATGCCGTCTGAATTAAAGCGCGCCTTTACCTACGGCGTATCCTTTGACGCGTCTGCGGTGGCAGGCTTCGGTGATGTAGTGAAATCGGATTTATTTTTGCACCCCGACCCCTCTACACTTTCGGTTTTGCCGTGGAGACCGTCCAACGGCAGGGTTGTAAGAATGTTCTGCGATATTAAATACCCTGACGGCACGCGCTTTGAAAAGGACGGAAGATATATTTTAATGCAGGCGGCCCAAAAAGCAAAGCAAGCCGGTATTTCCTGTTTTTTCGGCGCGGAATTTGAATTTTACTTATTTAATCTTGATGATAACGGTGAGCCGACCGACACTCCGTTCGATAAAGCGGGATATATGGATATAGCGCCCGACGATAAGGGCGAAAATGTTCGCCGCGAGATATGCTTTAATCTCCTTGAAATGGGCATTTCCCCCGAAAGCTCCCACCATGAAGAGGGTCCCGGGCAGAACGAGATAGATTTCAGATACAGCACGCCGCTTAACGCCGCCGATAATGCAGTAACCTTTAAATCCGTCGTTCAGACAATTGCCCGCAGAAACGGACTTTTTGCCGATTTTTCGCCCAAGCCCTTAATGCACGAGAGCGGAAACGGGCTGCATATAAATGTATCCGTAAAGGCGGAAAACGGGGAAGATGTGACCGATAGCTTTATGGCGGGCGTGCTTGAGCATACCGTTGAAATGACGGCGTTTTTAAACCCCGTAGCAGCGTCATATAAGCGCCTCGGTGAAAAGAAAGCGCCGAAATACGTTACATGGTCGCCCGAGAACCGCTCGCAGCTAATACGCATACCCGCGGTTAAAAATGAAAGCAACCGCCGCATTGAGCTGCGCTCGCCCGACCCGGCGGCTAACCCATACATTGCATACGCACTTATAATTTACGCGGGGCTTGACGGAATAAAGCGCGGGTTAAAGCCCGCAGCGCCCTGCAACTGCAATTTGTTTACAGCCGACGGCAGCATTACCGATGCGCTTGCGAATTTACCCGATACGGTTGAAAAGGCGCGCAACATTGCAAAAAACAGCGAGTTTATAAAACGCGTTTTGCCGGAGGGCTACGCCGAAAGCATTTAAAAGGGGGGAAATAACGGGTGTACCGCGATAAAGCAACTCTCAGCGCGCTTATAGTTTCCTCCTCTCAAAAGGCTGCCGATTACTTGCAGGATATACTGTCACGGCTGCGGTTTTCACCCGTGGCATATGCGGTAAGCATTGCGGAGGCAAAGCGGCGGCAGCTTGAAAACCAGTTTGAATTGGTTATAATAAACGCCCCGCTGCCCGATGATTTCGGGCTGGAGTTTGCCGAAGCCCTTTGTACCGATAGCTCCGTGGGAGTAATACTTTTTGTTAAGGCGGAGCTGCTTGAGCAGGTAAGCTACAAGGTAGAGGATTACGGCGTTTTAACCTTTCCACGCCCGGGCACAAGGCAGAGCATTACAAGCGCAATACGTCTTGCCGCGGCAACGCACAACCGCTTGGCGGCGTTTGAAAGGCGGGCGGTAAAGCTTGAATCCAAAATGAAGGAAATAAGGCTTGTAAACCGCGCGAAGTGGCTGCTTATAGACCGCTATAACATGAGCGAAGAGGACGCACACAAATACATAGAAAAAACCGCTATGGATAACTGCGCAACACGCGGCGAAATAGCGGAAAATATAATAAGAACATACGAAAATTAGAAAGAGGCAAGGGAAAATGGAAAGTACGGTTAAAAAAACAAAGTATATTTTCGTAACGGGCGGCGTTGTATCGGGGCTTGGCAAGGGCATTACCGCCGCAAGTTTGGGCAGACTTTTAAAGGCGCGCGGGCTAAAGGTGGCGGCGCAGAAGCTCGACCCCTATATAAACGTTGACCCCGGCACCATGAGCCCCTATCAGCACGGTGAGGTTTACGTTACAGAGGACGGCGCCGAGACCGACCTTGACCTCGGGCACTATGAAAGATTTATAGACGAGGACTTAAACAAATACTCTAACCTTACAACGGGTAAGGTTTACTGGAATGTCTTAAATAAGGAGCGCCGCGGCGAGTATTTGGGCGAAACCGTGCAGGTAATTCCGCATATTACAAACGAAATTAAAGAATTTATTTATTCCGTGGGTAAAAAGACCAACGCCGATGTGGTTATAACCGAAATAGGCGGCACCACGGGCGATATTGAAAGTCAGCCGTTTTTAGAGGCTATACGTCAGGTAGGGCTTGAAGTTGGTAGGGAAAACTCGCTTTACATTCACGTTACCTTAGTGCCTTTCCTGCGCGGGTCTGACGAGCATAAAACCAAGCCGACCCAGCACTCGGTTAAGGAATTGCAGGGCATGGGCATTAACCCGAATATTATAGTGCTGCGCTGCGACGAGCCGCTTGAAGATAACATATTCAAGAAAATTTCCCTTTTCTGCAATGTAAAGCCCGATTGCGTTATTGAAAATATGACTATTCCCGTGCTTTATGAAGCGCCTATTATGCTTGAAAAAAATCACTTTTCCGATATTGTTTGCCGCGAGCTTGGCATAAACGCGGGCGAACCCGATTTGACCGACTGGAACGAAATGCTCGACCGCATTAAAAACCGCAATAAAAAGGTTACAATAGGGCTTGTGGGTAAATATGTTCAGCTGCACGATGCGTATTTATCGGTAGCAGAGGCGCTGCGCCACGCGGGCTATGTTTACGGCGCGAGAGTGCAGATTAAATGGATAGACTCTGAAACCGTGAATAATGAAAACGCTGCCGAGACCCTTGCCGGCTGCGACGGAATTCTGGTGCCGGGCGGCTTCGGTAACCGCGGAATTGAGGGTATGATTGCAACCGCGCGCTACGCCAGAACACACAATGTGCCCTACCTCGGCATTTGCCTCGGTATGCAGATTGCCGTAATTGAATTTGCAAGGAGCGTTTTGGGGCTTACCGACGCTAACTCAGGCGAGTTTGACGAAAACTCAAACCATAAGGTCATAGACTTTATGCCCGACCAAAACAGCGAGATTAACAAGGGCGGCACAATGCGCCTCGGCGCGTACCCCTGCAAAATAGCGGCAGGCACTAAAATGGCTGAGTGCTACAAGGCGGATGAAATTAAGGAGCGCCACCGCCACCGTTATGAATTTAATAACGACTACCGCAGCGATATGGCCGCGAAAGGGCTTGTTATAAGCGGTACTTCGCCCAATAATCATATTGTGGAAACGGTGGAAGTGCCCGAAAACGATTTTTATGTGGGCGTTCAGTTCCACCCCGAGTTTAAATCCCGCCCGAATAAGGCGCACCCGCTGTTTATGGGACTTGTAAAAGCAGGGCTTGATAAACAAATGTGAAATTCGTAATTCGGAATGCGGAATTTAAAGCGCGAAAACTAAAAAGGAGCTTGTAAGGATGAAATTTTCCTTGCAAGCTCCGGTTTTTATTTGTTGAATTATTAAATTGCATTCGTTTGAATGCGCAGTGCGCATTTTAATAAATATTATGCTATTATAATATTAAATTAAAAAAGGAAGTGGTATATA
>CAJJPG010000152.1 GCA_905193585.1 uncultured Oscillospiraceae bacterium
TGGCGTTACCTGAATCTAGCGCGTCTGCCTATTCCGCCATATCCGCAAATATTAAGTTTTTATCGGGCAGCCGCGCCCGCGTGACTCTTGCGGTTGACGTAATTTTTTTTACGGCTTGGAGCGCCGAAAAAATTCCGACCGCTGCGCTTTTGCCCTGCTCGCTGTATCTGCCGCAGGCAGCGCTCACGGGCAAACTGCCTATTCCGCCATATCCGCAAATTAAGTTTTTGCCCTCTAAATTTTACACGGCGAGGACTTCCGAGGCGGAGCATTTCGCTTAACCCGCTTGATTATTATATCATAAATCCGGTGAAAGTCAATATTTATTTTTTTGTTTTGCCATTTAGCCCGACTAAATTTGTAAAACAGTAAAATTTTGTAAAAAAACCGTATTTTCTTATATTTGAAAATTTAACCGGTGTGTGCTATAATATGTACCGTAATTCATAAGCAAATACGGAAGGTGACCTGTTTTGACAAAGCGGAGTATGCTTATTACATGCTTAAAGCACTACTGCGATATGATATGGGAGTATGACCGCAGAAACGGAAAAATTTTCATTTATTACGATACGGTGGCGCGGGAATATACGGATAGGGCTTATACCGTTTCGGAATTAATCGGAATTTTCAGGGATGAATTCGGAATAGGCATAAACGACCGTATATGGAAAAAATATTTGAATGAGGAATATCTTAAAGGCTTTTTTACTGACGGAAAGGACGGCGAAGAGCTGGAACTGCAGTTTTTGCTGCCCTCCGCCCCGCTTAAATGGTACAGAATACGCATAGAGAAAAACGGGGAAGAAAGTCTTATTATATCCGGCAAAGATATGTGCGACGAATTTAAGGAGCGTTCGCTTTATAATTCGGTCAGGGAGTCGTTTGACAATATTACAAGCATCTGTCTTGAAACCGGTACATGCGTTGTGATACATGCAAGGAATACGGAAAACATACCGATAGCCGATTACAGCTACGGCGCAGTTATGAATATGTTTGTGGAAAAATATGTTCCCGAGGAAGAAAAGGAGCAGACCAAGGCGTCTCTTGCGCTGGATTACGCCGTTAAAAAGCTTGAAAATGCCGAAGAGTATATTATATACATAAACACAGTTTCGGAAAATAGGAAAGGCTGCAAAAAAATCACCTTTTCATATGCCGATAAGGCGCGCAAATTCATAACCTTTACAACTTTTAATATAGGTGAGATCGTAGGTCGGTACGAATACCTTGTAAGCGAGATTAAAAAGGAAAATTACAAGGACAGCCTCTCCGGCGCTTACAACCGTAATTATTATGAAACGAATTTAAAGCTGAACGTTTTCTCAGGCGGCGTTGCCGTTTTGGATATTGATAATTTCAAATTATGCAACGATACCCGCGGGCACGCTGCGGGCGATGCGGTTTTGGCAAGGGTCTCGGCTGAAATTCGAAAGGAAACGGTGGGGGAGGATTTTTTGGTACGTTTCGGCGGGGATGAATTTTTGCTTATAATGCCGGGGGCTACGCCCGAAAATCTTGAAAACGCGCTTGAACGTATACAAAAGCGCATAAGCGAAAAAAGCGCCGAATTTTGCGACAGCTTTCCCGTAACGCTGAGCATCGGCGGGGTAATTTCCAAAAACGAGGTAATGCAGGACGCGGTTTACCGTGCCGACAGGCTTATGTACCGCGCAAAATCAAAGAAAAACGCATATATCACAGAGCAGAATTTTTATCTGCGCCATGATAATAACGGCGAAGACAACGTAAAGCAGCAGATACTTATAGTTGACGACTCGCCTCTCAATCGCGAAATGCTTTCAAAAATGATCGGCGATGAATATGATGTTTTAGAGGCGGGCAACGGCAAAGAATGTCTTGAAAAGCTGAAAGAGTACGGCACGGGCATAGCGCTTGTGCTGCTTGATATAATTATGCCCGAAATGAACGGGCTGGAAGTGCTCTCGGAAATGAAGCGCCTGCACTATACTGACGATATTCCAGTTATTATGATAAGCGTTGACATGTCCGACGGTAATATTCGCCGCGCGTTTGACTTGGGCGTTACCGATTATATAAGCCGCCCGTTTGATTCAAAGGTGGTTATGCAGCGGATACATAATACCGTAAGACTGTATTCAAAGCAGCAGCGGCTGACTTCGCTTATAGCAAGACAGCACGGCGAAAGCATTAATAACGAGCATATAATGACGGACGTTTTAAGCGGCTTGCTCGGCAGAAAAAACGGCGAAAGCGCGCAACACATACGGAACATACGCAAAATAACCGAAATGCTGCTTGAAAGGCTGATACTCAAAACCGATAAATACGGTCTTTCCTGGCGGGATTGCGATATAATTTCCGAGGCGGCGGCTTTGCACGACGTGGGCAAAATAGAAATTGACAGCGCTATACTTAACAAGCCCGGGAAGCTGACCCCCGAGGAAAGAGAAATTGTAAAACAGCATACCGTTATAGGCGAAGAAATACTGCTGAACGGCGCGGGCGACTCAATAAAGAACGAACCGATGCTTGAAACAGCCGCGCAGATATGCCGCTGGCACCACGAGCGGTATGACGGCAGCGGCTACCCCGACGGGCTTAAAGGCGACGAGATACCCATTGCGGCGCAGGTGGTGTCGCTTGCGGACGTGTACGACGCGCTTGTAAGCCGCCGCGTGTATAAAGAGCCGTATACGGGCGAGACGGCGCTTTCAATGATACTTGCGGGCGAGTGCGGCAACTTTAACCCGCTGCTTACAGAGTGTCTTTGCAATATAAGCGATAAGCTGATAAACGACATTTATTCAAAAACCGAAGCTACGGGAGGAAATACATGATACCGCACAGATATGCCGCCGCTTTTCTTTCGGCAGCGTTGCTTTTATGCCTTTGCGCCTGCACGGGCGGAAAAAACGAAAGTGAAACCGCGCAGAAAGAAAAGCTGGTTATAGGCAGCGATATTTACGCGCCCTATTTTTACATTGCCGAAAACGGCGATTTTACGGGTATTGACGTGGAAATTGCGCGTAAAGCGTGCGAAATTTTGAATATTCAGCCCGTTTTCAAAAAAATAGATTGGCAAAATAAGGACGCATACCTTGAAAACGGCGATGTAGATTGCCTTTGGGGCAGCTTTACGCTTACAAACAGAGAGGAATTGTATAATTGGGCGGGGCCTTACCTTAAAAGCCGGCAGGTGGCGGTTGTACGCGCCGATTCGGATATTTACCGTCTCAGCGATTTGAGCGGCAAAAGAATAGCGGTGCAAAACGGCTCAAAGCCGGAGGAGCTTTTTTTGAATAACAAACTGCCGCAGATAAGCGGGCTTGAAAACGTTTACAGTCTGCCCTCTGTTGATACCGTGTTCGCGGCGCTCAGAAAGGGCTATGTTGACGCATGTGCGGGGCATGAAGCCGCATACAGGGAGCTTATTAAAAACTCGGGCGGTGAATACAGAGTTTTGGAAGAGCCGCTTTTGCAGGTTGAGCTGGGCGTTGCTTTTTATAAAGAAAACAACAGCGAAATTGTAAGCGAGCTTACAGCCGCTTTAAAGGAAATGAACCGAAACGGCGCTGTTGAAAATATCGTAAAAGCTTACGGGCTTGATAAGTCCGTTTTGATTGGAGCTTAACGGCGTTGAAGAAAAGAAAAATCAAAATAAAAGAAATACAGCCGTCGGAAACACTGTTTTACGGCATGATAGCGGTAATCGGCGTTATTGTATTGCTTACAGGCTTTTTGATAGGCAGGCAGACATGCCTTATAAAAGCCCGCAAGACATATGGAGTTACTGCAAAGTACTTGAAAAATCAATGCAGGGATTACAATAATTTTCTTGAAACCGACAGGGCTAAAAGCCTTTTCAGAATTACCGAA
>CAJJPG010000153.1 GCA_905193585.1 uncultured Oscillospiraceae bacterium
AAGCCTGTGCAAAGACCGGTAATAAGCCAGGCGTGACAAAAGGAAAGTTCCCGAATGAACGAAAAAATTTATGATATTATTATAGTCGGCGGCGGCTGCGCGGGACTTACCGCGGCGGTTTACGCCCGCCGCGCCGAAAAATCGGTTTTGCTGCTTGAAAAAAGCGCTTTCGGCGGGCAGATATCCTACTCGCCCGAGGTTGAAAATTTCCCAGGGTTTACGAAAATCGGCGGTCTTGAATTTTCGGACAGGCTGTATTCCCAGGCTAAAGCGCTCGGCACGAAATTTGAGCTTGATAATGTAACCGCTATTAAAGACGGCGAATACAAAACCGTACTAACCGATTACGGCGAATATAAATGCCGCGCCGTTATAATTGCAACGGGGCTTGCGCACCGAAAAACGGGGCTTGAAAATGAGGAACGGCTTACGGGTCACGGTATATCCTATTGCGCGGTGTGCGACGGCGCGTTTTTCAAAGGCAAAGACGTTGCGGTTTACGGCGGGGGCAATACCGCCGTGGGCGACGCGCTTTTTCTTTCCGATATTTGCAAAAGCGTTACGGTGATTCACCGCCGCGCGGAGTTTCGCGCAGACCTTTATTCCACAGAAAAGCTGCGCGCAAAAACAAACATCCGCTATGAGCTTAATTCCGAAGTATGCGCATTATCGGGCGATGAAAAACTGCAAAAAATAACCGTCCGCAATAAGCAGACGGGTGAAAGTAAGGATATTTCGGTTGCGGCTTTATTTATTGCAATAGGATTTTTGCCGCAAAACGATATTTGCAAAAATATTGTCGTGCTTGATGACGGCGGGTTTATAAAAGCGGGCGAGGATTGCATAACCTCCTGCCCCGGAGTTTTCGCCGCGGGCGATTGCCGCACAAAGGCGCTCCGCCAATTAACTACCGCCGCGGCAGACGGCGCCTCCGCCGCAACCGCCGCAATTCGGTATATTGATTAGTTTTCTTATTTATTTTTGATTTTTTCAACCGGCTTTTCCAGCACCGTAAACAGCGCCACACCGCCTACTATCGCAATTCCTGCGTTAATAAGCGTTGAAGCCTGACCGAGTACCGCGGTTGTAAGCGCGGCGCCCGGTGCCGAACCCGCAAGCGTGTATGTAACGGCTTTCCACGCGGTTTCGCCTATAAGATTCACCAACATTCCGCAGGAAGCGCCCACTATTGCAGCGGCGGTTTTCTGCGGGAATTTATTTTTAAGCAGACCGAAAACTATGCAAATTAAACCTATTATCAGGAAAAGCGGGAAAAGCCACGCGCCCCTGCCTTTGTAACCGTGATTTTGGGTAAGAGTATACACAAGTATGCCGCTGCTTATCATAAGCGATACAACGCCCGAAATATAAAGCGATACGGCGGGATATTTTTTGCGGTTCTTTATAAAGTTATAAACAAGACCTGTTGCAAGACCTATAAGCATTTTAAGAATAAAGGTTTTGGGCGATGAATCGGCGTGACCGTTGAAAATATCGTAAAAGCCCATACCGATAGAGCCTGCCAGACCGCCCTGCCAGCCGCCGATAAGCAATGCCGCCAAAACCACTATAAGATTTCCGAAATGTATATACATATTCGCAAACGGAATAAACAGCACCGTAAGCGCAATGTAGCAAAGCGCCGCGAAAAGCGGTATCATGGTTATGTTTACAATTTGCTCGTGTTTGGTTTTTTTCATTTTTAAGTCCTTCTTTAAAAAGTATTTGCATATCCGATTGATTGGTGTTATTATTATAGCAGTAATGTGTACATTTATAAATAGCCAAATTTAATTATTTTTTAAAGGACAGTTTTAAGAATGCTTTTTGATTTTATCGATTTAAAAAGCGGTTCGGGCTCTGTTTATCAAAGGCTTTATACCGCTGTTTATACTGCCATATCAAGCGGAGTTATTAAAAACGGAGAAAAGCTGCCCTCTATAAGAGAAGCGGCGGCGCAGCTATCCGTCAGCCGCACCACGGTGGAAAACGCTTATTTAAAGCTATGTATTGAGGGGCTTGCCGAAAGCCTGCCGCAGCGGGGATATTTTGTTCGCGGCGTATTGCCGATAAAGGCCGCCAAAACAGAGGAAATTAAAAAATACGAAATACGCTATGATTTTTCGGGTAAAAAAATAGACCCTGCCGCCGCCGACACCGATTTGTGGAAAAAAACCGTCCGCGAGGTTCTGCGCGATACCGAAGAGCTTACCTCCTACGGCGACCCGCAGGGCGAGCCGGGTTTAAGGCGGGTACTTGCCGATTATTCATATAAGGCGCGCGGGGTTAAAACCTTGCCCGAAAATATAGTTATAGGGGCGGGCGTAGGACCGCTGCTCAGTATTTTATGCGGGCTTATGGGCACAGAACGCACGGTAGGCATTGAGGGCGACGGCTTTGAACAGGCGGCGCAGATTTTCCGCGATCACTCCGTGCCGTGCAGTATGCTTAAAAGCGATACAAACGGCGTTATTTTAAAGGGGCTTAACGAAAGCAGCGTTAATACGCTTTTTCTTATACCATCGCAGCTTGCAAAAATCAGTATTACGGGGCTTTCCGCGCGAAGAAACGCTGTGGCAGAATGGGCGGCAGCGGAAGAACCGCGGCTGATTATAGAGGACGATTACAACGGAGAACTGAGAAGATCAGCCCGCGCGGTTACCGCATTTCAAAGCAAATGCCCCGAAAAAACGGTATATATAGGCAGCTTTTCAAAGCTGCTGCTGCCAAGCGTAAGAATAGCATACATGGCATTGCCGGGCGTATTAGCGGAAAAGTTTCGGCAGACGGGCGGAGTGTATAACCAGACCTGCGGAAAAATTGAACAGCTGGCACTTCAGAAGTACATATCGTCCGGTTCACTTGAAAAGCACCTGCGGCGGCTCCGCAAGCTGAACGGCATAAAATCCAAACGCTTTGAAGACGCGGCAAACGGACTTTTCCCAAAAGCCGAAATAACCGTTTTTGAACCGTCGCTTACATTTCTGCTTGATTTCGGAATAAAAACCGAAAGTGAAGTGCTTTGCGCCGCCGCAGAAAAAGGCGGAATTAAAATTATACCCTCAAAAAAAGCCGGGGCAGTATATCTCTGCCTTGCGGGAATAGCAGAAAACGATATATGCCCGGCTCTTGAAATGCTGAAAAGTATTATATTTTAAATCTATTTAACCTCGGGCAAACCCGCAACCGATGTTAAAATTGAAAGCAGACCCGCAAGCAAAGAGGCGGAAATAACCACTTTCCAATCGACCTGCGAAAGCATTGCCGACGTGCCTATTGTGGCGGCGGCAGTCTGCGCTATGGTCTTAACCGCGCGTATACCGGCAGCCTTCGCCCACTTTTCAAACTTTTTATCCATAATTTCACCCCCTATATTCCCAAAATCTTTTTCCAGGTGTTTATGCCTACGCAGCCGTCAACGGCAAGCCCGTTAGCCTTTTGGTAATTGCGTACCGCCCTGTCGGTATCCTTGCCGAACATTCCGTCAGCCTTTACGCCCACCTTGCGCTGCACTATTTTTGTAAGGTTACGGTTTGTGTATGTAAGCCTCTTTTTGCATACGGCGGCTTTTGCCACGCTCTCGCACTCAGCGCCCCATACGCCGTCAGCACCGTATTTCGGGAATTTAAAGCCGTCCGCTATGGCGGCGGTCTGCCATTCTTTAACGGCAGCGTTTTTATTGCTCGGCTTTGGTGCGGGTGTGGGCTTTGGCGCGGGTTTCGGCTGCTCGGCAGTGAATATGCTGTTATACATAATGTTCATATCCACGTTGCCGCTTATGCCGTCTATGCGCCCTTTTGAGGTATGCTGCCATATATCATAGG
>CAJJPG010000154.1 GCA_905193585.1 uncultured Oscillospiraceae bacterium
CTTGCGGAATTTGCCGTGCGGCTTGATACGTTAAGCCCGCTTAAAACCCTTGCGCGCGGGTACGCCGTAGCGATAAAATCGGGCGAAACGGTGCGAAAAGCCGAAGAACTGAATGCCGGAGACAGTATAACCCTTAAATTTACCGACGGTAACGTTAAATGCAAAGTAACCGAAAAGGAGCAGACAGTATGAGCCGAAACGCAGATTTTGAAAAATCAATTTCGGAGCTTGAAAATATAGTGGCGCAGCTTGAAAGCGGAGATATAACGCTTGACGAGTCAATAAAACTTTTCGAGCGCGGAACCAAACTTACAAAGGATTGCAGAAAAACGCTTGAAACCGCGAAACAGAAAATAATAACCCTGACCGAGGCGGAGGAAGAAAATGAGCAAGAGCTATGAACGGTTTTTACCCGATATAGAAAAAAAGCTTGAAAGCTGTATTGCCGCTGATAATTCGGCGGCGCAGGCTATGAAATACAGCCTTTTATCGGGTGGAAAGCGCATAAGACCTATTTTACTGCTTGAATTTTACGCGCTTTGCGGCGGTAAAGGCGATAATGCGCTGAATTTTGCCGCCGCGCTTGAAATGATACATACCTACTCGCTGATACACGATGATTTGCCCTGTATGGATAATGACGATATGCGCCGCGGCAGACCCTCATGCCACAAGGCTTTCGGGGAAGACACCGCGCTGCTTGCGGGCGACGCGCTACTTACCTTGGCCTTTAAAACGGCGGCTGAAACCGACGGTATACCGGCGGACAGAGTGTTAAAAGCCATAGCAGTGCTTGCCGAAAACGCGGGAATAAGCGGTATGGTAGGCGGTCAGGTAGAAGACCTCGCTTTCGAGAAAAGCGGAGCAACTTTAGATGAACTTCGCGGAATGTACCTTAAAAAAACCTCATGCCTTTTATCGGCAGGGGCGGTTTGCGGCAGTATTTTAGCGGGGGCGGACGATGAAGAATTAAAGTATGCCGCCGAGTACGCCGAAAAGCTGGGGCTTGCTTTTCAGATAATCGACGATATTTTAGACTGCACATCCGATGAGAAGACCCTCGGCAAACCGATAGGCAGCGACGAAAAGAACGGGAAAACCACCTATGTGACACTGCTCGGAATTGACGGCGCTAAGGCAGAGGCTGAGCGGCTATCAAACGAGGCGCTTACGGCGCTTTGCAAAATAAAGGGCGATAACGCCGCTTTGCGTGAGCTTACCGCCGACCTGCTTGACAGAAAGTTTTAAAAGGAATGTTATAATAATTGGAGTACAAGCTATTAAGCAAAATAAAATCGCCTGATGATGTCAAAAAACTTAATTATGACGAAATATCGCTGCTTTGTCAGGAAATACGCGACTGCATAGTATCCACCGTTTCAAAAAACGGCGGGCACTTGGCGTCTAACCTCGGCGCGGTGGAGCTGACGGTTGCTTTGCACAGGAGCTTTTCTTCACCCGAGGACGCGCTTATTTTCGATGTGGGTCACCAATCCTACACCCACAAGCTTTTAACAGGCAGGTTTGATAAATTTTCTACCATACGGATCGAAAACGGGATTTCGGGCTATATGCGCCCCGATGAAAGCGAGCACGACCCGTTTATAACGGGGCACAGCAGTAATTCCATATCAGCCGCTTACGGCATTTACCGCGCTAAAAAGCTGAAAGGCGAAAACGGCACGGCGGTCGCAATTATAGGCGACGGCGCTATGACGGGCGGTATGGCGTATGAGGCGCTTAATAACGCGGGCTCGGGCAGGAGCAACTTTATTGTGGTGCTTAACGATAATAAAATGTCCATTTCCCGCAATGTGGGGGCGCTTGCGCGCAGCCTTACAAAAATGCGCAACAAGCCGCATTACCACCATTTCAAGTTTGCACTAAGCCGCTTTTTACTGGCGATTCCGCTTATAGGCAAGCCGCTTAACAATGCTATTTTCACGGTAAAAGAGGCTGTAAAAGAGCTTATTTACCACGAAAATATATTCTCGGCGCTGGGTTTTAATTATTTAGGACCTGTTGACGGGCACAACGTAAAGGCAATGGAGCAGCTTTTTGAGGTTGCAAAAACCTATTCGCGCCCGTCGGTAATACACGTTATTACCACCAAGGGCAAGGGCTACGCTTACGCGGAGTCTTCTCCCAGAGATTACCACGGCGTTTCGGCTTTTGATATTGATAAAGGTGCCGATTTCGGCGGCAAGCGCACCTATTCCGATGTTGCGGGCGCGGCGCTTTGCAAAATAGCCGAAAAAGACGAAAAGGTTTGCGCCGTAACCGCGGCTATGGCGGCGGGCACGGGGCTTACCGAGTTTGCGGGCAGGTTTAAATCACGCTTTTTTGACGTGGGCATTGCCGAAGAACATGCCGTAACCTTTGCGGCGGGGCTTGCAAGCGCGGGCTTAAAGCCTTATTTTGCGGTGTATTCCTCATTTTTACAGCGCGGTTTTGACCAGGTTATTCACGATATTGCAATAGGCAATTTCCCTGTGCGCCTGCTTATTGACCGTGCGGGAATAGTAGGGGAGGACGGCGAGACCCACCAAGGGCTTTTTGACGTTTCGTTTTTAACCTCTGTTCCCGGTATGACGGTGTATTCACCCACATATTATGACGAGCTTGAAAGGATTATTGAGCTATCGGCGCAAAGTGATAAATTTGTTGCTATAAGATACCCGCGCGGCTGTGAAAAATCGGGCGCGGAAAAAGAAATTTCGGGCGATTACACGGTGTTTGAGGGCAGCGGAGAAAAGGCAATTGTAACCTACGGCAGAATTTTCCAAAACGCGCTTGAAGCGCAGAAAAAGCTGCCCGATGTAACGCTTATAAAGCTTAATAAAATATACCCCGTTTCAGACAGTCTTATAAACGAAATGCAGAAATACAAGGAACTGCACTTTTTTGAAGAAGGTATAAAAAACGGCGGCATAGCAGAGCTTTGCGCCGCAAAGCTGCTTGAAAGCGGCTACGGCAGAAAGTATGTAATACACGCTATTGATAATAAATTCGTACCCACCGCCGCGGTATCGGCGGCGCTGAAAAACGCGGGGCTTGATACCGAGAGTATGATAAACGCTTTAAAGGGGGCTTGCAAATGACCGAAAAAACAAGACTTGACATTGCCCTGTTTGAGCATGGCTTTGCGGAAAGCCGCGAAAAGGCAAAAGCGCTTATAATGGCGGGTATAGTTTATGTGAATAACCAAAAATCCGATAAAGCGGGAAATACCGTAAAGCCCGATGATATAATAGAGGTTCGCGGGGAAACATTAAAATATGTAAGCCGCGGCGGTTTAAAGCTTGAAAAGGCTATGAAAAGTTTTAACATAAGCCTTGAAAACTGCATTTGCGCCGATATAGGCGCGTCAACGGGCGGCTTTACCGATTGTATGCTGCAAAACGGCGCGAAAAAGGTGTATTCCATAGATGTAGGCTACGGGCAATTAGCTTGGAAATTAAGAACCGACGAGCGCGTGATAAACCTTGAACGCACAAATTTCAGGTATGTAACGCGCGAGCAGGTGCCCGATGAATTAGACTTTGCCTCGGTTGATGTTTCGTTTATATCGCTTTACCACATACTGCCTAATTTACGCACTCTTTTGAAAGAGGGCGGGCGCGCGGTATGTCTTATAAAGCCGCAGTTTGAGGCGGGGCGCGAAAACGTAGGCAAAAAAGGCGTGGTTCGCGACGCGCAGGTTCATCTGGACGTGGTGAAAGAGATCCTGCAATTCATCGATGTGGACATGGGCTGGACGGCGCA
>CAJJPG010000155.1 GCA_905193585.1 uncultured Oscillospiraceae bacterium
TGTTTACCGATGAATAATTTCGGCATACGAGATACACAAGGTGGTTTATACAGCAGTTTATAATAGTATCTGAAAAATTGTCGGATGATTTTATTTCCTGCAAAAGGCTTAAAAAAAGACTGTAAATATTATTCGAGCGGGATTTGCACACCGGATTTTCGCGCTTATCGAAAATTTCGGAAATTTGCTCTTCGGCGCTGCCTGCATGCCCCGTAAAGGTGAAACCGATATAAAAAAATCTCATCGGGTCATACGAGGAGGAAAGGACGTAATGCTCCTCGTTAAGCCGGTTTATGCATATATCGCCCTTTTGCACAGGGTATTTGATATTATCGCACACAAAATAGCCCTTGCCGGAAACCACATATGAAATTTCGTAGCACATTTGCAGGTGCAGCGGTCCTATGTAATTCGGGGTACAGTTTACATCGCCCAGCTGAATCATTTTAAACAGTGCCAGCGGATCGGAATTTGTCCGTTCCTCAAAATGGTCAAAGTGAAAATACGTATCCGGATTATTGTATAAGTTGTTCATTTTGCACCTCGCTGCCAATGCTCACCTTAAATTCATTCACACCGCCGCTAAGCAGCATATCGGTATTTCCGAAGGTGAAATTTGCTTTGCTGTTTTCGGGAAGCTCTATACGGAAGAAAACGGCCTTTGCTTCAATTCTCCACTCGCACATGACCTTACCCAACGGGGAACCGAAGAAAGCGGAGGCATGCCCGAGCTTTTTTGAAACGAACGGAGCTATAGAAAACCGATTGTCCTTATCGGGCGCAAATGACGTAAAACCGCCGAAATACCTGAATGTAATATAATTTATAATAAGATTTTTTATTTCGTAAAATTCACGGCGGGCGTAAGGGGTGTTATTTTCCGAGCCCGCTATATTATCCGCGTCCGAATAAATTAATTCAAGCGCCTCGGAAATTTTGCGGCTTTTTATCAGGGCTGTAAGAACCGTGAGGAAAATGAGCGGCGGGTAATCGGTGCTTTTTTTGGCTTTGGCGGTTACCGTCAGGGCATGACCCTTTTCTGAAGAATTTGAAAATACGTCGATCAACAGTCCGAGCGAAATATAAAAGGCATATTTAGGATTATCGGCGCCGATCTCGGAAATTTTTTTGTAAAACTCGGTTTTTGCGGATAAAAGAAGATTTGAAACCGAGGCAATATAATCGGGAATTCCAAGCTCCTCGGCGTGTTCGCCGATTTCTTTAAGACAAAGCACATACAGTGCGTCGCAAAACAGAGATATATCCTTTTCGCTCATGCGGTTGCGGTCAGATGCGGAAATTTCACTCGGCTCTATCGGTTTTATGTGCACGGAATTTGCCGAAAACCGAATTTCTTTTGCCGCGGCGGAAAGGTATTTTTTGAAAAGCCCGTCGGCGCCCGTATTTTCCGAAAGCAGCCTCATAACAGCGCCTTTAACTAAGGGCGAGCCCTCGCGGTTCGCCTTTTTTTCGAGCATATCGGCGATTTGCGATATAAAAAAGTCACGGCAGTCATAATTGAAAAAAGCGGTTTTAAGCGTAAAAAACAGTTTTAAAAACTCCGCTCCGTTTTCAAGCGGCGCGTCGGTACCCGCAAGCCAATCTGAAAAGCATTTTTGCGGTATAAATTCGGCGGACTCCGAAAACAGCCGATTAAAATTCTGATTTCCGCATGTAAAACCGCCGTTTTTCTGCATTTTAACACACAGACCCACAGCCCGAAACGCCGAGGGGTCAATGCTGGCCGTACATTCCTCTATAATTATACAGCGGAATTTTGTCGTGAAGAAATACGGTCTGCATACTTCCGAATAGTTCCCGCTTAAAAAATAGGTTGACTGAAACGCTTTATCCGCTGCATACGGCCGCCCGTTTTCCGGCAGCTCTTTTAAATAGGAAAAGCGGAGCTTATCGTTAAACTTACCCTTGGGTTCAATTCTGACATATCCGTTAATAACCGCGTCAAAATCAATAATCATTCTGCCGTCGGGTAAATTTTCAATGCTTTTCGGTTTTAAAATATCGCAAACATCCGCGGTATAAGAAAGCCCCGGAATAAAGCGGTTTTTATCGTAGTCGGGCAGTATCAGCTTTTCCAAAAGAGTTCCGTTGGGCATTCGCAGGTAGTATTCTTTTTGGCGGTAATCGACCGTTTCCCCGTATTCGGGATGATAGGAAACGATTTCGCAGTTTGAACAGTGCCAGCTTTTATTCGTCGTCACAAGCTGCCTGCGCCCATCGGCGTAGGTAACGGCTATAACGGCGATAAGCGCATATTTGTCAAGTGCCGCGGGAGTCTCTGAAAGTTTCATTTTGCCGGCAACCTGAACCGACATGGCGTTTTCGGACTTTAAAAAACCCGCAATGTCATATTTAAACGCCTGAACGCCCGAAGTTTCAAAATTAATTTCGATTGTATCGCCGTTTACGGGACGGTGATTGATAAGTATTCTGTAAGAGCCCGTGCAGGCGATTATCATTTTTGCGTCAGTTATTTCCGTATTTTCACAGTGAAATTTATAATGAAACATTACAACCGAGCGGCAAAAACGCCTGTCTATTCCGATCCAATCGGCATTTTTAAGCAGTTCAATGTCCGAATAATCCGTTTTCATACTCCTACGCTCCTTTGCTGCTATCATTATAGCATAACATACAAAATATTCAAAGCGAAAATTATTGCGCATATAATTAACCGCTTGCATTATCCGTGCGGCGGCGATATAATTACAGCGATGTGTTCAGAGCATTTAAATAATTGAAAAAGAGGATTATTTATGAATACAACGAAAATTGACTCGCGAAAAACAAAAATGATTGCTCACCGCGGAGTAAGCGCTATTGAATGTGAAAATACCGCCGCTGCATTTGTTGCGGCGGGAAACCGCAGCTATTACGGAATTGAAACCGACGTTCACAGAACAAGCGACGGGCAGTATATAATAATTCACGACGATAATACCGTAAGGGTATCGGGAAAAGAGATTTCCGTGGAAAATAACGATTTCGATACGCTTCGCAGCCTCATACTCAAGGACCGTTTCGGCAGAACGCGCGGAGATTTGCGCTTGCCGACTCTTGAAGAATATTTGCGTATCTGCGCCGATTACGGAAAAATCGGAGTTTTAGAGCTTAAAAATCCGTTTCCCGCGGAAGATGTTAAAAACATTTTGGAAACGGTAAAGAAAGAGTACAGCCTTGATAAAATGATTTTCATTTCATTCGACTATCAGAACCTTGTTTACCTGCGCGGATTTTCAAAGACCGCGTCATTGCAGTATCTTTGCGGCTGCACGGTGGACGCTTCGCTTTTGGAAAAGCTGAAAGCGTACGATCTTGATTTGGATACGGAGCACAGCTTTCTTACCGAGAGCGCAATAGGGTGTCTTCATGATAACGGTATAAAGGTTAACTGCTGGACGGTTGACGATAAATCGCGCGCCGAAGATCTGGCGGCGTGGGGAGTAGACTTTATAACCTCAAACATACTTGAATAACAAGTTTTTTAATATCTGCGTATTTACACAGGGAATGCTTAGGCATTCCCTGCCAGACTGTCGAATAACCCCGAATTTCAAGAAAGATTCGGGGTTAAAATTTTTGTT
>CAJJPG010000156.1 GCA_905193585.1 uncultured Oscillospiraceae bacterium
AGCCGCTTTGTTATAAGCTCTATAAACAGCGATAACACCGCCACAACCGCCGTAAGCGCGAAGACGCGCGGCGTTTCAAGGTACAGCTTTGCGTCCTGTAACAACCTGCCTATAGAATTTACGGGTCGGCAGATAACCTCTGCCGCAACGCCCGATTTCCAGGCAAAGCCCAGCGCGTTTACCGCCGCCGCCGCAAAAGAGGGCAATATAAGCGGCAGCTTTATTCTGAAAAGTATTTTTATGGGCGACAGCCCGAAAACTCTGCCCAGTTCTATGTAGCCCTTATCGAGGTTAAGTATTCCGTTTTCCACATTTGACCATATCATAGGCAACACCATTAAAAACGAAATGAACACCGATAAATAGGCACTTTTAATCCACACAAGCGCCAGTATTATAAACGAAGCCACGGGAACCGCGCGTATAAGGTGCAAAACAGGCGCGAAAATATCCCTGAAAACGCGAAAACGCGCCGATAATACCGCGCACACCGCGCCGACAATAAGCCCCGATAAATACCCCGCCGTAATTCTGAGCATTGTAAGCAAAACCGCGCACCAGAATTCGGCTGTTTTTCCGAGGTCCGCCAATGTTAAAAAAACCGCGCGCGGGTAAGGAATAAGCAATTCTTTGCTCACGGCGGCAGCGGCAAGCTGCCATACCGCAAGCCATAAAAGCGCCACGGCAGCCCGCCTTAAAATATTCTTTAACTTACTTTGCTTCATAGTAGAAAGCGTCGTCCGGCAATGCTCCGCCCACGCTCTTGGGGTTAGCGTCAAAGAGGAACTTTAAATATGCCGAAAGGTCGGTTTTAAGCTCTTTTCCGTCTTCAAATACTATATTGCAGTAGGGCAGAGCCTTTTTGGCTATTGCGGCGGCTGCAACTATACCGTATTTCTCGCAAAGTGCGGCGGCGGTATCAGGGTCGGAATTGACCGATTTAACCGATTCCTCATATTCTTCCATAAATATTTTAACCGCGTTGGGATTCTGCTCGGCGTATTCCTTGCGAACAACTATGCAGCCCATAACAAGCTTTGTATCGTTCACCTTATCCCACTCTTTGTTCATATCAAGCGCTATAGTTGAGCCTTGAGCCTTAACGGTAATGGTTGTGGCGACAGGCTGGGGAGCAACCGCGATTATTTTTTCATTCTGCGCAAATGCGGTAACAAGCTCGGTCGGCTGCGAAACAAAGTTGAGAGTAACGTCTGTGCCTACCTTTAAGCCGTTCTTTTCAAATATATAGTTTATAATGTATTCGGGGTTTGCGCCCTGACCCGTAGCGTATACGGTTTTGCCCTTTAAGGACTTAATGTCGGTTATTTCCTCGCCCTTTGTTACAAGGCAAAGAACGCCCAAAGTATTAGCCGCGAGCACCTTTATGCCGCCCTCGGTCTTTTTGTAAAGGGTTGATGCTAAGTTAGTGGCTATTGCGGCAATATCCGCCTCGCCGTTTGTAAGCTTAGCTACAATTTCATCATTGCTGCCGACGGTTGAAACCGTGTAGTTAAGTCTGCCGGTTTTATCCTCGGCTTTTTTCATAAGGGGAGCTATCCCCATGCCGGTAGGTCCGTTAAGCGCAAAAACATTGCAGGCTGTATCGAGCTTTTCGGGGGTGGAGCTTACGGGAGAAACCGAGCTTTGCGGCTCGCTGCTCTCATTTTTTGTGCCGCAGGCGGCAAATGTAAGCACCATAGCCGCTGCTAACAGCATACTGATAATTTTTTTCATTTTTCGGTCACCTTTATCTTATTATTTTCCCTTATGATACTGCCGCGCTTTTCAAGGGATTCAAGGCTGCGGTAGAGACTTGCTCTGCCAAGCCCTAACATTTTCGCAAGCTCGGTCATACTTACGGGAATAACAGCGTATCCGTTATCATCGGCAGAGAGCGTAAGGTATTTAAGCACCGTATTCTCCGCGTCCGAACAGGAAATAACGCTGAGCTTTTTATTAAGAAATCTTATTCTGTCGGATAAAAAGGCTATATAGTTTACCGCTGTAACGGGATGCTTTTCAAAAAGCAAAACCAGCGTTTCCTCGGTTATAAAGCATATTTCCGCGTCCTCCGCCGCCGAAACGGTGCTGACGTATGTATCAGCCGTGCCGAAAACCGCCGCCGCCCCGAAGCAATAACCTGCGGCAATGCGTTTCATAACCATTTGCTGCGAATTGTTCGTAACCGCCGAAACAGACCCCGATTTTACAAAACCGATGGCGCGGCGAAAGCTTTCGGGCGAATAAACAATTTCACCCTTTTTGAATTTCACCGTTTCGGGAAGAGCCGAAATTATTTCGCTTTTTTCATTTTCCTGTAAGCCGTCAAGTAAAAATAAGCCGTCGTATTCTGACATTAAGACCTCTTAATTTATTGTCTCAAATGAGACAGTTTATTATATTATAACAGAAACCGAAAATATGTCAAGCCCTTTTAATCAAGCACAACAGATTTCTTTTTGCCGTTTTTCTTGCGCGGGTATTCGCTGATTCTTACAACATAATCAAGGTTTACCGCCTGTAAGCCCTGTTTGTTTTCAACCGTAATTCCGGTATCGTTTACATCCTTAATAACCCCTTGTATATTGCCGAAATTATCGGCTACGGTATAAATAATGCATTCCTTCCCCATAAACTGTTTTGCAAGCCCTTTCATAGTGTGTATATCCTTTCTCTTCTTTTTTATATTATGATAAGTTACCGCGATTTTTTGCTTTCTTCTTTCAAGCAAAAGAAAAATAAGTATGATTATAAACGGTAAAAAATAACTGTGGTTTTCCAAAATTACCGCCCCCCGAGCAGATTTGAAAGCTCTGCAAGCTCTGCAAGCGTTAATTGCTCCGAGCGCGCCGTTTCGGATATTCCGAGCGTATTAAGCGCCTTTTTTATGCGCTCCTTTTCAATGCCGGCAGTGTTTGAAACGGTATTTACAAGCGTTTTGCGGCGCTGCGCAAAGCAGCATTTCACAAGGCGGAAAAATGCTTTTTCGTCATTTACCTTAACCGGCGGTTTTTCGAGTATTTTAAGCTTTATAACGGCGGAATCAACCTTTGGCGGCGGCATAAAACATTCCCTATCCACCGTGAAAAGAATTTCGGGCTTTGAGTAGTAGCTTACCGCCACGCTTACCGCGCCCGCCTCTCTGGTTCCCACCTCGGCGCAGAGCCTTTCAGCCGCCTCCTTTTGCACCATTACTGTAACGGAGTCTATGGGTAATTTGCTTTCAAGCAGCGTCATAATCACGGGGGACGTAATGTAATACGGCAAATTTGCGCACACCGCTACCCTTTCGCAATCAGCAAAACGCTCTTTAATAAGCGCTTTCAAATCAAGCTTTAAGGCGTCGCCGTAAATAATTTCAACGTTTTTACAGTCGGCAAGGGTTTCGGGCAGTACCTTTTTAAGCCGCTCGTCAAGCTCTATTGCCACAACCCGTTTCGCGACCTTTGAAAGTTCCGCTGTAAGCACACCGAACCCGGGTCCTATTTCCAGCACTCCTGTTTTTTCATCGCAGGCGGCGTTTGCCATGGTGGGGCAGACCTCAGGGTTTATTAAAAAATTCTGCCCGAGCGATTTTTTAAAGGTAAAGCCGTTCTTTGCAAGCA
>CAJJPG010000157.1 GCA_905193585.1 uncultured Oscillospiraceae bacterium
GTCACTAACGTGACAGCCGCTGACGGCGGCGGTCCCCTCTGTTTCGGCAAAGCCGCCGTCTAATGTCTGATACGGCAGCACCCCACTGTTTCGGAGAAACCGAAGCAGCGGGGTGCTTTTTTATGCAAATTCATTCATATTGCCGTCGTACAGCATATATCGCGTAACAGTGAAATATGCGGGCGGCGTTTTTGTTTGCTCAAAAAACGCGCTCATAATAAGCGAGGGGTTAAGGCTGCCGTTATTCCCCGCCGCCAAAATAAACTGCGCGGCGTTATCTTTAAACTCAAATGATTTTATGTTGGGTATAATATCAAAATCCTTTGTTCCGCCGCGTTTATCCCGCTTTTGGCAAATAACGCTTTCCTGCGATAAAAATTTTTCAAGCTCGGGGAAAATATCGGCACTGTCAAATTGCAGGCGGTAGCCCGCAAAGCAAATATCCTTTGTGGGCAAGGCAGGCTCTGCCGCGCGTATAAACTCAATACCGGGAACCGACACGCCGTTAAGCCTTTGGGGCAAGGTATCTAACGGGTAATTATCGTCGGTTAAGCGTATGTCAATTATCTCATAAAGCCCCTCAAACCCGAGCGACAGCGGCACGGCATAGTTAATATAAATGCGCTGATTAAAGCCCTCGGTGTACCACACGGGAATATCCGCCCGCATAATAATGCGGCTCATAAGGCGGTTCATATCAAGGTGAGAGACGAACTTCATTCGGTCGGTTTTGGTGTAAAAAATTCTAACGTTTTTCAAAGCAGACGCCCTCCCCATAGCGCGCGGCGCCGCACGCCGAGCATTTTTCGCGGCAGTTGGGCGTGGTAACGCCCGCGTGCGCCGCCTTGTTTTCGGATATTAAAAAGCTCTTTGAAACGCCGTAATCAAGGTGCTCCCACGGCATAATTTCATCATATGCGCGTCGGCGGGATGTATAAAAATCGGGGTCAATGCCGCATTCCTTAAAGGTTTCAAGCCATTTTTCAAGGCTGAAATATTCCGTCCAGCTATCGAACTTGCAGCCCTTTTTAAAAGCCGCTTCAATAACTGCGGATAACCGCCTGTCGCCTCTGGCTAAAACGCCCTCCATATAGCTTGTTGCCGAATCGTGCCAGCTTATGTTCACCTTGCGGTTTTTATTGCAATTACGTAAATAATACTGGCGGCGCTCGGTTTCCTCTTTGGAAATTTGCGGTTCAAACTGAAAGGGCGTAAAGGGCTTGGGAACAAAGGTGGAAACGCTTATTGAAACCGAAACAGGCTTGCCCTTGGGTTTATTTTCCCGGTGGTAATAAAGGTCTACTATTTTCTGCCCCAGTGCCGCAATGCCCTCTAAATCCTCGTCGGTCTCTGTGGGCAACCCCAGCATAAAGTAGAGCTTTACCGCCGTATAGCCGCCCTCAAAGGCGGTAAGGCAGGTGCGGAAGATTTCGCCCTCGGTAACATTTTTATTTATAACGTCGCGCAGCCTTTGCGTACCCGCCTCGGGCGCAAAGGTAAGCCCGCTTTTTCTTATGTGGTTGGTCTTTTGCAAAAGCTCTTTAGAAAAATTATCAATTCTCAGCGACGGCAGCGAAAGGCTTATGTGCTTAGGCTCCGTCCATTCAAGCATTTTTTCGAGCATAGGCTCTAATTTTGTGTAGTCGCTTGTGCTGAGCGATGATATTGAAATTTCATCATACCCCGTGTTTTCGCAGGTAGCTTTTGCCTGCGCGTTTATAACATCCACGCTTTTTTCGCGCACGGGGCGGCAAATAAAGCCTGCCTGACAAAAGCGGCAGCCGCGAATACACCCGCGAAAAATTTCCTGCACGGCGCGGTCGTGTATAACCTCAATAAAGGGAACAACAGGCTTTGCGGGGAAATAGCAGGCGTCAAGGTCCTTTATAATTCTCTTGCGTATTTTGGCGGGCGCGCCGTCAAGCGGGGTTATCGCCTTTACGGTGCCGTCGGCATTATAGCTTACATCATAAAGCGAGGGAACGTATACCCCCTCAATTTGGGCTGCGGCGCGCAAAAATTCGCGTTTGCCTTTGCCCTGCTTTTTATACTCTTTATAAAGGTCTATAACCTCTAAGTCAACCTCTTCACCCTCGCCCAAAAAGAAAAGGTCGAAAAAGTCGGCTATCGGCTCCGCGTTGCTGCAGCAGGGTCCGCCCGCCACCACAAGGGGAGAAAGCTCTGTGCGGTCGGCGGCGCGCAGCGGCACGCCCGCAAGGTCGAGCATATTTAAAATATTGGTGTAGGACATTTCGTATTGCAGCGTAAAGCCTATAAAATCAAAATCGCGTATGCTGTCGCGGCTTTCAAGCCCGAAAAGCGGAATGTTTTTCTCGCGCATTATTTTCTCAAAATCCTCGCACGGGGCAAAAACGCGCTCGCACCAAATATCATCCCGCTCGTTAAACTGGGAATAGAGTATTTTTATTCCCAAGTGCGACATTCCTATTTCGTATGTATCGGGAAAGCAGAAGGCAAATCGCACGTCCACCTTGTTTTTGTCCTTCACAACGCTGTTTATCTCGCCGCCCGAGTATCTGCCGGGCTTTTGCACCGAAAGCAGCAGTCTTTCAAATTCTTTATCGTCCATTTTTTATCTCCGTATTTTTGATACATCTATTTTACAATATTTCATCCGCTCTTTCAACTACATTTTAATAATGCTTATAACAATAAGGTAAAGCGCCGTTATAAAAAGCGAAATATTCACTTTACCGTGAAAGCAGAGATAAACCGCAGCGAAAAGCACCGCCGCGGCAAGCGATAAATTTATTATACGCATTGTAAGCGCGGCTTTTTCGGGCGTTCTTTTGCAGGTGAGCAGTGAAAAAAGCACCGTTCCGCCGTCAAGCCCTGTTACGGGCAGCATATTAAAAGCGCAAACCAAAAGATTTATAAGCGCACACACAAGCACAGGGTCGTTTTTGTAGGCGAGAAAATTAAACCAAAGCGTAAAAAACAACACTAAATTAACTGCGGGTCCTGCAAGCGCCACGGCAATTTCCTTTTTGTGCGAGCAGCCGAACGCGGTGGTTATTTCCACCGCCGCGGGCACAAGGCGCACGCGTTTAGGGGAGCAATCGAGTATCCACATAGCAAGCAAATGCCCGCCCTCGTGCATTACAACCGCAAAGATAAGGGGCAGGGCATAGCCCGTCCTGTCAAACGCGAGCATTGCGGTAATAACGGCGGAAAACAAGAAAGACACGTAAAATTCCGTTCCCAATAGCTTAAACTTCAACTATGTCACCGCCCGCCGTTTCAATTACTTCCTTTATGTCGGTTTCGGCGCAAAGGGACGCGCCGTACCATTCTTTAACCTCGGCGTAGTAATCCTTAAAAAAATATTTAAGCGCCGTTAAGGTAAGTAAAAATATCAAAATCACCGTCGCCTCGGCAATTATAATGCCGGCAAAACCCGCTGTATTTATACGCCCGTTTTCTTCCATTTTTCCCACTCTCCTATTAATATATATATCGGAAAAAGCGGGAAATAATTCTATATTTATATAACCTCAGCCTGTTGATAAACCCCAAAATTTATTTTTGCGGCGTTCACGCCGCATTTTTTGTTTTTCCGCTGACATGCGCGGCGGAAAAACA
>CAJJPG010000158.1 GCA_905193585.1 uncultured Oscillospiraceae bacterium
GTGGACACCTCTGCGAAGCAGAAGCACCGACCGAGGCGGCAGCCGAGACGCTGGCGCCGTCAGGTGACTGAGGGGTTGTCGGAAACTATATACACATATAGATATATATCTATATAGAGGAATTGTCAAACGGATATTTATCTGATAAAATAGCTTTGGAAGTTTTTGGATGCATCGATTATTTCCCATATCGAATATAAAAAGGAGTAAAAATTATGGAAAAAAATAAAGATGAATCAATCGAGATACTTATGCAAAAAATAAGCCAATTGCCGCCGGAGGGGCAATCGGCTATGTCTTTTGTGATTAAAAACTTTCATTTTATTAAAAAAATGTGCGAAAATACGGAAATGACGGACGAGGAAATTCAAAACCGATCGGCAAAAGCCAAGGAAAACGGCGACTATTTCCTGTTGGCTTTGCTTACGGCAGTTCAGGTATTTAATGAAAAATAATACAAATAAATCGGGTTTGCGGAAAGCCTTTTGATCAGCGCTCACTGTCTATCCGATTGCGGGTATACCGCGTTACGCAGTTTGCCGAGATCAATATTACCGTTTTCATCTATACGTTTCATTTTAAACAGCCAGTTGACGGGAAAATCTTCTGACAGCTGGCTGCCCTTTGCAATATAAACGTCACCGTTTTTCTGCTCAAGCAGATAATAAAAGCTGCCGTCTGTATTAAACGCCGTAAAAGCGTGTAAATTATCTTTACGGATTTTTTGCGCCGATAAATCACCGGTCCACACTCCGCCTGAAAACGATTTATCAAATTCTGATTTTTTAAGCCTTACTGATTGAAGTCCGTCGATTTTTTCCCATTCGGACGAGGCAGGCTCTTTTTTAAGCAATGAAAAACTGAAATTATCCACTTTGAATTGGGGGATATTATCATTCGTATAGTCGGACGAAGGCTCAGTATACGCCGCCTTTTCGGGCATATATTCAGCCAATGCCGCTCCCGCTTTGAAAACAATATAGGCTTTGTATTTTTTGTCATTCGTGCTTTTTAAATAAAAGGTTTTTTCAAGCCTGTATTGTACCCCGGGCTCAATATCGTAATAAGCCGATAAATTATAAATTTCGGTTTTGCTGCCGCCGGGGCTTATTATATTCCCCACGGCGGCAAAGCCGGTAGCTTTTTTCTGCGTGCAGGCGGCGTCGCCGTCGGTTTTAAAAAGCTTAAATTCTTCACCGAAATAAAGATCTTCTTTTCGTTTATTAGTCCACTTAACGCGGATAGATATATTATTTTTTTCGTATGTGCTTGAAACAAGCTTATAGCCAATGCCCTCGCACCCGTCTTCTACAATGCAATCCCGCACCACAAGACTGTCTGACCTGCGCGAGCCGGTTTTGGGGCTTGTAAGCAGGCAAACTGACGCGGCTATGCCCGCAATAACCGCCGCGGCGGCTAACCAAAAGGCGGGCTTTTTGTAATTAAGCACGCTTTTTACCCGACTTTTAACGCCCACCTCGCCGAATGCGGGGGGATAGGCGAAAAGCATATGCCTCCCCGCGCTGCAATTGAGCAGTGCCTCGGAATAATCCGCCCGTTTATCGGTGTTCAACAGGCTAATTGCTCTTTCGTCACAGGCGAATTCAATATCCCTGCAAAACAGTATATACGCCAGCCACATAAGCGGATTAAACCAATGAACGCTTAAAAGCAGAAAACCCAGCGGCTTCCATAAATAATCCCTGCGGGAAATATGGGCCTGCTCGTGCAGAATTACGCTTTCTGCGTCGCGCTCCGTTATGCCGAATGGCAGATAAATTTTAGGCTTTATAATTCCGAAAACAAAAGGCGATGAAATTTTTTCGCTTTGAAAAATATTATCGCGCAAAAGCACCGCCGTGCGCAACCCTTTTTTAAGCCTGAAAAAGCTTACTGCGGTGTATATAAGCAGCGCCGCTGTGCCTATAAGCCAAGCTGCGGCGGCTATTGTTGTAATATCGGCAAAATGCCCGGCGGGTCTTGTAACGCCCTCAAAATAATGACCCTCCAAATAATTGTTTACCCCGTTATCAATCGCGGTAATACCCGAGTCAAGGCTGGGTCTGGGAGAATCCCACGCCTTACTCACGGTTTCACTGCTCGGTATAAGGCTGAAAATACTTTCAACCGAAAAGGGCATTACAAGCCGCAGCCCCACAATGCACCAAAGCAGCACGGTTATGCGCTTTGGCGCTTTTTTAAAAATCAAACGGAGTAGCAGCACCGCAAGCAATACCCACGCGGCGGATATGCTCATATTAAGAACGGCTAAAAACAAATCACCCATTGTTTCCACCCTCCCTGAAACGGTCTATCATCTGCTGAACCTCGTCAATTTCCCGCTCTGAGAGCCTGCGGTGCTTTGTAAACGCCGCTATAAACGCGGGCAGAGAGCCGCCGAAAGTTTTTTCCACCATTTCGTCTATTTCCGCCGCCTGAATCTCCTCGCGGCTTACAAGGGAAGAAACCACCGTGTTTTCGTTTTTAAGTACTCCCCGCTCGGATAAGCGCTTTATAACGGTGTAGGTTGTGGTGGGCTTCCAGCCGAGCTTATCCATGCAGAGCTTTATAAGCTCGCTGCTTTTTATCGGCTCGTTTTCCCACAAAATGAGACAAAAACGGTATTCGCTTTCAAAAACCTTGGGTGTGTTCATAAAATGCGCCCCTTTCACTCTAATGCGTTAGATTTTATTTCAGTCTAACACATTAGAGTGAATTTGTCAAGGCATTTTTTACGCTACATAGCGGTTGCTTACATAGCCCGTAATGCCGCCGTAGCCTGCCAGATCCCATTCGGGCAGGCTGTTATATATCACAATTTCCGAGCCGTTAGGTATTTTGCCGATTATCGGCGCGGAAATATCGGGGCGCGAGCGTATATTAAGGTTGGAGCCCTCGGTGGTTACATATCCCACGCGTATCGGCTGCGGCATGTTAAACGGTATACCGAAATATTCCGTAAGCGAAAGCACAAGGTTCTCCGCAATATTGTTTATATTGTTCCGTATCCATTCGGCGTCGAGCGGGTTATCGTGGTAGCCCAGTTCTATAAGCACCCCGGGCGCTCTCACTCTCGCAACCTCTCCGAGTCTCGTTGTGGGAACGGTTTTCACCATTCCGGGCAGCGGGTATATAAGCTGTAAATTATTCGCCGCAATATCGGCAAAGCGTTTGCCGTTTACGCTTGTCGGGTAATAATATACGTCAATTCCGCGCACAGTAGACTGCTGACCGCTCCCTACGGCGTTTGAGTGCAGGGCTAAGTGTAAATCGTAATTTCCGGCATTTGACGCTGCAATAGAAGAAGCGGCAGTCATATCCGGCGTGTTTCTTGTAAACTGTATTCCGCTCGCCGCAAGGTATGGCTCCATTGCGTCGGCAATAAGATTCATATAGTATTCTTCGTTTCCGCCGCCGTAATAAGGGTTAAACTCCTGCGTAGACGGGCTTAAATATATTATGGGCATTGTAACTCCCCCTATAAAAAATAAAAAATCTTCCCTCTTCATAAAATATGAAAAAGAAA
>CAJJPG010000159.1 GCA_905193585.1 uncultured Oscillospiraceae bacterium
ATACTTAACCCTTGAACGGGTTATTTTAATATTAACTGAATTTGTGCTAATGCCCTTTGGCATATCAAGAACAATCAAATATCGCGAAATTTATGTATCTGAGCTAACCGAGCCGTTTAATAAATAGTACATTGGTATCACCCGTATTGATTTATTTGTGCTGTGATTTCCTCACAATCATTTTAATCACCTTTTCGGGTTATCTATTAAAAAATCATTTAGATTTTATTATCATTTCAGTGCCGCCTGCCGCGACTGCCCTTTTATTACTTCATTGGATTCACCACTTTCATTATATTTTAAAAGTAAGCCGGTGGAGTTTCCTCTCTCATCCTTGTTTTCATCTCCTTTCCTTTTGTCTGGTTTTATTATAAAGCATAATTTATATTTTGTCAAGTACTTTTTGATAACTTTTAGTTAAATTAACAGTTTGTTCAAAACTTTACAATGTTTGAAATATATGTTAAGATATAAATATATATGTTGCAAGGAGAAATGTTTATGGGTCCTATGATGCCCCCGCCCCCCGGAATGAGAGGGCCTATGCGGATAGGCGGCGGTCCGCGCGGATTTTTAACCGATGAAGAAAAACAGAACAAACCGAAATTGACAAAAGCGTTGCTTAAAAGAATATTCGGCTATTTATCGCCGTATAAACTGCAATTCATAGCGGTTTTCGCCGCCCTTGCCGTTTCGGCGGTCTTGGGGCTTTTCCCGTCAATTATAACGGGAAAAATAGTTGACGCGATTGTGGACGACAGCGCCGACGTAAAACCCCTTTTGGGGCTTGTGGTGCTGGCGTTTATTGTGCTTTCAGCCGCGCAGATTATAAGCGTGCTTGAGCAATACATAAACAGCTGGATTTCGCAAAAGATAATTTTTGATATGCGAAACCGGATGTACGACCACCTTTTGCATATGCCGCACGGCTTTTTCACAAATGAAAAGCAGGGCGATATAATAACCCGCATGAACAGCGATATTAACGGCGTAAGCTCGGTTATATCGGGTATGCTGGCTTCGGTTTTCAGCAATGTTTTAACCGTTGCAACCTGCGTATTTTATCTTTTCTATACCGATTGGCGGCTTGCAATAGTGGGGCTTATAGTGCTGCCGCTCTTAATTCTTCCCACAAAGGCGGTGGGCAGAAAGCGCTGGGAGCTTGTAAGCGAGGCGCAGGAAAAGCAGGACGAGCTTAACCAGCAGGTAGACGAAACGCTTTCGGTCAGCGGTTCAATGCTTGTAAAGCTGTTTACAAAGGAAAAAACGGAATATGAAAAATTCCGCAAAATAAACGATGAAACCACCAAAATAACAATACGCGAGCAGCGCGCGGGCAGCTGGTTCCGCGTGTTTTTAGGTATGTTTATACAAATAGCGCCGCTGCTCATTTATTTTGTGGGCGGCTTCCTTATAATAAGCCACACCGATTCGTCGCTTACCGTGGGCGATATATCGGTAGTGGTGGCGCTTGTCAACAGGCTTTACCAGCCGGTAAGGCAGCTGCTTGATTTAGAGGTGGACTTTGTAAGGTCAATGGCGCTGTTTACCCGAATTTTTGAATATTTCGACCGTAAGTGCGATATTGAAGACCCCGAAAATCCCGTAACTCCCCCGCTTGATGACAGCAAAATAGAGTTTTCCGACGTGCATTTTTCCTATGAAAACGGTCACGAAATTTTAAAGGGAGTAAATTTCACCGTGCCGAGCGGCGCTATGTACGCAATAGTAGGCACCTCGGGCGCGGGTAAATCCACAATTATAGGCATGATACCGCGACTTTATGACGTAAGCCGCGGCAGCGTTAAAATAGCCGGAACGGACGTGCGCGATTTTTCGCTTGCGTATCTCCGACAAAATATCGGCATTGTAACGCAGGATACATACCTTTTCAACGGCACTGTTCTTGAAAATTTGCTTTACGCAAAGCCCGACGCCACGCGCGAGGAGGTAGAAAACGCCTGCAAGGCGGCTAATATTTACGATTTTATTTTATCGCTGCCCAAAAAATTCGATACGGTGGTGGGCAACCGCGGCTTAAAGCTTTCGGGCGGTGAAAAGCAGCGCGTTTCAATAGCGCGGGTAATTTTAAAGGACCCCAAAATACTTATTTTGGACGAGGCTACATCCTCGCTCGATTCGGTATCGGAAAGCCTTATACAGTCGGCGCTCTCGGCTGTAATGGCGGGCAGAACAAGCCTTGTTATAGCGCACAGATTATCAACCGTAATAGCGGCGGATAAAATTATGGTAATTGAAAACGGCACTATTACCGACAGCGGCTCGCACTCGGAGCTGCTCGAAAAAAGCGAAAAATACCGTCTGCTTTACGAAACGCAGTTTAAAAAGGTAATTGAGCTTGAAAAAGAAAAAAGTTCCCATTGACTTAAAGGTCTTTTGGGGTTAAAATATATTTGTACTAAGGAGGCTCTGATATGGACGAGATTAAAAACAAAGACGAATACAACCCGGATATTGTCACCCTGTCTGACGATGACGGTAAGGAATATACCTTTGAGGTGCTTGACGCTATTGAAACCGAAACGGGAAGATACCTTGCAATGCTCCCGATTTATGACGACCCGCAAAAAACGCTTGACGACAGCGGCGAGCTGGTTATAGTAAAGGTCGGCGAGGAAGAAGAAAACGGCGACGAATACTATTACGAAATAGAGGACGACGACGAATACGATATGATTGCCGACGCATTTGTTGAACGTCTTGAGGATTTTTTTGAGATAGACGACAAATAATATAAAATAAAAAAGTGTCCTGCGCTGTTCGCGGACCGCGTCTTATATAGCCCTACAACCTTTTAAATCGGGGCCTTTGCTCGCGCGGCGGATTGCAGACCTCCCGCGGCTGTGCCGAGTTCGGAAGAAGGGAGCGTGAAGCCGCGCGGCGGGCACCCACCTGCACAAACCGCAGGTTATTTTAAGCGCATTACGGCAGGGCGGGACAGCTTTTAAAAAAATCACAGAATAAATCCCGCCGTTATCTTTTTAAACGATAGCGGCGGGATTATTGCATATATACATATATATAAATGAAGCTACCGCTTTCTGCGGTAGCCCCATTCTTCAAAATCGGTCCGTGCAATGCGGTAAGCCGTTGCCCGAAACCGAGGACAACAGCTTACTCACATTTGCATCAGCACCGAGCGCTTTTTTATATCAGGCGCTGTTTTGTATGTTTTCCGTCGCTGTCCGTTATTATGGTATGCGGAAAACAAAAGGTAATACATTATAAATATTGGAAAGATAAAAATGAATTACACCGAAACATTAAATTACATACACTCTCTCGGAAATTTTAAATTACCCGCAGGGCTTCAAAGAATTACCGCCGCTTTGTCGGCGCTGTCGTGCCCGCAAAATAAATTTGAATCCCTGCATATTGCCGGAACAAACGGCAAAGGCTCTGTTTCTGCTATGCTTGCAAAAATTTTTGAAACGGCGGGCTTTAAAACGGGGCTTTACATTTCTCCTTATATAATAGATTTCCGCGAGCGTAT
>CAJJPG010000160.1 GCA_905193585.1 uncultured Oscillospiraceae bacterium
GGTTATGCACACAAATATGGGGGATATTAAAATTAAGCTGTTCCCCGAAAAAGCACCTAAAACGGTGGAAAACTTTGTAACTCACTCAAAAAACGGATATTACAACGGGCTTAAATTTCACCGAGTTATAAACGACTTTATGATTCAGGGCGGCGACCCGCGCGGCAACGGCACGGGCGGCGAATCAATATGGGGCGGCAGTTTCAAGGATGAATTTGACCCTGATCTGCACAATCTGCGCGGCGCGCTTTCAATGGCGAACTCAGGACCTAATACTAACGGCAGCCAGTTTTTTATTGTTCAGGCAAGTGAAGTTCCCGCAAATATGCTTGAGCAAATGCGCGACCTTGAGGATAACGGCTTTCCTGCCGATATAACCGCCGCTTATGCCGAGCTCGGCGGCACGCCGTGGCTTGATTTCCGCCATACTGTATTCGGTCAGGTGACCGACGGAATGGACGTTGTAGACGCAATAGCCGCAGTTGAAACAAACAACGATGTTCCGTGTGAGGATGTTATAATTGAGAACATGGAAATTGTAACGCTGTAAATGACGGATATGATATTTTTGTTGCATTTCCGCGAATTTTGTAGTAATATAGTGTTACATTACAATTAAGTATATACGGCTTTTGCCGCACGCACATAACGGTTTTTGTGAGGTTTTGCAATGAACAATAGAAAATATATGCATGAAAAGCTTATTTTAAGCGGATTGAAAGCGTTTATTTCCTGCCTGTTTGCAGGCTCGGTTATTTGGTGCTGGATATATTATTTTAACCAAGAGGCTCCTAAATCATATTACAGGCTCGGGCACTATTTTATGTTTGCGCTGGTGCTTATATCCTATATTTTTATAGCCCGTGTATACGGCGCGTTCAATATAGGGACAAGCTCCGCTACCGACGTTGCTTTTTCGCAAATAATAACAATATTTATTTGGCAGATAGTCTGTTACTTTATTTTTTCGCTTGTAAGCTTCCGCTTGGTAGAGGTGGGGCAGTTTTTGATTATGTTTGCCCTATTCTCGGCTTTTGCAATACTGTGGGCAAGCGTTTCCGATAGGGTGTATTATTTACTCCACAAGCCTAAAGATACATTGGTGGTATTTGATAATATAGACTCCTACCTTTCGCTAAAGGGAATACGCAGTATGGACAGGCGTTTTAATGTTGTGAAAACCGTAAACGCCTCAAAGATTCCGCTTGAAGAGCTTTACGGAAAAATAATGAAGGTAGATGCCGTGTTTTTGTGCGGCGTTCCGTCGGAATACCGCAATGAGGTAGTTAAATTCTGCATTGCGAATAAACGCGTAGCATATGTGAAACCGAAAATATCCGATACAATAATCCGCGGCAGTCGCACAATACAGCTACTCAATATACCCGTTTACCGCTGTGCAAGAGCCGGAAATTCACTATTTTACTATATTGCCAAGCGAATAGGCGATATAATATTTTCGCTGATTTGCATTGTCATTTCCAGCCCGATTATGCTTGCAACCGCAATTGCCATAAAAGCGCATGACGGCGGTCCGGTATTTTATAAGCAGGACCGCTACACAAAGGATAAAAAGGTTTTTAAGGTTATAAAGTTCAGAAGTATGCGCATTGACGCCGAAAAAGACGGCGTTGCACGACTGGCAAGCGAAAACGACAGCCGCATCACCCCTGTTGGTAAGATAATCAGGAAATTAAGAATTGACGAGCTGCCGCAGGTGTTTAATATTCTAAAGGGCGATATGTCGGTTGTGGGACCCAGACCCGAGCGCCCCGAAATATTTGAGGAATATGAAAAAACCATGCCTGAATTTGCGCTGCGCCTTCAGGTCAAGGCAGGGCTTACCGGCTACGCTCAGGTTTACGGCAAGTACAATACCCCGCCCTATGATAAGGTTCAGATGGACCTTATGTATATAGCAAATCAATCGGTAATTGAAGATATAAAGCTTATGATGCTGACGTTTAAAATCATATTTGTTCCTGACAGTACCGAGGGAATAAAGGAAGGTCAGGTCACAGCCGACAGAAAGCATTGATAACACAGCAACCGCCCTTGCAAAGTAATTCTTTGCAAGGGCGGTTAGCGTATTGCGCAAATCGCCGGGTTACCCCAGCATTTATTACAGAGCCTTTTTACTTTTCGGTGGTACGGAATGTGAGTTCTACCATTATTATCATTAAAATAAAGAAAATAAGCAGGAAAACCGGCATAATAGCAAAGCCTGCCGAGTTGCCTAACAGCCCGAACAGCGGCGGAATAAAGGTTGAGCCTACATAGGCGCTTGCCATTTGTATTCCTATAATAGCCCCGGAATTTTCCGCGCCGAAGTTGTTTGGTGTGGAATGTATTATACATGGATAAATGGGCGCGCATCCAAGCCCGATTATAAGAAAAGCAACAAATGCGGCTTGATATGATTTAACGGGAATAAGCAATACTATAATTCCGCAAATCAAAACGGCAGTGCCGGTAAGTATCATTTTACGGTCGCCCAGCTTATCGGTTATAAAGCCGCTTATAAATCTTCCCGCGGTAATGCCTATATAGAATAACGCTGCAAACGAGGCGGCGCGCTCGGCGGGAATTTTTTTCACCTCAACAAAATAGGTGCTTGCCCACTGCATTGCCGTGCTTTCTGCGGCGCAATAGGCAAAAAAGCCGATGAGCAAAAAGGGTACTCCCCTTATTTTCAACGCGCCGAATAAGCCTATGCTTTTTTCCGCCGTTTCATTTGACGTTTTATTAATTCGCCAAACCGGCAGGGTTACAAGCAGCAATATTGCTATTGCCAGTTGTATAAAGCCGACTATGCGATAACCGCCGTTCCAGTTGAAATTTGTAAGCGCAAATCCCATAATAAACGGGCTTACTATTGTGCCCACGCCCCAAAAGCAATGCAGCCAGCTCATATGCTTTGCTTTATAATGCAGCGCCACATAGTTATTAAGCGCCGCGTCGATTGCACCGGCGCCCAACCCGTAGGGCACGGCGAAGAGGGCGAGCATCCAAAACCTTGTTGAAAAGGAAAAACCGAACAGAGCTATAACGGTTAAAAACACGCTGGCTACGGTTACAACTTGTGTGCCCAGCTTTTTGGTGAGCTTATCGGACGCAAGGCTTGATAAAATTGTTCCGCCGGAAATTATCATTGAAACAATTCCCATAAAGGAAACAGGAACGTTAAGCTCGGCGTGCATAACCGGCCAGCCCGAGCCGAGCAGCGAGTCGGGCAGCCCGAGGCTTATAAACGCAATATAAATAAGAGCAAGCAAAAAGGAATACATTTCATTCTCCCAAGGCTTAACAGCTGAAGCCTTTTTTTATATTTAACACCGCAGAGCCGGGCGTTTCGGGAATATTCCGATACGCGACAGCCCGCCCAAACGTACTGCGCCGCAGTATGAATTAAGAATACAGTATCGTAATCATTCAGGATCAGAATAACGGATTGAAAATACCAAACACATCCATT
>CAJJPG010000161.1 GCA_905193585.1 uncultured Oscillospiraceae bacterium
CACTGACAAATTAATTATATCGCAGATAATACCGTGATTTTTAATACATAAATTATTTACAATTACACCATTGACATTATTCGACAGTCAGAGTATAATAAAAACATAAAAAGAATATAAAAAATCGCGGCAAACAATTTTGCCGCGAAATCGGTGGAGCTGAAGATGGGACTCGAACCCACGATCTGCTGATTACGAATCAGCTGCTCTACCAACTGAGCCACTTCAGCAACTTCACATTAATTGATTATACCAATTTTTTTCGGTTTAGTCAAGAGAAAAATTAAAAAAAGAGGAATCAGAGATGAGTTATACTATCAATCAACGCGTAGCTATATACAGAAAAATGGCAAACCTCACCCAAACGGAGGCTGCCGAGCGCCTCGGAATGAAGTGCAGCACATATTCGCAAATGGAGCGTAAGGGAAATATAAGCGTAGATAAACTTATGGCAATAGCCGAGGTTTTCGGCGTAAGCCCCGCCGTTCTGCTTCGCGACCCCATGGAGCTTCAATCAAGTCAGCCCGCCGCTGCCCCCGCAGAACCCGCCCCGGAAAAACCGGCGCCCACCGTTCTGCGCGAACCGACCTTCACCCCCTCTTCCCGTCCTCCGTTTGTAATTACGCGCAACGAGGAAAACATGCTTACCATCCTCCGAAATCTCCCCAAGGCAGATCTTGAAGAGGTGCGCAGTCTGATTAACGAAAAATACCAGAATTCCAAAAAGAAAAAATAAACTCCGCGCTTAAAATTCGCAAAAAATCAGCAGGGACAAAAATGTCTCTGCCGATTTTTTTATTTATTCGTTATGAAGCCTATACGAAAGAGTCATAAGGCTGTCCCCGAAATGAACGTTTTCCACCTTTATATCGGGATATTTAAGCGCAAGGTCATAATGGCTGAAATTCCAAAAGCCTTTTATTCCCAGCCTTACCAGCTGGTCGGAAAGCTGAACCGCCGCCTTTTTCGGAATACACAAAAACGCCGCTTCAGGCCGGTTCTCACGGCAAAATTCATCCAATGTTGAAATACTGCGAACGGGCAGATTTTTTATCATCTGACCGACAAGCGATTCCTTGCTGTCAAAAAGTCCTATGAGCTTAAAGCCTTTCGACTCAAAGTTAACATGCATGGTTATCGCTTTGCCGAGATTGCCTATGCCTATAAGAACGGCGCTTTTCGGTGCGTCAATACCCAGTATCCGCGCAATTTCCGACTGCAAAAGCTCTATATTATAGCCGTAGCCCTGCTGACCGAAGCCGCCGAAGCAGTTTAAATCCTGACGTATCTGGCTTGCGGTAAGTCCCATCCGTTCGGAAAGCTCGCGTGAGGATATACGCGTCATTCCGCCCGCTTTCAGCTCGCCTAAAAAACGGTAATAACGCGGCAGGCGCTTTATGACCGACTCCGAAATATTACTGCCCATTCCAGTCTCCCCTTTCCAGGATATTACTGTTTCTATAATAATACTTTGTGAAAAAAATGTCAAGTAAATGAAAAAAAGTTCTTGACAAATAAAAATTATCTGTTATAATAAAATAGTAATCATTACTGATTTAGGTGATACAATGAAAAACTTTTCACGGCAGCGTGAAGAAATAATCAAGGTTCTCCGCTCTACCGATACACATCCCACAGCTGCGTGGGTATATTCGCGGGTTAAAGAGGCAATACCTAATATTAGCCTCGGCACGGTTTACAGAAACCTTGCGGCTCTCAGCGAATCGGGCGAAATACTCTCCCTTTCGGTAGGCGACGGGTTCGAGCATTTTGACGGTAATCCCGCGCCGCACGCGCACCTGCACTGCCGCGGTTGCGGCAAAATTGCCGACGCGCCTATGCAGGGCGACCCGTTGGCTGATGTTGCCCGCGAGCACGGCTTTGAGCCGGAAACCTCGGTTTATATCGAATACGGCGTCTGTGAAGAGTGTAAAAAACAAAATTAATCCCGATAAAAAGCAAATCGGGTTTAATACTAATAATTTGGAGGAATTTAAAATGAAAAAGTTTGTATGTCTTGTTTGCGGTTATGTTTATGAGGGCGAGTCCGCTCCCGAGGAATGTCCTATCTGCCATGCTCCGGCGTCGAAATTTGCCGAGCAGGCGGCTGAGAAAACCTGGGCGGCAGAGCATGTTGTAGGCATAGCCAAGGGCACCGACCAGAGAATAATCGACGGTCTGCGTGAAAACTTTAACGGCGAGTGCACCGAGGTAGGTATGTACCTGGCAATGGCGCGCGTAGCCCATAGAGAGGGCTACCCCGAAATCGGGCTTTACTGGGAAAAGGCGGCTTTTGAAGAGGCGGAGCATGCTGCAAAGTTTGCCGAGCTTTTGGGCGAGGTTGTGACCGACAGCACCAAGAAAAACCTTGAAATGCGCGCGGACGCCGAAAACGGCGCCACAATGGGTAAATTTGAGCTTGCAAAACTTGCGAAGGAGCTTAACCTGGATGCTATACATGATACTGTGCATGAGATGGCAAAGGACGAAGCCCGACACGGCAGAGCGTTTGAAGGCTTGCTCAAACGTTACTTCAACAAGTAATAAATATCAATTATAAAAAGAGGCGCGGAGCAAAATCCGTGCCTCTTTCAACTTAAAATTCAGAGTTTTCCGGCAGTAAAACGGTCTGCCGGCTCTTTCGGTACTTTAATGCTGTGACTCCCGTTTTTCTTTTAAAGGTTTTCATAAAGTGTAATTCATCCGAAAAGCCGCAGGAAAAAGCAACATCCGCAATAGGCAAATCTGTTGTTTCCAAAAGCTCGCAGGCATGCGCTATCCGTTTTTCGGTTACATAACTCATAAGGGTCGTTCCGTATTCCCTCTTAAAAAGTCGTAGCAGGTGAGCATGGCTTATACCTGCGTCTCTGCAAAGGCTTTCAATACAGAAAAACTGTGAAAAACAGCTGTAGTCAATAGTTTCTTTTATATTCTTTATGCTGCCGGGCGGAATTTGCGATACACATATATCCATTATTTTATAAAACGCCGAAAGCAAACCGAAATATTCGTTAGGCTTTTCCGTAAGCGACTCAAAAAGACTCTTTAATATTTCATCGGTTATTTTGCGGTATCGGTTTTTAAGCGTGAATACGTTTTCCGAAAATCCAACCAATTCACCGTAGTGCCCGGCGGCGCTGCCGCTTAACGAAAACCAGACATATTCCCACGGATCATCGGAATCGGGGTAATACCTCATTTTTACATTCGGCGGAATAAAAAACATATCTCCGCTGCCAAGCTCAAATTTCATTTTCTCAACCTCAAGTATGCCGCTGCCGGAAATAATAAAATGCCATGTAAAAAAAGTTTGTATTCTGAAATGCTTTTCCGGCTTAGTTACTTTAAAATTATCATACCCTACCCCCAAAAC
>CAJJPG010000162.1 GCA_905193585.1 uncultured Oscillospiraceae bacterium
ATAATTTCCCGTTTCAGAGCGGTAAAAGATAAGGAGCCCCAAAATTGAGAAAGTTTGATACCAAGGTTCAACATTTAAAGTACAAGGTTCTGCGCGAGGTGGCCCGCGAGGAATGGAACGGAACGTTAAGGGAGCATATGCTCGATATTCCGAAAAAAATAGTTCCCGGCAACGAGCCTACTATGCGTTGCTGCGTTTATAAGGAGCGCGCAATACTCGGTGAGCGAATTAAAATTGCCATGGGCGGCGATAAGGAAAACCCAAACGTAATTGAGGTTATTGAAATTGCCTGCGATGAGTGTCCTATGGGCGGTTACGACGTTACCGAGGCTTGCCGCGGCTGTCTTGCCCACCGCTGCGAGGACGTATGCCGCAGGGGCGCCATTACATTTGACAGCCAGCAGAAAGCGCATATTGATAAAACAAAGTGCGTTGAGTGCGGTCAGTGCGCCAAGGTCTGCCCTTACAGCGCAATACTTAACTTCAAGCGCCCGTGCATGAGCGCCTGCAAGGTAAACGCAATTTCTATGACCGAAACCAAAGCCGCCTGCATTGATAACGGAAAGTGCATTTCCTGCGGTGCCTGCGTTTACCAGTGTCCGTTCGGCGCCATTACCGATAAATCGTTCATTATTGACGCTATAAATATGCTTAAAAATAAGGAAAACAAGGTTTACGCCGTTGTTGCCCCCTCAATTTCAAGCCAGTTCAGGTATGCTAAAATCGGTCAGGTAATTTCGGGCATAAAGGCGCTCGGCTTCCACACGGTAGTTGAGGCGGCTTTGGGCGCCGATATGGTAGCCTATACCGAGGCGCGCGAGCTTGCCGAAAAAGGATTTTTAACAAGCTCCTGCTGCCCCGCGTTTGTAAGCTATATAAAGGGTCAGTTCCCCGACCTTGCCGAGCACATTTCGCACAACCTCTCTCCCGCCGCAACCATTGCGAAATATATTAAGGAACACGACGAGGGCGCAAAGGTTATATTTATAGGACCGTGCACGGCTAAAAAAATGGAGTTCCAAAAAGAGGAAGTCCGCCCGTATATCGACTGCGTTATCACCTTTGAGGAATTGCAGGCGCTGTTTGACAGCCGCGACCTTGAAATAACCGAAATGGCGGAGGACGTGCTTGATAACGCCTCTTACTTCGGCAGAATTTTCGCCCGCAGCGGCGGTCTGTCCGACGCGGTAGCAGAGGCTCTTAAAGAACAGAATATTACCGATTTTGAGCTTAAAGGCGTTTCCTGCGACGGCATTGAGGAATGTAAAATAGCGCTTATGAAAGCCCGCAAGAAAATAGGCGATACCAACTTTATTGAGGGTATGGCATGCGTAGGCGGCTGTATAGGCGGCGCAGGCTGCTTAACCCACGGCGATAAAAACAAAGCCGAAGTTGACAAATACGGCAAGGAAGCCTTTGAAAAGACCATTTCCGCCGCAATAGGCCAGCTCGGAAAAATTAAATAAAAGTACAAACTTATAGGCTCCCTTCTTTTTGACGTATGTCAAAACAGAGGGGACCGCCGCCGTCAGCGGCTGGCGTGCGTATGCACGACTGAGGGGTATTAATCTAACGTCTACCGTCTAACATCTAACGTCTAATTTGGCTGAGGGGTATTTAATTCCGCATTACGCATTCCGGATTACGAATTATCTCCAATTCTCCCGAAATAATCGTCAATTCCCTGATAATCCGCGCAGTTATCGTAAACATAGTGGGTAGGATAATTTATAGCGAAATAATCGTAATCGTGAATATATTCGTGCGCTAAAAACAGGTCGTCAAGACTATGTTCGCGCACGCCGCGCTCCCATATTTCAAGCGCCTTTTTAAGCGTTTTCCCACTTTCCCTGTCGGTTACCTTAAAAATAATATAGGAAAGCGCCGATTTCACCCGCTTATTAACGTCAAATTCCCTCTTTTCGTTTGTTATAGGGTCTAAAAAGCCCTCGTTGCTTTCAAGGCAGTCCCAGTAAACGCTGTCCTTTGATTTTAAAAGCGAAACGTTTTCAAGCAAAAAGCGCTCGACCGCATAGTGCGCATCGCGAATTTCTCTTTCAACCCGCTTTTTATCCTCATTATTTAATCCCGCGGTTATGCGCTCTTCCGCCGCCGCACAAAACTCCTCGCCCGGAAACGGCAGCGAAGAATTATGCAGATAATACTTTTTATTTGTAAAACACAAAAGTTCGGAATGTACCTTATCGGAAATTCGGAAAATATGCTTTTCCCCGTCCTTATATATAATTACGGCAGTATCCGATGAAAATACGCGGCACATATCCAGTCTTGACAGGCTTTCGCCGTCCGCACCGAAAAATTCAAAGCTCCAGTAGGAATTAAATTCAAGGCTTTCAAACCCGCCATCCGGCTTATACCATGTGGTATCAGTCATTATTTTAATAAAACTTTTTATTTTTTCGGGGTCGTCTATCGTGTATTCCGCGCCGTTTTTATCGGTGTGATCTGCGGCCACTATTTTTTCTATTTCAGACGGGAAAAGCGAGGATATATCCTCTGCCTGTGTTCCGGCAAAAAGCTCCCGCGCGTTTACGAATATACGTTTTATTTCCCTTACAATCGGCTCCCTCACCTCTTTAACGCCGCACGCCACCGCGGTAAATGAAAGTATTACTGCCAACGCAATACAGGCGGCGCGCCTGCCTGCGGAATTTATAAGTCTGTAAGCCCCGCTTTGCATGCGTATAAGTTTTTTCATCCGCTTTTCAAATTCGGGGGAAAACCTATGCGCGCCGTTTGCGGGAAAATCAAGCTGCGCCTCGATAAACGCTTTTTTAAGAATGGAATTATTCATTTTCCTGCCCCCCTTAATGCTTGCAGCAACAGCTTTTTGCCGCGCACAAGCTGCATTTTTACGGTTGATACCTTTCTGCCGAGCAGCGCCGCCGTCTTTTTAACCGGCATTTCATTCACATAATGCAGAAATAAAACCTCGTTATACGGCGCAGGCACGCTTTTAACTGCGGCAATCAGATCTTTATATTCCGTTTTTTCGGCTATCTCCTCAATAAGCGCGTCATCCGCCGCAAGTAAACAGTCTTCAATCGGTGTTTCATTGAGCCTCTTTAAACGACGCAGGCGGTCATAGGCGGTGTTTTTGGTTATTACAGCGAGATACGCCGCGGTACTTTTTGAGTCAATATCGTCCACCTGTTTTATGTTTTTTGCTATTTTTATAAACGCGTCATGCAGAATATCCTCCGCGTCGGCGCTGTTTTTAACTATGCCGAGCGCGCACATATAGAGCATATCGCGATATT
>CAJJPG010000163.1 GCA_905193585.1 uncultured Oscillospiraceae bacterium
GCTATTTTTCGCTTACAAGGTGTTTTTCCGCCGCGCATGTCAGCGGAAAAACGTAAATGCGGCGTAAACGCCGCAAGAATGGACTTTGGGGTTTATCGACAGACTGAATATAATATGGTTATACTGAAAGGAAGCGTTACAATGTCAGGACATTCCAAATGGAACAATATCAAGCGTAAAAAGGAGAAGACCGACGCTGCAAAAGCAAAGGTTTTCACCAAAATCGGCCGTGAAATTTCGGTTATTGTTAAAACCGGCGGCGCAAACCCCAACGAAAACAGCAAATTAAAGGACGCAATAGCAAAGGCTAAGGCGGCGAATGTGCCCAATGAAAATATTGAAAGAATAATTAAAAAAGCGGCGGGCGACGGCGAAGCGAATAATTACGAGGAGTTAATATACGAGGGCTACGGTCCCTCGGGCGTTGCGGTGGTTGTTGAGACTCTTACCGATAACCGCAACAGAACAGCGGGCGAAATGCGCCATTATTTTGATAAATGCGGCGGCAACTTAGGGCAAAGCGGCTCGGTAATGTTTATGTTCGACCGCAAGGGCATTATTCAGATAGAGGCCGAGGGGCTGGACGAAGACACCGTTATGGAAGCGGCTTTAGAGGCGGGCGCCGAGGACTTTAATTTTGACGGCGACGTTTTTGAAATATCAACCGACCCGAACGATTTGGGTGCGGTTCGTGACGCGCTTGAAAAGGCGGGCTACAGCTTTTTATCGGCCGAGGTTGAGTATGTTCCGCAGACAATGGCTACCATAGAGGACGCGGAAACCGCGGCTAAAATGGAAAAGCTCATTGATATGCTTGAAGAAAACGACGACGTTCAGGCGGTATGGCACAACTGGGATATGCCAGATGAGGAAGAAGAAAATTAAAATTCAAAAATAAAATGCTTGCATTTTAGTTTGATATGTGTTATTATCAATATGTTATGAATAAGAAAGGGGTGACAAAGATGAAGGAAGGTATTCATCCGCAGTATGAAAAGGTTACTATAAAGTGCGCTTGCGGCGCGGAGTTCGAGACACGCTCAACGAAAAAGGATATCCGTTTGGATATCTGCTCTAAATGTCATCCGTTTTTCACCGGTAAGCAGAAGCTGGTAGACACCGGCGGTCGCGTTGACAGATTTAAAAAGCGTTTCAATATGGAATAATATAACCTTTTACTCCGCAGTCACTTTAAGCGACTGCGGATTTTTTTAATTCGGCAGGGGTTTGCATATCTAAAATCTAACATCTAACATCTAAATCGGGGTGGGCAAAACGGAAAGCTATATTACGGTTGTGGGCGAGACTACCGCCGAATACACCGAAAAGCGGTCGCGGTTTATAGCAACGCTGAAGCACTGCGAAACCGAGGAAGAAGCGGCGGAGTTTATAAACGCGCTTAAATCAAAATATTGGGACGCGCGCCACAACTGCTATGCGTATTCGGTGGAAAACGGCGCTTTAAAGCGCTTTTCGGATGACGGCGAACCGCACGGCACCGCAGGAAAGCCCATACTTTCGGTAATAGAGGGCGCGAGCATTACAAACGTCTGCATTGTGGTTACAAGGTATTTCGGCGGTGTGTTACTCGGCACGGGCGGGCTTGTGCGCGCCTACACAAAGGCTGCGGCAGACGCGGCGGCGAAAATAACAAAAGCGGTTATGACGCCCGGCACGGTTTTCTCTGCCGAGTGCGATTATTCATCAGCCGAAAGGCTTGCAAAGCTTATTACCGACGCAGGCGGCAGTGTTGAAAACACGGTTTACGCCGAAAACGTTAGGTATGAGTTTTTTATAAGCGATACCAAAAAGCAAAAATTTACCGACAAACTTAAAGAGACATTTTGCGCGCGCATTACGGCAGAGGAAATAAAAAACGAGGCAAGGCCGGTGGAAATTAAATGAAAAGAAAATACAAAGCGGTGATTTTTGTGGTTTTGGGAATAGTTCTTTTAATCGGCATTGCGGCGGTTTCTTTGAGCGTATATATGGTTAAGGCTACCGAAAAAAGCGTTTTTACCGCCGATACATTCAAAAATGACGAAAAGGCGGATTGCATTTTAATTTTGGGCGCGGGCGTAAAGGACGGCAAGCCGAAACCCATGCTGCGCGACAGGCTGCTTACAGGCATAGAGCTTTATAAAAGCGGCGCGGCGAAAAAAATAATTATGAGCGGCGACCACGGCAGAGCGGATTACGACGAAGTGAACGTTATGCGCGCTTTTGCTTTGGAGCAGGGCGTGAGGGCGGAGGATATTTTCCTTGACCACGCGGGCTTTTCCACTTATGACAGCGTTTACCGCGCAAAAAATATTTTCGGCGCTGAAAATATTATAATAGTAAGCCAGAAATATCATTTATACCGCGCGCTTTACATTGCAAAAAAGCTTGATGTTAAAGCGGCGGGCGTATCAGCCGACCTTAATACCTACGGCGGTCAGCTTAAAAGAGATATACGCGAAATAACAGCGCGGGATAAGGACCTTTTTAAGTGCATTATAAAACCGAAAGCTCAAATTATGGGCGATAAAATACCGCTTGACGGCGACGGCAGTGTTACGCTCGGTTAAAATTCAAGAAAAATTCAAAAAAATAGAGGTTTTTAAACATTTTCGTCTAATATAATAAATAAAGGGGGAAATGCTATATGAACGCAAGAGAAATAAGCGAACAAAACGAACGGCTTATATTATGCGATAAAGCTATGCTCAGCAGTGAAACGGCGGGCAGAAAACTGCCCGAGACAGAAAGCGACCTGCGCACTTGCTACCAGCGCGACCGCGACAGAATTATCCACTGCAAGGCGTTCAGAAGACTGAAACACAAAACGCAGGTGTTTTTATCCCCCGAATCCGACCATTACAGAACCCGCCTTACCCACACGCTTGAAGTAGCACAGATAGCGCGCACAATAGCGCGGGCTTTAAGGCTTAACGAGGATTTGACCGAGGCGATAGCCTTGGGGCACGATTTAGGCCACACGCCGTTCGGTCACGCGGGCGAGCGTGCGTTACAGGAGCTTACAAGCACGGGCTTTACCCACTATGAGCAAAGCGTAAGGGTATGCGAAAGATTAGAAAAGAACGGCAAGGGGCTTAACCTCACCGCCGAGGTGCTTGACGGCATACTCCGCCACACGCGCGGCGAAGAGGCACACACCTTAGAGGGCAGAATCGTCCGCACGGCGGACAGGGTAGCCTACATAAATCACGATATTGACGACGCGGTGCGCGCGGGGGTAATAGCCGAAAGCGATATACCGCGCGATATTGCA
>CAJJPG010000164.1 GCA_905193585.1 uncultured Oscillospiraceae bacterium
CCTTGCAAGGGTGCTTAAATGCTCTGTTATAAGGCTTTTGGAAGAAATATAAAACAAGCCCCGATTTACTGTTTTCCTACCCGCCCGCCGCATATCATACTTGTGTAACAATCCGCATGGAAAAACATAAAATGTTATCGGACAAATAAATTTTGTTTGATTAAATTCTGTAAATACAGGTAAAAATAAAATCAGGTTAGGCTGGTGAGAGCCGAACCTACCAGTATTTAAGCGGAGTGTGAAATAAAAATGAATATAAAGCGGGGAGAAATATACTATGCCGATTTGAGCCCTGTTGTGGGCTCCGAGCAAGGCGGCGTGCGGCCTGTACTTATAATACAGAACGATGTGGGCAATAAATACAGCCCTACGGTTATAGCCGCCGCAATAACCAGCCAGCGCGATAAAACCAATCTTCCTACGCATATTTCCGTAAATGCCGACGGCTGCGGGCTTGCCAAGGATTCGATAGTTTTATTGGAGCAGGTAAGAACCATAGATAAACAGCGCCTTAAGGAAAAAATGGGCTGTCTTGATAACGGTTCCATGGGGCTTGTGGATAAGGCTCTGTCGGTAAGTTTTGGGCTTAACTGAGAGCTTCGGCACTAACGTAATACGGCTTATATGTCAAAATCTCCCCATCTCCCGTAAATAACGGGAGATGGGGAGATTTACTGTGCGGGAGTTTTTAAGCGTGCAGGTCGGTGCCTATAAAGCCGACCTCTTTAAAGTCCTGCATATTATGGCGGATTATAAAGTCGATATAAGCCGCAGTCATTTTTGCCGTAAGCAGGTAACCTGCGGGGTTCATATGACCGCGCATATAGAACTTTTCTTTAAATTCCGCGTTATATTCGGGCGCGTAATTAAACAGATCCAAAACGTATGTGTTACCGTATTTTTCGGCGAAGGAATAAAGCAATTCGCTGTGCTTTTTCTTTAATTCAAGGTGTTCGTCCTTTTCGCCCTCGCGCGGCATAGTCATTAAGAAGAACTTTGCGCGCGGCTGTATTTTTTTATACCGTTCTATAATTTCGGCGTAATAAAACGCAAAGGTTTTTTTATCCTCGGGATTATCCGAGTCAATATCGTCGCAGGTGCCTACCTCCTGCTTGAGGCCGAAAAGGTCATTGACGCCGAGAGCGATAATGTAGCATTGCGACGCGTATTTCGGGTTCCAGTAGCCGTTTGCGTCGGCAAAGCTTTCGCAATATTCCTTAGCCGACATTCCGCCGCGGGACATATTGTAGACCTTGCTTCCGCACATACGGCCGATAAACTGACCCCACGAATATTCATACATATCGTGCCAGCTGCTGCCGCCATTTCCGTTATCCGCCTCAAACTCGCCCGACGAAAGGCTGTCGCCCACGCAGGTTACCGTGCGGAATATCGCGGTGTATCCGCCGTCCGACGGTATGTTATCAAGCGGTTTTTCGCCGCCAATTTCAAATATGTCTTTAAGTTCCATTTACAGCACTTCCCTGTATTTTTTTAGATTATAATATATATTAAAGGTAAAATCAATACTTATTGCAATATTTCGGGTTTTAGTTTATAATATTTTTGAAAGGACAGATGTTTATGCCCGAAAAGCAAGGCTATTCCACAAAGGCGCGTAAGGAAATTCTGGATTATCTCGCAAGCCGCGGAGAGGATACCGCGAGCGCCGCAGATATTATAAATTTTTTGGCGAAAAAGAACGCAGCCGTTAATCCCGCTACCGTTTACCGCTGTCTGAACAGATTAAGCTTAGAGCGGCAGGTGCTTAAATTTACCGATGAAAATACCCGAAAATCGGTTTACAGATTTATAGGCAGCAGACAGAATTGCGACGAGCATATACATATAAAATGCGTTCGCTGCGGAAAGGTGATGCACTTGGAATGCGGGTTTATGCGGGAAATAAAAGAGCATTTGCTTAAAAGCCACGGCTTTGATTTACGCTGCGAGGGCAGCGTGCTTTACGGGATTTGCAGCGATTGCGCCGAAAAATAATTATTCGGGCTTTTTTAAAAGAGCCTGCCGGCTTTTATAATCGGGCATGTACCGCTCAATAAGCTTATAAAACGCCGCGCTGTGATTATGGTGCTTTATATGCGCCAGCTCATGCACCACAACGTACTCTATTGCGGGCAGGGGGTACGCCATAAGCCGCCACGAAAAGCAGATACCGTTTTTTCCGCTGCAGGAGCCAAATCGCTTTTTGGCGGACGTGATTTTAACCGATGTGGGTTTAAGCCCCATAACAGCCGAATACCTTGCCGTAAGCTCCGGCAAAAGGTGTTCGGCTTTTTCGCGCAGCTCCTTTTCACGCTCGGTAATGCTTTGCTCGTGCTCGGCTCTTTTTTGCGCGGTTTTAAGCTTTTCTTCTGCCCAATCGCTGTATTTTAAAACGAACTTTTCAATTTCGCGGTCGCTCATTTTAAGCGGCGCTCTTACAAGCAGTGCGGCGCGGTCGGTAATTTCCAAAGCGACGGTTTTGCGCACGGAGCGCCTGATTTCATATTCCATATATTTTTCTCCGGACATTATAAAAACGGCGTTTGCAACGCAAACGCCGTAATTTTTTGCTTAAAGAACAGTCATCAAATTATTGAAGTTGAGTTCCTTGGTTTTCTTAGTAACCGTAAACCAGTCGATAATGGTAAGTATTCCGCAAACACCGCCGGTAAGCAGCTTAAGTATTCCCATTCCGGTATCGCCCAGCATGAAACGGTCAATTCCGAGTGCCCCTAAGAAAATGGAAACCAACAGAATTGTTGTTGGGTCTTTAAGCTCAACTGTGGAAACCATTGTGAACTTACTCTCATCCATTGCTGCAAGCTTTTCCTTGAGGTACATTATTTTCTCTGCCGGAAAATACTTTTGGTTAGTCATGATATACATGTCTACTTTGTTCTGATCCATAATCCATATCCCCTTATATTTTAGATTATGAATTCATTATACTATATAGAACAAAAAATTACAACAAAAAAATATATTTTTCGCATATGTTTATTGCATAAATATTATTCTGAAAATATATGAAATAAACACACATACGGCTATGGAAATTATAATCAGCATTTCGGTGCGGCGGCTCAGGTTAAAAAGTTTTCTGTGCAGTGCAAAAAGCACGGCAAAAAGCAGCGGCAGAGCCATGGGATTATAGGTGAAATACGAATGTATATCGCCCCTTAAAAGCGAAATGATTGCTCTTGTGCTGCCGCAGGCGGGGCAATCG
>CAJJPG010000165.1 GCA_905193585.1 uncultured Oscillospiraceae bacterium
AAATTAATCCGCCTGAGTATGATGAGGAAATGTCCGACGAGGGTATTCCTACCGATACGGACGATATGGCTGAAACCGCATTAGCGGAATAATACCAATGAAAAAAACAGAGTATATCAGGTTTAACCGAATATACTCTGTTTTTATTTTACATATTTTTTACAGCGCCGATAATACAGCCGTGCCTTTTTTCTTTAACCAAAGATAAATCAGCAGCGATAAAATCAGATTTACGGCAGCCACGGCAAGCAAAAACGCCGCCGCGCCGATTTTATGACCTACCGTAAAAAACAGCGCGCAGTAAATTCCGACATAAATAAACCCGCCGAACATAGCTATCATAACGCCGCCGCTCTGCTTTATGGGGGTTATTTCGCTCGTCCAGTTAAGGTTGGGCATTTTAAGCCCTACAAACAAATCGAAAAGCGCCAAAAGCAGCACGAATGTAAGCGCCGAGACAAACGCCGCAGCAAATTGCAGCGGAGTAAACATAAACGCCGCGCAAAGCATGCAGAATATCAGCGGTACGCCTGTTAAAATAAGCTGCATATTCAGTTTTGCCTTTAATACGTCAAGCGGCTTTACCGGCAGTGACTGCAGGGTCCAAAGCGATTTACCCTCAAGGGAAATTGAGGGCGCCGCCATATCATTCATTGAGGCGGTTGCGCACACCGCGGTAAACAGCAGTATAACCGCGCTGCCCGAATTTTTGTCGAAAAGCTCGTTCATTACAAGCATAAGCGTATTGCCCTTTATAAGCAAAGCCACGCCCAAAACCGGAAGCAGCAAAATTCCCAGCCCGCAGTTTAGCATATAATTGGGGCTTGACAAAAACCGCGAAAACTCCTTGTGCAAAAGCGCCGACTGTACGCTCTTTTTCCGAGCGACGGTCTCGCGGTACTTTTTCTTTGCCGTTTTGCCCGTGGCGGTTGCAATTTTCAAAAAGCTGCGGGAAATAAGCGCCCACATAAGCGCAAACAGCAGCAAAACAACTGCCGAAACAATAAGCATTGCAATAAAATCACCCGTTCCCACTCTGCCGAAAAGGTAAATGGGGTATGCCGAGCCTTTTATCTTATCGCCGTATTTCGCGGCGTTCACTATTAAATCGCTTATAATATCCTGCGCCTTAAAGCATACAAAATAATAAGCCCCGAAAAACAGCAGCGACACTATTACGGTAATAAAGCTTTTGTTTTTAAGCTTTAAGCTGATTTTTGCCACTACCCAGCCGAGCGCGCTTGAAAGGGTAAGCACAAAAACCGAAATTAAAAGCACAAGCAAAATGCAGCCGATAACGGCGGGCAGGCTGTGCGACCCGATTATAATATATACCGCCGCCGCGGGAACCGTTACCACGCCCGAATACATAAGCCCCATAAGGTAGACCCCGAGCAGGCGGGAAACCATAATAGTGCCCACGGGTATGGGCATAGATAAAAGCAGGTCGTTATCCTTTGCGAGGTAAAGCCCCGAATAGGTATTGAACACGCTGCCGAAAGCGCCGAGGAATATTGCAAGCATTCCCATTATCGCGAAATAGAGCCAGCCAAGCCCCGCCGCCGAAAGCGGCTTGCAAAGCGCAACCGATAAATAGGTAAACATTCCGCCGAGAATACCCACCATTAAAAATACAAACAGCACTATATATCCCGTAACCGCCGCCTTAGAGCGGGCTTTGTTTTTCTTGGCGTCGTAAAAATAGGCACGGAATATTTCGGTGAACTGCTTTTTAAGAAGTATTTTAACCATGCTCAATCCTCCAGCTCAAGGAATACCTGTTCAAGGGATTCATCGCCCTTTACTTCTTCCATTGTGCCCGAGCGGATGAGCCTGCCCGCCTTTATAATAGCCACCTTATCGCAAAGCTTTTCGGCAACCTCTAAAACATGGGTGGAAAAGAATATCGCGCCGCCGTTATCACATTCCTCGCGCATCATTTCTTTAAGAATATGCGCGGCTTTCGGGTCAAGCCCCACAAAGGGTTCATCCATAATTATGAGCCTCGGCGTGTGCAGCCATGCCGCTATTATTGCCAGCTTTTGCTTCATTCCGTGGGAATAGGCGGCAATAGGCTCTGCCAAACTGTCGGTCAGCTCAAAGGTATCGGCATATTTTTTAATGCGCGCCGCGCGGTCCTCTGCACTCACGCCGAAAATATCCGCTATGAAATTAAGGTATTTAATTCCACTCATAAAATCGTACAAATCGGGATTATCGGGAATATAAGCAATTTCTTTTTTACATTCAAGCGGCTGCTCTTTAACGGATTTTCCGTTTATGTATATCTCGCCCGCGTCAAACTGTAAAATTCCCGCAACGGATTTAAGCGTGGTGGTTTTTCCCGCGCCGTTATGACCTATAAAGCCGTAAATCTCACCGGGGGCTATGTGCAGGCTTAAATCGTCCACGGCTTTTTTATCGCCGTATACCTTAGTAAGATTTTCAATTTTAAGCATAAATCTTTCCTCCTATGTACGTTTCATTATACGACCGCCCGCCGCATTTTTCAACAATAAGTTTACATTAAAACCCGATTACGGTATTATAAAGGCGGTAAGGTTAAAAAGGCGGGTGCAATATGGCAAACAGGTGGACATTAAACGAGGAACATTTAAATGTTGATAAGTATTTAAAAGCCCGCGCAAATCTTTACGGATATGTAACGCCGCGGCAGTTCCTCAAGCTCTATAACAGATATAACGAAAATAAGATAAATAAGGAAAAGTATTTGCTTTGGCTTGAAAGACTTCAAAACCATTCTCACCTGCACTATACTCTTTTTTCAAACGCAATTGTGTGTGCAAGAGTATGTCGCGATTTTTTCGGGATTGATATTTCCCCGGAAACCGTAAAACGGGCAAAGGAAAACCTAAAAGCACACGGTAATGTAACGCTTATTTGCGGCGATTTTATGAGCTGTGAGTTCGGGCGCAAATTTAATGTGATTTATTCGTCGCTCACATTTGTGCACATAAAAGACAAGCAAGCGGCAATCAATAAGATAAAATCATTATTAAACAGCGGCGGTCGGTTTGTGCTTTCCATAGACAAAAACCAAAGCGATGTAATAGAGTACGGTACACGGAAAATCAGGATTTACCCTGACCGAAAAGAAAATATTGCGGAATACATAAAGCAAAG
>CAJJPG010000166.1 GCA_905193585.1 uncultured Oscillospiraceae bacterium
ATACTGCTTTAAAAACTCTATAAGGCTCATATCCCCGATACCTATTAGCGCAAACCCGCCTGTAATAACGGTGACGGCGCTTACAATTCCTATACGCCATAAAAGACCGAACGGCAATATGCGCATCAAAAGTGCTGCCAAAGGCACGCAGATAAGCACCGCCTCTACAGCATTGCGTATTTCAAAAAGTCCGAACAGCCGCCCGGCGTCGGTAAAATTTACGGGTATTACTACGGTTATTTCTTCCATTAAATTTCCTCCTATACTTATACTTGAAGATTTTTTTCGTTTGTGATATACTGAAAATGAAAGGTGGTAAACATATGAATAAGTCATATTATAAGGATATTACCGCCCTTAAAAATGCCCAAAACGGTTTTCGAGGAGTTGCCGAAGACCTCGGAATCACAAACGACGATGATATTGTCGAAATGGTTAAAGAAATTCGCAAAGAGCGAGAAAATAAACAAAAACGGAGCTGATACAAATGCCCACTATTTCAATGTTCCGCGGTATAAAAATTTATATCAATTACAACGACCATATGCCACCGCATTTTCACGCGAAGTACGGCAGCGACGAGGTACTTGTTTCCATTAACGATATGGAAGTGCTCGCAGGCACAATGCCGAAAAAGCAGCTTCAAATGCTTTTGGGCTGGGGTGCGTTTCACCAAACAGAGCTAATGGAAAATTGGGAGCTTGCTATGAACAAGCAGGAAACCTTCCCGATAGATCCGTTAAGATAATTAAAAGGAGATTTAAGCTATGCGTACAGTAGAATATTACCTTGAAAAAGGCTTCGCTCTGCCGTATGCGGAGTATTTTGCAAACGGCAGAAAGAGCATTGTAAAGGCTACGGCAAACGATGATTTTTCGGTCACGCTCGAATTTGATAACGGCGAACGCCGCAGGCTGGATATGAAACCCACACTAAAGCAAGGCGGCGTTTTTGAAAGCTTCAATGACATAAGCAATTTCAGGCGCGTATATATAGATGACGCAAACGCCTTATGCTGGGATATTGACCCCGATATTGACAGCGAAAAGGTCTGGACCAACAAGGTAGATATAAGCCCGGAATATTGCTATGTTGAAAGTAAACCTATTTGACCCTATTCCTCACCGCCCGGTGAGGATTTTTTATTGTCTTCTAAGTCTTTAATCACAAGCCCTATCCACTCAATATCCGAGTCTGAAATTCCTTTAAGTCTTGAAAACTCCTCTAAATTCAGATACCGGATAACGGCGGTTGTTATTCCTGTATTATTTCCCTCCCGCTCTACTGTATAGGTAAGCGAATCGTTTACGCACCCAAGCAGAAAATCTCTTGTAATCATTTCTGTATTGTTGCCGGTCAGCGCAAGGCTTACTGCATATAACTCGTTGTATGTAAGCGGCTGACCGACAACCCTTATCTCATTAGCAGACCCTACCTCCGAAACACAAAGTATTTCATCCATTCGGTTAATATACATATCCGTAATATCCTCGTCCGTTACCTGCTCCGGCACTTTGCTCTGCATAACCGACGGCAGTGACGCCATTATTATTGTAGGCAATAAAATCAGCCCTACCGCCGCGCTTAAAATATACGGCCAATAGTGCTTGACCGCTTCAAGCGCCGCCGCTTTCCAGCCGCCCCTTAAAAACGCCTGCAATATTTTCCTTATTGCCTGCGCGTTCTGCAGGGCGGATACTAAAAAATTACTGCTTCGGCTCATTTTCTACCGCCTTTTCCGGCTTTGTCTCCGGCGGGGCATCTGTCTGTCCGAACCGTTTTCCGACAGGATTATGACTAAAGCTATTATCCGGCTTCCACGCTGTATTTTTACCTCTTTTTTGCGTGCCGAATTTTTGGTTACCCGTGTATTTACCGCCGTATTTCTGAGCGCCCGTATTATTCTTCTTTCCGCCGACAGCCGTCGCATTTCGTGTAGTATTCGCCGCATTTCTGCCGCCTGCCGTGTTTTTATTATCAACCCTCGCGTCTCCTTTCTGTCCCGGTGTTTTATTACCTCCGAAACGGTTTGAATTTGTGCCTGTAACGGCAGTTTTTCCGAAGTCTGCCGAATTCACCGACGAACTGTTGCGTACAGAGCTGTTAAACCCTGCATGACTTGAATTATTTACACTGCCGCCGTTGAATCCCATATTCGCTCTGCTGCTGTTTTGCGCCGTGTTTCTGCTGCTTGCATTATGCGTATTCCCCGTATTGTCAGCCTTAAATTCAGACCTGTTTTTTCCTGCCGTATTACTATGCCTATCAGCAGAATGTGCTGCCGAGCTTAAAATACTTCGCGCTGCCATAAATGCAACCGCCTTGCCCATTCCGTTTCCTAACGGATCACCCGTAAAGGAGGGGTTAAGCCCTATTTTCGCAAGCAGGTTATCCGCTTTTCTTGCCACCCTCGCAATGCCCACTATAAGCACCGTCCACGGCAAAATCATAATGCCGTCCGGCATTGAGGATAACGCGGAATATATAAGCTTTAAAAATAAGACATTTGATACAAGCAGAAGTATCATTGAAGCATAGGTACGCACAAAGCCCGAGCATATATCCTTTGTTGAGCGGCTGCCGCCCATTGCAAAAGCAATCGGGCTGAAAAGCGTTAATATTGCAACCACAACAGTGCTGATGCTAAGACAGTTGTGTTTAATGAAAACAACACTTCTGATTTCTATATCCTTGATGGCTATACCAAGATGAAGGATACAGATGGTCTTGACAGTGTTGAATATGTAAAAGGCTATAAGCTTCAGCCCCAACAGGCTATCGCTCTTACTTACAACGGCGGTAGCGACCCGATTTCGCTTGATGTTACTTTTGATATTCTTGCGGACGACGAGGGCAATACATATTCTCACACCCGCGTATAATCGGTGATATTGTATGGCGGATAAGAAAAAAGAAGTTCGGGAAGACAAAACCGAGATAAAAAATCAGACCGAATGGGAAACTAAAAACTGTCGAGTTGTAAAGTATGTTCCTAAATATGGCATCCTCGGTTTTATGTTTGATGACGTTCCTTGTCAGATTAACATTCCTAAGAATCTTAAAATTTACGGCACAGTAAATATTAAGTATTGTGGTGAAATCGGCAAGGGAATAAAATTCAAATATTAATTTTAATAAGTG
>CAJJPG010000167.1 GCA_905193585.1 uncultured Oscillospiraceae bacterium
ACAAAAATTTTAACCCCGAATCTTTCTTGAAATTCGGGGTTATTCGACAGTCTGATGCGGCGTGAACGCCGCAAAAATAAAATTTATAGTTTGTCGACAAACTGCCCTGAGTTATAGCTTTAATCTATAACTCACTATTTTTATAGGATATTGGACAAAACGAAAATTTTGTAGTATACTAACGTCAACGAAACAAAAAGGAGCTGAACACCGTGATAAAAACAAAATGCGGACGTCGGTTAATATCGCGGGCGAAAAGCGCTGCGGCAATCCGATGTACTGATTTCCGAATGTGAAACTTGTAATTCACACGCAGCACTTAATAAATATTAAAAAAAGAGTTTGAAAGGTAGATTAAAAATGAAAAAAATATTTGCAGTATTATTAACAGCGGCACTTTTGGTTACAGCCTTTGCGGGCTGCGGCAGCAAGGACAGCGGCTCGGTTACCATTGCGGTGCCGAACGACGCGACAAACGAGGCTCGCGCACTTCTGCTCCTTGAAGCTAAAGGATATATTAAACTTAAAGACGGTGCAACGATTACCGCCACGGTAAACGATATTGCCGAAAACCCCCACAACATCAAGTTCCAGGAAATTGAGGCGGCGCAGCTGCCCAACGCGCTTAAGGACGTTGATTATGCGGTTATCAACTCCAACTACGCGATTGAGGCTGACCTTAACCCCGTAAAGGATTCGCTTGCGATTGAGGGTTCATCCTCCGCTTACAGCAACATTTTGGCAGTTAAAGAGGGCAAGGAAAAGACCGACGCGATAAAGGCACTCAAAGCCGCGCTTGAAAGCAAAGAGGTTGCAGATTTCATTGCCGATAAGTACAACGGCTCGGTTGTAAGCGTTGTTGAAAACCCCGGCGACGGCTATGATTCATCGGTAGATTACGATAAGCTTTCCGGCACTAAAATTACGGTTGCGGCTTCGCCCACACCCCACGCAGAAATACTTGCGGTTGCCAAAAAGATTCTTGAGAAAAAGAATATAACGCTTGACGTTAAGGAATTTACCGATTACGTTCAGCCGAACAACGTTGTTGACAGCGGCGAAATTGACGCAAACTACTTCCAGCACCTGCCTTACCTTGAAAACTTCAATAAAGAGAACGGCACAAAGGTGGTTTCGGTTGCGGCTATCCACGTTGAGCCTATGGGTCTTTACGGCGGTAAGCAGTCAAGCCTTGACGCCATTGAAAAATAACTGATAAAATTTACTGTAACGCTGTCCGCAAACGCGGTCGGCGTTACAGTTGTGTTATATAAACGGAGAAAACAATGATAGAAATAAAACACCTTTCCAAAACCTTCGGCGTATCGGGCGGTACGGTTGACGCGCTGAAGGATATAACGCTTACAATACCCGACGGCGAGATATACGGCATTATAGGAATGAGCGGCGCGGGCAAAAGCACGCTTGTGCGCTGCATAAATATGCTTGAACGCCCGACTGCGGGCGATATTTTGATAGACGGCAAAAGCATGACCGAATTATCGCAAAAGGAACTCAGGGAAAAGCGCAGAGATATTACAATGATATTTCAGGGCTTTAACCTGCTTATGCAGCGGAATTGCCTTAAAAACGTATGCTTTCCGCTTGAATTGGCGGGCGTAAAAAAGGCTGAGGCGGAAAAGCGTGCCGCAGAGCTTTTGGAGCTTGTAGGGCTGGGGGATAAGTTTAAAAGCTACCCCGCGCAGTTATCCGGCGGTCAGCAGCAGCGCGTAGCCATTGCCCGCGCGCTTGCAACACACCCGAAAATTCTGCTTTGCGATGAGGCCACAAGCGCGCTTGATCCGCAAACCACGCAATCCATACTTTCGCTTATCCGTGATATTCACGACAGATTAGGCATTACCGTTATTATAATAACCCACCAGATGAGCGTTGTTGAGCAGATATGCACCCGCGTTGCCATACTTGACGGCGGCACAGTTGCCGAAGAGGGCGCGGTGAGCGGTGTTTTCTCATCGCCCAAATCCGAGGCGGCAAAGCGCCTGGTTTACCCTGAGGGTTACCAAAACCCGGTTATGAGCGGGGAGGACGGCGCGGTAATACGCGTTGTGTTTAACGGCGCAAACGCCACCGAAACGCCGCTTATAGCGAAAATGGCTATGGAGGAAAATATTGCCGCAAGTATTCTTTCGGCGTCTACCCGCAGCATAGGCGATAAGGCATACGGCAATATGCTGCTGGGTATTTCGGGCGGCAAGGAGCAAACGCAGAGGGCGCTTGATTACCTTGGCAGCATACCCGATATATTTGTAGAGGAGGTAAAGCAGTAATGAGCAGCTTTTTTGCGTCCGAAGAATTTACAACGGCTATGGATATACTTAAAAATCAGTTCCCGCTTGCTATTTGGGAAACCGTGTATGTAACGGTGCTTTCCACGTTTTTTGCGGCGGTTATCGGCTTGCCGCTCGGCATATTGCTTGTGGCGGGGGAAAACGGAAAAATTCTGCGTGTGCCTAAAGGCATTTTGCACTTTTTAAACGTTGTAATAAACCTTTTGCGTTCGGTGCCGTTCCTCATACTTATGATAATGGTTTTCCCGCTTACCCGCCTTATAGTGGGCACGGTAGTAGGCACGCCCGCTACGGTAGTACCGCTTGTTATTGCGGCTTTTCCGTTTATCGCGCGCCTTGTTGAAAGCAGTATGAGGGAGATAAACCCGAATATTATAGAAACCGCGCAGAGTATGGGCGCGTCGCCGTTTCAGATAATTGTAAAGGTTATGATTCCCGAAAGCGTACCCTCGCTTATATCCGACGCTACGCTTGCAATAACAACCGTTCTCGGTTACTCTGCAATGAGCGGTATTATCGGCGGCGGCGGACTGGGTAAAATAGCCATTAACTACGGCTATTACAGATATAAATATCTTGTAATGATTTTTGCCGTTGTCTTTCTTATAGTGCTGGTTCAGCTTTTCCAGAGCATAGGCACACGCCTTGCAACCCGCTGTGATAAAAGAATTAAGGCTTGATACTCAGGTTTATGAAAATCGCCTCAAGGGTCAAATGACCTTTGAGGCGATTTTTTCATATTAATTAAACTTTTTAAAATTATTTTTCCGCAAATTGCAATAGCAAGTTGAAACAAAATTAAAATAGCAGTGACTTTATGGTA
>CAJJPG010000168.1 GCA_905193585.1 uncultured Oscillospiraceae bacterium
TTTCAGTTTGGGAAAAAACTATAAATTTATGAAGCAATATGTCCCAGAGGAATTATTGTAAAGTAACTTTCTTAAAGAAAAATCAGCGGGAATTTTTATTTTCCGTTTCATTTGATTCTGCCGCTTCCTTTCCTTTGTTTTTTCCGAACGGATTTATGCTTTTAAGTCTTGCAAGAACCGGGCTGCCGCCGTCGCTCTTTTCATCGGATAAAAGCAGCTCGCCGAGCTTCGCCCTTGCCGAAATTGCGTTGAAATTGCGCTCTATCTGTCCGTTTGAAACTATTGAAATATTTCCCGTTTCCTCCGATACCACAAGCACCACCGCGTCGGAATTTTCGGTCATGCCTATTGCCGCCCTGTGGCGCGTGCCGAGCTGCGAGGATATATCCTCGCGCTGGGTAAGCGGCAAAATGCAGCCTGCGGCATAGAGCCGCGCGTCTCTTATTATCATAGCGCCGTCATGCAGCGGGGATTTCGGAAAGAACACGTTGTTTACCATCTGAACCGAGGGGTCGGCGTTTATAACCGTACCCGTATCTATTATTTCACCAAGCTGGGTTGAGCGTTCAAACACTATAAGCGCGCCCGTTTTGCTTTCCTGCATAATTCCCGCGGCGCGGCTGACCTTATCAATACAGTCATCAAGCGGCTCCGATTCAACCGACAAACCGTGCGAACCTACAATTTTTGTATGTCCCACGCGTTCGAGTATGCGCCGCAGCTCGGGCTGGAATATAATAGCCACGGCAATTATAATATAATCCACAAATCTGGAAAGTATCCACTTCATTGTGGTTAAGTTCCACCAGTTTGCAATAAGGTAAATTGCAAAAAGTATTACAAGCCCCTTTGCAAGCTGCCCCGCCCGCGTTTCACGCAGAAAACCGATAGCCTTGTATATTATATACGCCATAAGCAGTATATCTATAATATCAAACGGTATACGCATACCGGCAACAGCGTAAATTATCTGATTCCAGAACGCATAAATTGCATTGAATATGCTGCTCACCTGTCAACAATCCTTTTCTCACTGATTTCCATATTATTTTAACATAAAACTCATATTCATTCAATAGAAAATTTGCGTTTTTTCAGAATTATTACATATAAAACGCCCCTTACCGCAGTCGGACAACCGCAACAAGAGGCAAATATCAATTCATATTACATTTCAGCAAGGTTAGCTTTAAGGTTTTCAAGCTGTTCTTTCAGCTCGTGCGGCAGTTTATCACCGAACTTCTTGTAGTGTTCTTCGATTTCGGCAGCCTCTTTCTCCCAAACGTCCTTGTCAACCTTCAATATGCTCTTTAAGGTATCCATATCCATATCAAGGTCGGTAAGGTCAATGTCTTCCGGCTTCGGAACATAGCCGATAGCGGTTTCGGTAGCGTCAGCCTTGCCCTCGCAGCGGTCGATTATCCAGTTGAGGACGCGCATATTGTCGCCGAAGCCCGGCCATACAAAGTTGCCCTCGTCGTCGGTGCGGAACCAGTTAACATTGAATATCTTAGGAGCCTTATCGCCGAGCTTAGCGCCCATATCAAGCCAGTGCTGGAAGTAGTCGCCCATATTGTAGCCGCAGAACGGCAGCATAGCCATCGGGTCGCGGCGAACAACGCCTACTGCGCCCGCAGCGGCAGCTGTGGTTTCTGACGCCATGGTGGAGCCTACGAACACGCCGTTAACCCAATCCTTTGATTGATATACCAGCGGAGCGCACTTAGCGCGGCGGCCGCCGAATATAATAGCGGAAATCGGAACACCTGCGCCCTTATCGAATTCATCGGAAATGCAGGGGCAGTTCTTGGCAGGAGCGGTAAATCTTGAGTTCGGGTGAGCGGCATAGGTGCTCTTGTCGTGTTTATCGAACTTAGAAGCATCCCACTTGTTGCCCTTCCAGTCAATGCAGTTCTGCGGGAGATCCTTGTTAAGACCCTCCCACCAAACTGTGTTATCGTCAAGGTTCAAAGCAACGTTTGTGAAAATGGTGTTCTTCTTTGTGCTTTCAAGCGCATTGAAGTTTGAGTGAGCGTTGGTGCCGGGCGCTACGCCGAAGAAGCCGTTTTCGGGATTGATAGCGTAAAGACGTCCGTCCTCGCCTATCTTCATCCAGGAAATATCGTCACCGACAGTCCAGATCTTGTAGCCCTTATCACGCAGATATTTCGGCGGAATAAGCATTGCTAGGTTGGTTTTACCGCAAGCTGACGGGAAAGCGGCGGCAACATATTTGATTTCGCCCTTAGGATTCTGGAGACCCAAAATGAGCATATGCTCAGCCATCCAGCCCTCTTTCCAGCCCTGGTAAGAGGCTATGCGGAGCGCAAAGCACTTTTTGCCGAGAAGAACGTTTCCGCCGTAAGCGGAGTTGACCGAGATAATGGTATTATCCTCGGGGAACTGGCAGATATAGCGCTTTTCGGGGTCAATATCGCAAGAAGCGTGAAGACCGCGAACCCAGTCGTTTGAGTCGCCCAAAACGTCAAGCACCTTCTGACCTACGCGGGTCATAATAGCCATATTGAGAACAACGTACTTAGAATCGGTAACCTCAATGCCCACCTTAGCAAGCGGAGAACCGATCGGGCCCATTGAGAACGGGATTATATACATTGTTCTGCCCTTGTAAGAGCCGCGGGCAATATTGTAAAGACGGTCGTACATTTCCTGCGGGTCGCACCAGTTGTTGGTGGGGCCTGCATTTTCCTTTGTCTTGGAGCAGATGAAGGTTCTGTCCTCAACGCGGGCAACGTCGTTCTGGCGGGTCCTGTGCAGGTAGCAGCCCGGCAGCTTTTCCTCATTGAGCTTTATCATTTCGCCGCTCTCAACAGCTTCCTTACGGATGCCCTCGAGCTGCTCCTCGCTGCCGTCTATCCAGACGACCTTATCAGGGCTGACGAGCTCTTTGACTTCGTCAAGCCATTTCAAAACCGTTTTGTTGTTGGTCATAATTATATCCCCTTTTCGTAAAGTAAAACTTTCGTCAGCCTATATTA
>CAJJPG010000169.1 GCA_905193585.1 uncultured Oscillospiraceae bacterium
ACCTTACATATATATAATACCACTTCGGGAGCGGAAAATCAAGTATTTTTGAAACGGGCGGACAAGCCCTATTTCGTCCTTGTATGCTATAGTAATAAGTCGACCAAAAATAAACCGCGGGAGCGGATGATAAAGGAGTTTTCCGAAATGAATAATAAAAATTCCGAAGTGTGTGAAAAAAGTCAAGGTCATGTCAAAGTCGGGTTTAAGGAAGCCTTGAATACCGCAATGGCTCAAATCGATTTGCAGGAGTTTGACCGCTGCGACCGCGCCCTCGCTTATGAGCTGATTATGATAATTGCGGAAATATATTCGCTTTATCCTCTTTCGTCTGTAAAAATAAACGGCGAAAAGCTCACTGCCGAAACGGTGAGCGAGGTGTACTCCCAGCTCAACTCCGATCACCTCAAATTTTGCATAGGAAAATTCTGTGAAGTGAAATACGAAATCAAATACCGAAAGTCATATTTCCGCACGGCACTTTACAATTCGGCTTTTGAAACCGAGAGCTATTACGAAAACGCGGTGCGAAAGGACGGGCTGATCTAATGGAACGGGAAAAGAAGACAATATCGGGCAGGCTGCTTGAGGCGGATTTTTACCCGGTGTGGGAAAATGGCAGCAGAATGCCCGTTCGCCCGCGCGGCACAAAGCCTTCAAGCGAAGCACAGAAAAAATACAACAACAATATGGCGATAAAGCAAGCCGTCCGCCTTATAAATGCGAATTTTGATAACGGTGATTTATTACTCACCTACACATACGAGCAGAAATTCGCCCCACTGAATATTGACGGCGCCTCGCGGGATATAAACAACTACAAGCGCAGAATTAAAACCAAAAGAGCCGCAGAGTTGAAACGAATAGAAAAGCTTTTAAAGACAGACCCGCAAAACAAAAAATACCGTGCGCTTTTAAGAAAGCTTAAAGCGCCGTTTAAATATTATTACACAATCGAAGAAGTCACCTACAAAACAGGAGCGCTTAAAGGTCAGAAGAATTACCATGTGCATTTGTTTATGACGGGCGGTTTAGACCGCGATACGGTCGAGGCTATGTGGGGCAAGGGTATAAGAGTTAATGCACAGAGATTTCGCCCCGAGGTATTCGGACCCGAAGCTGCCGCGAGGTATATATCCAAAGACCCGCAGGGGCGCAAGCGTTTCCGTCACTCGCAAAACCTCACGCAGCCGGAGACCCGCGCAAAGGACGGACACATTTCGCCGCGCACGGTTGAGCTTATGGCGAAGCAGCGTGTAGACGATAAAGACTACTGGGAACGCAGATATAAAGGCTACAGGTTTTTACGGTGCTTTTCACGGTTTAATAAATACAATGGGCATTGGTATGTCTCGGTTGTGATGTATAAAGCCGACACCGACGGACTGCTGCCCGACTGGAAGATCGAGGGAGATGATTGGATGGACGCGTCATAAGCTTTAATGCAGAATTCGGAATGCGTAATGCGGAATAAAAGGAGTTTTTAAATTGAAATATTTACCGTACATAATCACAATTCTTTCCATAACCGGCACGGTTGCGAACAGTCTGCAAAAGCGGTGGTGCTTTTACATATGGCTATGCACCAATGCTTTTTGGTGCATATACAACGCGGTGCACGGCAGCCATGCGCAGGTGCTTTTATATGCGTTTAATTTTGCTATGGCTGTGCTCGGATTACGGAAATGGGAAAGGAAACCGAAATGAGAGAAAAAGAATTGTACACGAAAGTCTGCCCCGAATGCAATAAGACGTTCAAGACGGAAAACGGCTGGGTGAAACGCTGCCACACCTGTGAGAAGAAAGAAAAAATTGCACCTGCGCCGCCTAAAAAGAAAACGAAGAAAGCCACACCGACGTATGATATTTCGCTCGGGGAGTTTTGCAGAGCACTGGATCGGTATAACGACCGCCACAGTACCTGCTACTCCTACGGGCAGATGACCTATGCAATAGACAGCGGGCGTATATCCCGCAAAGAATTTTTAAAGCACTGAAAGGAGCAATACCGGTATGACACTTAAAGAGCTTTCGCAGCTTTACTACCTCAACCGAGAAATAGAAGATTTGAAAATTAAAATATCCGAGCTGGAAGCAAAGGCGACCGACACATCGGCAAAAATCACAGGTATGCCGCACGGTGCGGGTGCCGGGGATAAAATAGGGCGGGCTGTGGCGGAGCTGGATTATTACAAGGCAAAGCTTACGAATCGGCTCGAACAATGCCGCATAGAGCTGATTCGATTGAACGATTACATATCCGCTTGCCCGGACAGCCTTACGCGGCAGATACTCACATATCGTTTCGTGAATGGGCTTTCGTGGAATCGGGTAGCGGCAAGTGTGGGGATGAGCGCAACCGAATATGCGGTAAAACATATTGCGTACAGGTATATAAAAAGCTCTTAAATAAAAATTTGGCACATTTGGCACGATTTAAGCTGTTATACTGGTATTGTGGAAATAAGGCAAGGCGGTGAGCTTATGGCAAAAGAGTTCGCAAAAGCATTTTACAACAGCAAAGCGTGGCAAGCTTGCCGAAAAGCGTACATCGCTGAACGCGTGCTCATTGACGGCGGCATGTGCGAAACTTGTCATGAAAAGCCGGGGTATATTGTTCACCATAAAATTCCACTCACGGTAAAAAATATACACAATCCGAGCGTTACGCTTAATCATGACAATATGAAATTCGATTGCAAGGATTGTCACGACCGTGAAGAAACTCACGCTTTCGTAAAACAAAGCGAATTGAAATGTTTTTTCGACGCAAACGGTCAGCCTGTCGCGCGGGGCACTCCCCCCATCGAGGCGGCAGGGGTCGAAAGCCAAAAGACCGATTGCCCCACTTAAACTTTTACGCACGGCAAAATCACACGAAAGGGGTAAAAAA
>CAJJPG010000170.1 GCA_905193585.1 uncultured Oscillospiraceae bacterium
CCACTTAATAAATGTCAAAAATTAACGTTTAGCATAAAAACGCGCGGTAAAATGTATAAATTAAACCCTGCGATAAGTACATTCGCGGTTTCCCGACTCCTCCTCATATTCATATTTGTCTTCCGTCAATACTTTGCGCAAGAGCTTTCCCAAATCCTGTGCCGCCCCTTCGGCGGCATCTTTATGCGGCGATACCTTAATATAGTAATTATAAATCTCCTGAATGGGCGTTCCGTTCCAATTTCGGTTTTCATTGCCGAAAATATCCCTTACCGTAAAGCTTTTACTTCCCGCCGCAGCCGTAAACCCATGAACGGCACCGAGTATGTATAATTTCATATGTTCAATATCTTTTTCATTTACTGCCTCCAAAATTTTAATTATTCTTTTTCTGCTGTCAGTTGTCATTGCTTTACGCTCCCATGTTTAATTTAAAATCACTCTACGCGTTTAAAAGTTCTCAAAACATTTCCCCAACCTCGTTCTGAGATTTGAACCTCATAAATTTCTTTGCTTGTTAACAATTCTGCTGCATTTTGTTTATTCGAAATCTGCTCTTCAGTATAATATCTAGTATAATAATTTTTTCTTTCATAGGTTGAATAAAAAATAAGACTGCCAATTCTTAGGATTTTCAAAGACAGCTGTTGTCAAATTAGTATTATAAAAGGCTCCCGGTTCAATTAAATATACATTTGCAGGAATTACTATTTCCTGTAATTTTGAGCAACCTCTAAAAGCATTTTTTCCGATAACAATTGTTCCAACGGACAATTTTATATTCTCTAAACTTATGCAACCATAAAATGCCTCGTCACCAATTGAAGATATAGTATCCGGCAAAATAGCCTTTTCTAACATTTCACACCCCGAAAATCCACTTTTTCCTATACTAGTCACCTTAAAACCATAATATTCCGAAGGTATAACTACCTTTTTTACGAATGTTTTATACTCTTCTTTTATAGATACTGACAAAGTACTTTTTGAAATCCGTGTGAATTTCAAGCATTCATTATTATTGTTCTCGCTTACTTTTCCGACATTTATAGGATTTTCTAAATCGTCTGTATATGTAACCCATAAATAACCGTCTATAATCTCTGTTTTAGCAATTCCCCTGCCGGTATCGCCCTTTTCGCCTTTAAGACCGGCTGCGCCCACAATTTTGCCCACGTTTACGGTTTTATTATCGGAAAAGGTAATAACAAGCTCGCCGTCGGCATTAACCAATGTTCCGCTTACGTTTACGCCGTCAGTACCGTTTGACCCATCCTTGCCGTCTTCACCGTATCTACCGTTTATTCCGTCTTTACCGTTTGTGGCGTCCTTGCCGTTTGCACCGTTTTTGCCTACGGCATTACCCAGGTTAAGCTCGGTGCCGTCGGAAAGAATAAGCACAAGCTGACCCGCCGAATTAAACGACGCGGTTTTAATGCTTTTAAACCCGCTTGAAACCAGAGTGTTAAGGCTTTGTGTCCATTCGTTTTCGGTGCCCTTATAGCCTGCGTTTACCGCCGTTTTATAGGCGGAATCACCCTTTAGCGAGGCAAGCCACTCCTACAAGATACCGCTGTAACCCTCGCTTACCGCCAATTCATAAGCCGAAAGCCCGTTTTTAATTTTCGCTGCTGACTGCACAGCGCCCTGCTTATTTACAATAATACTTGTTCCGGCTGACAGCAGAATAACCAGTATAATCGTAACCGCAACCGTTATCAATCCTTTGAGTTTTTTCTGTTTTGCCATAATTAACTCCACTTTTTTTACTACTGCAATTATCAAAAGGTATACTTTTTGATAGTTGGTATTTTAAACTAAATACAAAAAGCAACCTGTCGGAGTTATAAACGACGGGTTGCTTTTTGTTGTAAGCAAGGTGGTGAAACCTTGCCTGAAAGCACAGCGGGATGCAGAACCCTGAAACAAGCCGTGCAAAAAAGAAGCCACTTTCTTTTTTGCCGCCGTATCAGGTAAGAAGAATTTATCGCTCCCAACTGCATTTACCATTATATTACATATTAATTCAAAAATCAAGTGTTTTTTTCAAATTCTTTTATTTTTTTCGAAAAAACAGCAATAATACGCCTATATAATGCTGTTTTTCATGCGATATTCGCGCAAGCGGCGGTAAAATGTAGCCTCTTTCAGCCCGCACATCTCCAGCACCTGCTTAATATCAATTTCTTTTTTCTCCCAAAGCCTTACGGTCTCGGCAAAGCATTCGGGCGGGGGAATATCCGGTCTGCCGAATTTTACCCCGAGTTTCTTTGCGGCGGCAATGCCCTCCGACTGCCGCTTTTTAATATTTTCGCGCTCGCTCTGTGCAACAAATGAAAGTATCTGCAATACAAGGTCGGCAATAAACGTTCCCATTAAGTCCTTGCCGTTGCGCGTATCTAAAAGCGGCATATCAATAACGCATATATCAACACCTATTTCCTTGGTAAGTATTCGCCACTGGTTTTGGATCTCCTCGTAATTGCGCCCTAAGCGGTCAATGCTTAAAATATAAAGCAGATCGCCCGCTTTCAGCCTTTTAAGCATTTTCTTGTACTGCGGGCGTACAAAATCCTTGCCGGACTGCTTATCTATGTAAACATTGCCCGGCAACACGCGCCTTTCATTCATAACAATAAGCTGTCTTTCTTCGTTCTGGTCTGTGTTTGATAGCCGCACATATCCGTATTCGGTCATAAAAAAATCATCCCCCTGCATTTATACCTCTATATAATACAGAAAGATGATTTGAGCGTGCCGATAAATCGACACGCTTTGGACGGGAATGCCGTTCGCAAAAATCGGAGATTTTTGACTGCACTCTATCCCCGCCAATACCACCCC
>CAJJPG010000171.1 GCA_905193585.1 uncultured Oscillospiraceae bacterium
TGTTTTATTTTGTCGTTTCTGCCTATTAGCATTCTCTTAACTTAATGACATTGCCTTATAAGAAGGGGGATTTTTGCATAAACTTTAATCGTTTACGTAAGGCAGAAGAGCTATCTGGCGCGCACGCTTAATAGCGGTGGTAAGCTCGCGCTGGTGAGCGGCACAAGTGCCGGTAACGCGGCGCGGAAGTATCTTAGCGCGCTCTGATATGAACTTGCGCAGACGCGCAACATCCTTATAATCAATAGCTTCTACGCGGTCAACACAGAAATGGCAAACCTTTTTGCGCGCTTTTCTGTGCATTACTCTGTCGTTTTTCTCGTTTTCCATTCTAACAAACCTCCTATATACAGGAATGAGATAAAATCAATTATCAGAAGGGCAGATCGTCATCCGACATATCGCCCAAATCGGCAAAATCGTTGCTGCCCGCGTTACTGTAAGACTGGGCAGGCTCTGAATTGCCTGCGGGTGCGGAATCACGCTTTGATTCCACAAACTGAATATTGTCTGCAACTACCTCAAATGCGGTTCTGTTGTTTCCGTTTTTATCGGTATATTTACGGGTCTGAATAGAGCCCTGAATACCGATAAGGTTACCTTTTTTGAAATACTTTGCAACAAATTCCGCCTGCTGGCGCCAGGCGACTATATTTATAAAATCAGTCTGCCTTTCTTCGCCTGAGCGAAAACGCCTGTCAACAGCGATTGAAAATGAAGTAACGGAAAGTCCGCTCTGGGTTGTTTTAAGCTCGGGGTCGGCAGTTAAGCGACCGGTTAAAACCACTAAATTAAACATTTTCGTTCCTCCTTACTTCTTGATAACCATAGCGCGGAGAACACCGTCGGTGATCTTTGCTATACGCTCAAGCTCAGCCGGGAAAGACGGCTCGCTTTCAAAATTGAAGAAAACGTAGTAGCCCTCTGCCTCGTCGTTGATGAGATAAGCCAAGCGGCGCTTGCCCCAATCGTCAACGTTCTCAATTGTGCCGTGCTTTGCGATAAGGTCATTGAATTTTTCCTTTAAAGCCGCAGTGGCATCTTCCCCCTGCGCAACGGATAAAACAATGGCTGCCTCGTACTTGTTTGTCATTTCTTTGCACCTCCCTTTGGACTTTTGGCCCCGCGAAAGCGGAGCAAGGAGCTAATTTTTATAATCAGCAAACTGTATTATAACAATTTTTTCCCTGCTTGTCAATAAAATTATTGCTTTTATTTATATTTGCCTGTATAATAAGGCTTGAAGGAGTGATTTCAAGTGCTGCTTACAATAGATATAGGTAATACAAACGTAACGCTCGGGGCGTATAATTCAAATATTCTTTCCTTTACCGCGCGGCTCTCGACCGACAGCGGCAAAACCTCGGACCAGTACGCGATTGAGATTAAGGACGTGCTTTCGCTTTACGGTCAGAGCTTTGAGGATATTGAGGACTGCATTATATCCTCTGTCGTACCTGCGGTGACCGAAAGCGTGGGCGGCGCGGTTTCAAAGCTGTGCCATATAGTTCCGCTGATTTTAGGCCCCGGGGTAAAAACCGGACTGAATATAAAAATTGATAACCCCGCACAGCTCGGCGCAGACCTTGTGGCTGGCGCTGTGGGCGCGCTTGAAGAATACACAATGCCCTGCGTTATAATAGATATGGGCACTGCATCCACCGTGAGCGTGCTTGACAGAAACGGCACGTTTTTAGGCGGAGTTATTGCGGTGGGCGTGCGGCTCACCCTTAAAGCCTTGACCGCCAACACCTCGCAGCTGCCCTCAATTCCCATAGAGGCACCGGGTTCGGTTATAGGCACAAACACCGTGGAATGTATGCAATCGGGGCTTGTTTACGGCACCGCCGCCATGATAGACGGTCTGCTTGACCAAATTGAAGAAGAGCTCGGTGAAACGCCGACCTTCGTTGCAACGGGCGGGCTTTCCAAAGAGATAATAGCCCACTGCAAAAATAACATTATATATAATGAAAATCTTTTGCTTGAGGGGTTGAAAGCAATATACGAAAAAAATAATTAAAACAACCGCTTTTGCGGATAATATATAGGGCTGACGAAAGACAGCCAAATGAACTCTACTCATAAAGAGAGAGTATCGGAGGTAATGAATTATGTCAACAGAAAGAAAAAAACAAACAGAAAACCTTGTACTCGGCGCAATACTCACGGCAATCGTAATTGTGCTGCAGCTTTTGGGCGGATTTATTAAGTTCGGTCCGTTTTCCATTTCGCTGGTGCTCATACCCATAGTTATAGGCGCGGCGAAATGCGGCGTGAAAATCGGCACATGGCTGGGCTTTGTGTTCGGTGCAGTGGTGCTGCTGAGCGGCAATGCAACGGCATTTTTTGCCGTAAACGTTTTCGGCACGGTCCTGACGGTGCTGCTTAAAGGCGCGGCGTGCGGCTTTGCGGCGGGACTTACCTATAGGCTGCTTGCAAAATACAATAAATATGCGGCGGTTGTTGCCGCGGCGGTTGTGTGCCCGCTTGTAAACACAGGCGTTTTCCTTTTAGGCTGCCTGCTTTTCTTCCTTGATACCATAAAGGCGTGGGGCGCGGGTCTCGGGTTTACAAATACCGTATCATATGTATTTTTAGGTATGGTCGGCGGAAATTTCCTGTTCGAGCTTGCCTCAAACATGATTTTAAGCCCTGTAATATTAAGAATACTGAATTTCAAAGAAAAATAATTTTCGCGCGTTGTAAAATGAAGTTGAAATAAAATAAAAAAATAGGTCCATAGTGA
>CAJJPG010000172.1 GCA_905193585.1 uncultured Oscillospiraceae bacterium
CCCCCGACCTGCTGATTACAAATCAGCTGCTCTACCAACTGAGCTACACCAGCATTTTCAACACTTAACTAATATAACATAACAACAGCATAAAGTCAAGCACAAAAATAATTTTTTTTGAATTTAGCAAAATCAAACGGAAATCGCTGCCGCATAGGGCTTGAATTTTCTATGCGGCGGCGGTTTCCGCGCCCGGGGTTGTGTTATCGGTCAATAGCATATTGAGAACAGTATCGACACAAAGGTCGAGCAGATCACGCCGTTGACAACGGAGAATACCGCTGTCTGCGCGTCGGTGTTACGCATAATCATCGGCAAGGTCGTGTCCTCGCTGGTCGCGCCCGCACTGGCATGCAGGTGTATGAGTTAAGACGCTTTGCGACAAACGGGATCGGGATAAACGACGCGATCTCACGCATCAGGTTGCTTAAAAACGCGACGCTTCCGACAGATGCGCCCGCCAGATTTCCAATCGTCACTCCCGCAAGGCTGTACCAACCAAGCCCGCCGCAGATTGAAATTGCTTCATTGATTGGGTATTTCATAATCAATCCGCATACAGCACCGCCGATCAGCGAGCCGATGATAATTCCAAGCGGCATAATAAGTATTTTCACATTGAACCTGACCGGCTTTGAAAGGATACCTCTCTGTTTGTCGACGCTGATACCCACCGAGAACATCAGCAGATACAGAACCCATTCCGAATAGGCGGACAAAGCAGTTAAAACCGGGGACAGTATCGGTAAGCAATAATTCTCTACTATCCGAACTATCCGGAAAAGAAGATATATAGTTTCGCTAAATGAAAGGTGCTTGCATAAGAAATCCGCATTTTAACACACTAAGCGGATCGCCACTCTTTTTTTCGGAAAGTAAAAAAGCAAATTCAAATAAACACAAGAAAGAAGGCAAACAATGACCAAGAAAAATACAGCGCCAACTCTTTTGAAAATTACCGGTCTGCGCCCATTCAAGGGACATCCCTACAAGGTGCAGGACAATGAAGGAATGGACGCTTTGGCGGAGAGTATTAAGGAAAACGGCACTCTCACACCTCTGATTGTCCGTCCCATTGAAAATGCCGGAGAATATGAGATTATAAGCGGACACCGCCGTTTACACGCCGCACAAAAGGCAGGAATCACCGAGGTTCCTGCCTTAATTTATGCCCTTGATCGGGACGCTGCCGCTATTGCGGTAGTAGACAGCAATCTGCACCGGGAGCATATTCTTCATTCTGAAAAGGCGTTTGCTTATCGTATGAAAGCCGAAGCTTTAAACCATCAAGGCAAACGAACAGATTTAACCTTGGGACAAGTTGACTGCCCCGCTTTTGCGTGAACTGATTGACCGAATCGAAGTGTATGAAACACAAGGTGTAGGTAAAAACAGAACGCAAAAAATTGTGATTCATTACCGTTTCGTGGGCTATATTGACATTCCGGAAGCGCCGCTGACAGAGCATTATGTTGCAGAAACACGGCAGGGCGTTGCTGTGGAGTACATCCCGGCATAAAAAAAGCAGGTGCCTGCCCCACTCAAAAAAGAAGCATAAAAAATGAGTGTTCATAACTCAAATCCGTTATGAACACTCGATATGGTCCGAGTGACAAGACTTGAACTTGCGGCCTCTTGACCCCCAGTCAAGCGCGCTACCAGCTGCGCCACACCCGGTAATTTGCTTTTCACAGCCTTATTATTATATCAAGCCTTAACGAAAAAGTCAACAATAAATTTCAGTATCATGCAAAAAAACAGTCAGGCGTTTCTTTTAAAGCCTTCGCCGAGGACCTCGCCCGCCTCGCCTACTATTATAAAGGCGTTTTTATCGCAGCTTGTGGCAAGGCGGCAAACCGCCGCCACCTCGTGCCGCCGCACGGTGCACATAAGCATCTGTCTTTTTGTGCCGGTGTACGCGCCCGTAACGTCAAGCAATGTCACGCCGCGGTTTATAAGCGACATAATACTGTCGGAAAGCTCCTTTGCGTTATCGGTTATAACATAAATAATTTTGCCGCGGTCTGCGCCGTAGAGTATCAAATCCATAACGCGGGATGAGGCGTAAATGGCAATTACCGCATAAAGCGCGCTTTCCATATTTTTATAAACCAGCGCCGAAAGCCCCACCACCGCCGCATCTGCCGCGAGCATAAGCCTGCCTACGGTAAGGTGCGGGAATTTACGGTTTATAAGTTTTGCTATTATATCGGTACCGCCCGTTGTAGCACCGCGCAGCATAAAAAGGCTGATTCCAAGCCCCATAAGCAAGCCCCCGAAGAGAGCGGCTAAAATGGGGTCTATTTTCATTTTGGGCATAAAAAGCCCAGAAATATCAAGAGTCAGCGACATTACCGCCGTTGCAACGGCGGTTTTTGCAATAAAAACGCCGCCGAATTTAATAAACCCCGCCGCAAGCAGCGGAATGTTAAGAATAAACACCACAGTACCTATAGGCAACGAAAAAAGGTAATTAAGAATAGTCGCAATACCCGTAAGCCCGCCGGGGGATATTTCGTTTTCGGTTAAAAAAAGCAAAACCGCCACGGAGTAGATCATACCGCCGGCAATGTAAAAGAGAAGATCAATCAAAAAGGAGAAAAGCTGTTTTCTTTTCATACATATTCCCTCCGAAAATAAAAGTTTTCAAATATTTTT
>CAJJPG010000173.1 GCA_905193585.1 uncultured Oscillospiraceae bacterium
CGGCAATACTTATTTGAACAATTTTAATTCGTTATCAAATCTCAATATATTTTTATTGACAAACGATAAAAAGTGTGCTACCATAAAATCACAAAATTTGAAAAAAGAGGAGAATTTTTATGTGGAACTCCAAGCGCTCAACCAAGCTTTCCCTTATTCTTACCGATATTATTTTTGCCGCGGCAATCGCTGTCGGTATATTTCTTCCGTTTATTGCGGGGTGGTATATTGAAGCAACAGGCAAAACGCAGGCGCTTAAAGCCGTGCTTATAACCGTTTGCTACTGCTGCCTGCCGTTTGCCGCGGCGGCGCTTTTAACCCTTCGGCTGCTGCTTAAAAATATTTTAAAATCGGAGGTATTCGTTTCCCAAAACGTAAAATTTCTGCGCATACTTTCGTGGTGCTGCGTTACCGTGGCGCTTATAGCCCTTGCAAGCGGGTATTTTTACCTGCCGTTTTATATTGTGGGAACAGCGGCGGGCTTTTTCGCCCTTATATTAAGAGTTATTAAAAATGTGTTTTGCGCGGCAATAGAAATTAAAAACGAAAACGAGCTTACAATATAGGGTGGTATAAATGGCGATAATAATAAATCTTGATATTATGATGGCAAAGCGGAAAATATCCTCGGGCGAGCTTGCCGAAAAGGTGGGCATAACGCAGGCAAACCTTTCAATACTTAAAACCAACAAGGCGCGCGCAATACGCTTTTCAACACTTGAAAAAATATGCGAGGTATTAGAGTGTCAGCCCGGCGATATACTTGAATACAGGAGTGATGAATAATGTGCGATACCACAGTTGATAATTCATTAAACAGTCTGCCCGTTTGGCACAAAAGAGACACGGTGTTTGCCGCAGTTACGCTTATATGCTCGGTGCTTTTTGTTCATTTATCAATTTTCGGCGGGTTTAACGCGGGCTTTACCGCGTCATTTTTTCTGCTTTTTGCCCTTACCGCGGCGTATATGCTAAGGCAGCGCAAACACTTCAGCGTATTCACGGCTTTCTGCGGGCTTTGCTCGCTCGGCTTTTCGGTTATATTCTCGGTTTATAATGACACCGTGCTCAACATACTGTTTTTCATAGCCGCAGTCGCGCTTTACGGCGTTTTTGTTTCGGGCTTTTTCAAGGCGGATAAAGCCCTCTCGCCCATAATCGGCGCGCTTAACACGCTTGTTATTAACCCGTTTGATAACATAACGGCGCCGTTCCGCTCCTACGGCGGTTACCGCAGGGAAAAAAATTTCAAGGGAATAAACAAGCAGGTGCTTATCGGCATATTGCTCTCCGTGCCCGTTCTTTCAGTGGTGTTTCCGCTGCTTATGAGCGCGGACGCAGCGTTTGAGGGGCTTATACTTTCGGTATTTTCAGGCTTCGGTATTTTTATTCTTAAAATATTGCTCGGCGCCGCCGCGGCGGTCTACCTGTTTTCTATGCTTTTCGCGGCGAAAAACGGTCTTAAAGCCAAAAATTTCGGCATTTCGGTTTATAATGATATTAGAGTGATGCCGCCCGTTACCGCCGTCACCCTTTCTTCAGTTTTATCGGCGGTTTATCTTGTGTATTTGCTTTCGCAATCGGCATATTTTTTCAGTGGCTTTTCGGGAATTTTGCCGTCGGGCTATTCCTTTGCGGCGGCAGGCTACGCAAGGCGCGGCTTTTTTGAGCTTTGCGGGGTCTGCGGTATAAATTTCTTTACGGTAGGCGTTATTATGTGCACGGTAAAACGCAGCGATACCGCCGCAATACCGCTCTCGGTGCGCATAACCTCCACGCTCATATGCATATTTTCGCTTATTTTTGCCGCTACCGCAATTTCAAAAATGTTTTTATATATAGATTTTTACGGTCTTACGCGGCTGCGCCTGCTCACAAGCATTTTTATGGCGGCAATTGCTCTGCTTTTTATTATAATGATACTGTTTATGTATATAAAAAGGTTTCCCGCCGCAAAATGCGCAATTTGCTACTTTGCCGTAATCGGTCTTATTACCGGTTTTTGCGATGTTGACCGCACGGTTGCAAGCTACAATGTAAACGCGTACCAAAGCGGCATTTTGAAAGAGCTTGACGTGGAATATTTAGGTTATCTTTCCGATTCGGCTGTGCCCTACATAGCAAAGCTTACCGAAAGCAAAAACAGCTCTGTAAGCGACGACGCGTTTCACGCGCTTTATTACAAAGCCGAAGACCTGTTTGAAATAGACGGAAATAAAGTAAAATTCAAAACCGAAAGCGACCCCGCAAAATACAATTATTCGCGCGAAAACGCAAGGCAAATTATTAAAAAGAATATTAAAAGAATTATTAAAGCCGAGCGTGAACGAAAGGAGTACTCGGAGCAGGCGCTTGATTTCACTGCTCAGAGCGATTATCTTAATCCCTGATACAACAGTAATTCCGAATAAAATTATAAAAGCCGAGGTACGGTTTACCCATACCTCGGCTCAGTCTGTCGAATAACCCTAAATTTCAAGCGATATTTAGGGTTATGAGTTTTGTTTTGGCAAAAAATGTATATAGCCTAATTAAAGCACTGTATTGGTGAGACCTTTTCCACCTATGCAGTGCATACTTTTTTAAATTCATTGCAGCAAATTTAAGCCTAACCCAATTTGTAACTTGGGATAAGCCTCGG
>CAJJPG010000174.1 GCA_905193585.1 uncultured Oscillospiraceae bacterium
GCTGTTTGATTTTTTCAATCAGGATTTCAAAACTTTCATCTTTTTTCATAGTACATACTTCCTTTATATACAAAATTGCTTGTATGTATATATATCATAACATATAAAAACGGCTGTATTTGGATATATATACCCGATTTTAATTTTTTGCAAGCCAAAGACAACATCTACCGTCTAATATCTAATGTCTAATGTTGACTTTTCCCCGTTTCTGCGGTAAAATATTTCGGGTGACGAAATGAAAAAAATTGTAATTATAGGCGGTGGCGCCGCAGGGCTTATGGCGGCGTGCAGCGCAAATTATATATATAGAAACGGCGGGGCTGAAATAACCGTTATTGAAAAGAACGAGCGCCCCGCGCGCAAGCTTATGATAACCGGCAAGGGGCGGTGCAATGTTTGCAATAACTGCAATATTGACACGCTGATTGCGAATATTCCCGAAAACGGAAGATTTTTATATTCCGCATTTTCGGGCTTTGCTCCGCAGGATACTATGACGTTTTTCGAGTCGCTCGGCGTTCCGCTTAAAACCGAGCGCGGCAACAGGGTTTTTCCCGTATCGGATAAAGCCGCGGATATTGCTGACGCGCTTGCGAAAACCGCAAAAAAAAGCGGCACAAAAATAATTCACGGCAGGGCGAAGAAAATTCTTACCGAAAACGGCGCGGTAAGCGGAGTATTGCTTGAAAACGGCGAAACACTGCCCGCCGACAGTGTGATACTGGCAACGGGCGGTATGTCCTACCCGCTTACGGGTTCTACGGGCGACGGCTATAAAATGGCGCGGGCGCTCGGTCACACCGTTACCGAAATAAAGCCGTCTCTTGTGGCGCTTAACGCTCACGAGGGCTTTTGCGAAAGGCTAGCGGGGCTGTCGCTTAAAAACGTTACTCTTTCGGTTTTTGAGGATGGCAAGAAAAAGCCCGTGTTTTCGGAGCTCGGCGAAATGCTTTTTACCCATTTCGGAATATCCGGTCCTTTAGTTTTAAGCGCCTCGGCGCATATGCGGTATATAGGCAAAAAGCAGTATACCGCGGTAATAGATTTAAAGCCGGGGCTTACCCCCGAGCAGCTTGACAAGCGGATTCTGCGGGATTTTGACGAAGAAAAAAACCGCGATTTTATAAATTCGCTTGATAAGCTGCTGCCGAAAAGCTTAATTCCGATAGTTGTAAGGCTTTCATGCATAGAACCCGACCGAAAGGTAAACAGTATAAGCAGAGAGCAGCGCGCCGCGCTTTGCGGGGTTTTAAAGGGACTGACCTTGCATATAACCGGAACGCGCCCGATAGACGAGGCAATAATCACCCGCGGCGGAATATCAGTTAAAGAAATAGACCCCAAAACAATGGGCTCAAAGCTTGTAAAGGGGCTTTATTTTGCGGGTGAGATAATAGACGTAGACGCATACACAGGCGGATTTAACCTGCAAATAGCCTTTTCAACAGGGTTTGCGGCAGGCAGTAATATTTAGGAGATGGAAAAAATGATAAATGTAGCAATAGACGGACCTGCGGGCGCGGGAAAAAGCACAATAGCAAGGCGCGCAGCCGAGAAATTAGGATATATATATGTAGATACAGGCGCGCTTTACCGCGCGGTGGGTCTTAAATTCAGCAAAACGGGAGCGGATGTATCGTCCGATGAGGATATTGAAAAAGTGCTGTCGGGTACGGCGGTGGATATTCACTTTTCGGGCGGCGAGCAGCACGTTTTTTTAGACGGCGAGGACGTATCGGGTCTTATACGCACGCCCGAAGCCTCAATGATGGCGTCGGCGGTTTCGGCAAAGCCCGCCGTAAGGGCGTTTTTGCTTGAAATGCAGCGGCAGTTGGCGCGTGAAAACAATGTTATTATGGACGGCAGAGACATAGGCACGGTGGTGCTGCCGAACGCCGATGTTAAAATTTTTCTTACCGCGTCTGTAAAGGTGCGCGCCGAAAGGCGTTTCCGCGAGCTTATAGAAAAGGGCGAAAGCGTAAGCTTTGAAGATGTATATGCCGATATTGAAAAGCGGGATTATAACGATACGCACAGGGCGGCAGCCCCGCTGAAACAGGCCGAGGGCGCTCGCCTTGCGGATACTTCCGATTTAACATTGGATGACTCTGTTGCGCTTGTAGTTAAAATAATTACGGAAAGGACTAAAAAAGCTTGAAAATAACGCTTGCAAAAACCGCGGGCTTTTGCTTCGGTGTTGACCGCGCGGTGCAAACGGTGTATGACCTGCTCGAAAAGGGCGAAAGGGTATGCACGTTAGGCCCTATAATTCATAACGACCAAATGGTTAAGGAGCTTGAAAGCAAGGGAGTAAGAACCGTTTCGTCATATACCGAGGTTTTACCGGGAGAGACCCTTGTAATACGCTCGCACGGTGTGCCGGCGGCGGTTTTTGAAGAAACGGCAGCGGCGGGCATTAAAACGGTGGACGCCACATGCCCCTTTGTTGCGAAAATTCATAAAATAGTCGCCGAAAAAAGCGCCGAGGGTTACATAACCGTAATAGCGGGAGACGCTGCTCACCAAGAGGTAATTGGTATTGTTGGGCACTGCACGGGCGAGTATTATGTCGTTTCGGGTGTTGAACAATTCAGGGAATTACTTGAAAAAAAGGAAAATTTCAGTGGGAA
>CAJJPG010000175.1 GCA_905193585.1 uncultured Oscillospiraceae bacterium
GCGGGAAAAGCCCTTTAGCTCGGGCAATATCCCCGTTTCGCAGAGCTTCGGTAATTTGTGAAACCGCATTATAAAGGGCAGTAAAGCCGAGGTTTGCCGACACACCTTTTAATGTATGCGCCGCTCTGAAAGCAGTATCAGTATCGCCGTTTTTCAAGGCAGCTTTCAGCAAGTCAAAGTTTTCGTCTTCCTTAAACTTCACAACAAAGTGCAGAATAAAGTCCTCGCTGCCGAGTCTGTCGGCAACGTCTTTATAGGACGAGCCTATTTCAGAGTAAAATTCCTTAATTCCCATTGTTATTCCTTTCCGCGCATTTTTCCGCTACGGTTTTTATAAGCTGCTTTTCGTTTATCGGCTTAGGAAGATACCCGTTCATTCCCACCGCAAGACACTTTTCAATATCCTGAACAAACAAATTCGCGGTCATTGCAATAATCGGCACGGTCTTCGCATCCGCCCTTTTAAGCGCGCGTATCCGTTTAGTCGCTTCAAGCCCGTCTATTACGGGCATGGTTATATCCATTAAAATTGCGTCAAATTCATTTTCAGCCGACGCCGCAAATATATCTGCCGCCTCCTTGCCGTCAAACGCCGCCGCGGTTTCGGCGCCAGCGTCTCTTACAAGGTATTCGGCTATTTCCATATTTATGCGGTTATCCTCGGCAATCAAAATTTTAAGCCCATTAATGCTGTAATTCCCGGTATCGCCGCTGTTTTCGGGCTCGTGTGAATATTCAAAGGGCAATATTATCTCAAAGCGGGTGCCGCTCCCCTTTTCGCTCTGAACCGACAACGTACCGCCGAGCTTTTCAGTGAGCATTTTAACTATTGCAAGCCCTAACCCCAGTCCTCCGTAAGGAGATACTTCCTCATTGTTTTCCTGTGTAAACGGCTCGAACATTTTCTTTTGAAAATCCGGGCTTATGCCTATGCCGTTATCGCTGCAAATAAAATGAATAATCGCCCTGCCGCCGCTTTCTTCCTCAAAAAACGAAAAGCTAACCTCGCCGCCCTTATTGCTGTATTTCACGGCGTTTATAAGAATGTTTATAACTATTTGGTGGAAATAAAGCAAATTTCCGTAAAGGCGCCTGCCGCTCCGCGATATTTTCGGCGGATAAAGCTTTACGCCCGCGTTTTCCGCCCGCATATTCGCAATGGTATATACCTTTTCAGCCTCGTCCTTTAAATCAAAGGCGGTGTTTACCTCTGTCTTGCCGTCTGCTTCGCTTCGGTTGAGGGTAAGAATATCGTTGACCAATTCAAGCAGATATTCCGCCGCCACTCTCGCCTGATTTCGGCAGTAGTTTTGCTTTTCGGGGTTGCCCGTATTTCGGTCGGCAATTTCAATCATTCCCAAAATCACGTTTATAGGCGTTCGTAAATCGTGGCTCATACGGCGTAAAAGGTTGGTTTTCGCCTCGTTCGCGCGTTTCTCGCTGCGCATTGCTTTCTCCAGTTGACGTTGATATTCAATTTCCAGCTTTTTCTGCTCGGTAATATTTTTTGTAACGAGTAAAAATGAGTCAAAATCGCCGTTTTTGCCATTACGTTTGGGTATTATTATATCGTTAAGCCATTCGCCGCGTATATTTTGGTATTCCGTTTCAATATAGTCCTTGTCGTCAAGTCGCTGTTTCAGGGTTGAAAGCTCGGTAAATCTGCGGTATTCATCACGGTAAGGCTCGGCGGCGTAGTTTGTAAAATCGGTTTTTAAAACCTCATCAGCCGGGCGGTTTTCATCCACCTCGGCAAAATCCGTCTCACGCAGTAAAAATTTGAAACGGTTATTCTTTATATCCACAAAAACATTAAAAAGAAACATCCGGCTTACGGTACGGATTATTTCGTATTGCTCGTTTATTTCACGCGTGTGCAGATATTTCGACCTTTGATGAAAGGCTATGACAAAGAATATTATTACAAAATAAACGCACAGCGCCAATATAATAACATTAAAACAATCCGAAAACACTTCTGCGGTGCGGTAGTATATATAAATTCCGTATTCCTTATAAACCGCCCTGCCGCCGTAATACTCGTCTTCCCCATCGGAAATTTTAACAATTTTTCCCGTTTTCGCCTTGTCGTCCATTACTCCGAGCGCCTTAACGCCGCTTTTTGCTCCCGCAATATCACTGCGGTTTGAGGAAATTATTCTGTCGCCCTCGGTTATTACAACCGTACCGTTAAGCACGGTCGCGTCGCCTGCAAGCAGCCGCCGAGCCGAAGAATAATAGTTCTGCATGCTTACCCCGTTTTGCAAACGGAAGCATAACACAACGCCCTTTTTATCGTGCCTTGCCGCGGCGGCAATATCGTAAATGCCGCCGTTTATATAAATGCGCTCGGAATAAATTTTAACGGGATATTCCGCTATCTGCTTCACCGCGTCATGCGGAATATGCTCTGTAAGCTCCTTTGCGCCTATACCCGAAAATGTGTATTCGGTTTCCGTGTTTAAATTTTCATCCGTTAAAATCACGGAGCTGAGCCTTTGCGTGGCGGTATATTCCTTAATCCATTCATACTGTGTGTTATCGGGCAGTATTTCCAGTGTTCTGCCTATGTTATCCGCCTGTTCGGTAATTCTGAAAAGTCTTTTAGCTCAGTCGGTTTCAAGATATTCAT
>CAJJPG010000176.1 GCA_905193585.1 uncultured Oscillospiraceae bacterium
GGCATAGGCGCAATGTACGCGGTGCTGTGCGGCAGCATTGTTTTACTTATAGGCATATATGTAATAATGAACATATTAGGCGGAAAGCGTAAAAAATAATTTTAAATACAAAATGGTTACAAATTGAAAATCGGTATTGAAATTTTGTTTCCAAAGGCTTATACTTATATGGTATCAAAAAAGCACTTGGTAGGGCACACCCTATCAAGTGTAATATTTCACGGAGGAATTTTAATGCTAAAAAGAATTATGCCGCTTATGCTGGCGCTATGTATGCTCGCTTTAGCAGGCTGCAAAAAGGATCAGGACAGACTGAGTGTTGACAAGGGCGATGAACCGTCGATCGTATCGGAAACAAAGCCCGTAACATATAAAAACCCGCTGACGGGCGTTTCGGGCATGTCCGAAGAAAAAACCAAAAACCGCCCCGTGGCAATAATGGTAAACAACATTTCCACCGCACAGCCGGTTCAGACAGGTCTTAACAAAGCCGATATTATTTACGAAACCGAGGTTGAGGGCGGTATAACCCGTCTTATGGCAGTTTTTCAGGACGTAACCGCAGCCGAAAAAATAGGCAGCATACGTTCCGCGCGTTACCCCTATGTTGACCTTGCCATGGGTCACAACGCAATTTATATTCATTGCGGGCAGGATAACAAATACTGCGCGCCACACTTAAAGGACACCGACGACGTTGACCTTATGTCAAAGAATTACGGCGTTCGTATTAAAAACGGCTTAGCATCGGAGCACACGCTGTATGCTTACGGCGAAAAGCTCTGGAGTTCGCTTGTAAAGGACGGGCACAAAACAACCTCATCAGAAGCAACCCCCTGGGTAAATTTTGCTGAAGAGGACGCACCCGTAACGCTAGAAAGCCCGGCGAAAACAATAAACATACCGGCGTCTGCCAGTTACAGAACGATCTTCAAATATGATGAAGCAAAGGGCAAATACACAAGATATTACGGAAATACCCTGCGTAAGGATTATTTCACAGGCGAAACGGTGGATATGAAGAATGTCTTCATTCTTTTCACCACCATCCGTAATTATCAGGATAACTACCACCGTCAGGTTCTGCTTGAAAGCGGCGACGGCTACTATTGCGTAAACGGCACCTGCACGCCTATAAAGTGGAGCAAGGGCGCTGCCAAAAACGGCTTTAAATTCACAAAGGCTGACGGTAGCGAGCTTACGGTAAACCCCGGAAACAGCTGGGTAAATATTGTTAATATAGGCAATACCCCCACATTCGGATAAATTTAAACTTCCATAAAAAAATTCAACCATACTCACACATGGTTGAGTTTTTTTATGTCTAACTGAAAAAAACGGGCAGCAATAGAAAAAAACATACCGCAGGTATACCGAACCCCGCGGATAATCCGGCTGTCCATTGATTCAGCGGAATATGTACTCCGGTAAATCGTGTTGTAATGTTTATAACCGCCAGTACCGCAAGCCCCGAAAACGCATTAAGCAAAAGCGCACGAAACGGTTTGCCCGTTTTAAACGCAAAAATCAGCACGGCAAGCCCGCCTGCCGCCGCCAAAGCTATTCCGCCGTATTTCAAAAAATCCATTTTGCCGCCCCCTTTTTTAATAATATGTCCGAGACTGCCGTTTAATGCCTTGCAAAATGCACGCATAATTGGTATAATAAAACACGAAAGGACGTGTTAACTTTGAAAATAGCAGTTATAACCGGCGCTTCGTCCGGCCTGGGGCGCGAATATGCCTTTGCCGCCGTAAGCCGCAATGATATAGACGAGCTGTGGCTCATAGCCCGCAGAGAGGAAAACCTCCGCAAAACTGCGGAGCAGATAAGTAAAAAGGTAAGAATACTGCCGCTTGACATTACAGAGGATGAAAGCATAAAAAAATATGTCTCACTGCTTGAAGAGGAAAGGCCCGAAATAGCTCTGCTTATAAATAATGCGGGTTTCGGCAGGCTCGGTAATTTCGACTCGCTCTCCCCTGCCGATAACGGCGGCATGGTGCGCCTTAACTGCGAGGCTTTAACGGTTATGACGTCGGTATCGCTGCCGTATATGAAGAACGGCGGGGAAATTATTAATACCTGTTCAATCGCCGCTTTCGCACCCAATACCCGTATGGCGGTTTATTGCTCAACCAAGGCGTATGTTTTAAGCCTTTCAAAAGCGCTGCGCTCAGAGCTGCGCCCGCGCGGAATAAATGTTTTAGCCGTCTGCCCCGGACCTATGGATACAGAGTTTCTGCCCGTTGCGGGAATCGCCCCCGGCGCCAGCCACACCTTTGACACCCTGCCGCGGGTAAACCCCGCCGTCATGGCAAAAAAATCCCTTGAAGCCTCTGCCCGCAAAAAGGGGGTTTACACAAATCTGCTGTTCTATAAATTCTACCGTGTTATAGCAAAGTTGCTGCCGCACAGTATTGTAATGAAAATGTGCGGGGCATAAAACATTTCGCCCCATAATATCTAATACAGCAGTTCCCTACTTTTTGACTTACATCAAAAAGTAGGGAACCTCGGGTTTATAAAAAAAATCCCTCTTTTCGGCAAATTCGAAAAGAGGGAATTTTGTGTTCTATTACAAAGATTTTTCTATTTCGGCTATGCTGTTTTCAAGCATAGCTATT
>CAJJPG010000177.1 GCA_905193585.1 uncultured Oscillospiraceae bacterium
GGTCAGTGGATCTTTGAGAAGATGTGGGAAAAGGGTATCTGCAATTCTCCTTACTGTGCCGCAAACGCGGTATTTTCATATAATGTGAGGGGGGTGATATTTATGAATGAAAAAATGCCTTGCAGTATTTTAAGCGAACGCGACCTTGAAGCCTACGGCGAATACTTAAAAAGCTTTGACCGAAACGACGAAAGCGCCGCGGGAATTACCGAATACCTGAAAAGACAAACAGGCAAGCCCGTAACGGTTGAATCGGTAATATGCGGCAAAGTCGAGAAAAGAACAGGTAAGCTGATAAATGTAGGCGCAGACCACATTGTGCTTAAAAGCGCGGGCTGCCAGACAACGGTATGCATGCTTGAAGACGTAAAGTTCATTACCGTTATGCACTCGGGCAATATGCGGCGGTAGTTTACTTCAAAAATCCGTTTATAATCTGTTCTTCCGCCTCTTGCTCGGTAAGACCGAGCGTCATAAGTTTTATAAGCTGGTCGCCCGCTATTTTGCCTATTGCCGCCTCGTGAATTAAAGAAGCGTCAATATGATTTGCGGTAAGCTCGGGCAGGGCGCTTACTTTTCCGTTTTCCATAATAATCGCGTCGCACTCGGTGTGACCGCTGCAGCGGTTGTTTCCGTTTATCATGGAAACAAACTTCTGCCGTGAATTGCCTTTTGCAACCGAGCGGGAAATAACGTTCGCGCCCGAGTTCTCACCGTTTAAATCAACCGAGAAATCGGTTTCGGCAATCTGGCTGCCGTGGGTCATAATTTTTTCGTGAATAACAAGCGTTGCGCCTGCGGCAAGAGTGGCGCGGGTCACGCGCTTTGTTGAGTCTATGCCCTTTATCTGCGCAGTCTCCATTTCCATGTAGCCGCCGTCCTCAATATTTACTATTGTGGTGGGGTTCATAACGTTTTCGCCGTTTCCGTCGCCCTCGCCGTAGTGCTTTTCAATGTATTTCACCTTTGCGTTTTTGCCGACGTAAAAGGTGTGTATGCCGTCGTGCCGCGACTCCTTTTCGCCGCAGTTATGAATACCGCAGCCCGCAACTATGGTAACGTCGGAGTTTTCACCCACATAAAAATCATTGTAAACAAGGTCGCTGAGACCGGTTTCGCTTATAATTACCGGAATATGGACGTCCTCGCCCACGGTTCCGGGTTTAATTATAATGTCTATTCCGGGATTATCGGTCTTTGTTTTTATATCGATATTTTCAGTAACCCGGCGGTTGGCAAGCTGCCCGTTTGCGCGGATGTTGAACGCGCCGTCGGTGCTGTCGCCCATATCGGCAATTATCTGCAAAAGCTGAAGCTCTGTATTGTTCATATGCAGTCCTCCTTACCGTTAGCCGCCGTAACGCGACATCCCGTATCAACAGTGCCAAGCAGGTCGGGCAGAATGTCCGCCTTTACGCCGTCCGCCTTAACAGACCCCGCGCTTATAACTATAATTCTGTCGGCAATATTCAAAATGCGCTCCTGGTGGGAAATTATCATCACCGAACCGCCGAGCTTTGCGTACATTTTTTCAAATACCTTTATAAGGTTGCCGAAGCTCCACAGGTCGATTCCCGCCTCTGGCTCGTCAAAAATAGTAAGTTTGGTAGAGCGGGCAAGCACGGTTGCAATTTCAATTCTTTTAAGCTCGCCGCCCGAAAGGGAAGAGTTTACCTCGCGGTTGATATAATCCCTTGCGCAAAGACCGACCTGCGAAAGATACTCGCACGCCTCGTTAATGCCGATAGGCTTACCTGCGGCAAGACCTATAAGGTCGTATACCGTAAGCCCCTTAAAATGCACCGGCTGCTGAAACGCAAAGCTGACGCCGCGCCTTGCGCGCTCGGTGACGGACAAGCCCGTTATATCCTCCCCGTCAAGGAGTATTCTGCCCGAGGTGGGAGTTACAATTCCCGCAATTATTTTGGCAAGAGTGGATTTACCGCCGCCGTTCGGCCCTGTTATTACAACAAAACTTTCGTCTATTTTCAAACTTATGTTTTTAATTATTTCCTTTTCACCGCCGTCAGAATCGGCACTGAAAGAAATGTTTTCAAGCTCTAACATAGCTTCCTCCGTTAAATTTAATCGTCTAACATATATAATACCTTTTTTTTACAAAAAAATCAACACTTAAATAACGTGCGGGTCGGCAAAGCTTTTGTATTCATCCTTAAAACTCTTGTAATAATTACGGCTTATATACAGCGTTTTCCCGTTTACAAGGCTTATACATTCGTTATTATAACCCGTTATATAATTGAAATTTACAACATAAGCCCTGTTTATTTTGCCGAAATGCGTTTTCGGCAGGTTTCCGTAAACGCGTGCCATTGTTTTTTTACACCGTACTTTTCCGTTCCGTAAGCCTATAAAACAGTTTTTATTATCCGCTTCAAGATAAAAAATATCGTGTGTTTCAAAACAAAAAACATCGTCGCCGCTTTTTACCCAAAGGGGACGGTGCAGAGGATTGTAAAGAAAGAAATCGTCAAGCGCCGCAAAAAAAGGCTTTTTTTCAAGCGGTTTCAGAAAAAAAGAATGGGGCGTTACTTTAAAAGACTCAAAAATAAAGCCGGTATACTCGCTTAAAAACATAATTGTA
>CAJJPG010000178.1 GCA_905193585.1 uncultured Oscillospiraceae bacterium
TACCATAAAGTCACTGCTATTTTAATTTTGTTTCAACTTGCTATTGCAATTTGCGTAAAAAAATAAAGTATAAAATTTCCGTTTTGGCAAATGCCTTAACGGAAATTATTTTTTCGTTAATATGGTATATATGCTAAAATATTTATGGGAATATTCTGTTTTGTAAGGAGAGAACAATGAATATAAAATCAGAATTAAAAATACGGGGCTTAGCCGCTGTTTTGCTTGCTTTTACTCTGCTTTGCGGCTGCGCCGATAATGGCGGGAAAACCTCCGGGCCTATCGCTGAAAAGGATACGTCGCTTAACGCCTCAACGCAAGCGGAGCCTGTAACGCTGGAGCAGGCGCTTTTAAAGAAGAAAGGCAAGCCTTATGACCAATCGGATTACAAAAAGATTATCGGCGGCGAGGGCATTATTGATATAACCTCGGAATTTGATTGCTTTATCGATCACTCCTACAGCACAAACATTGATAATATGATAGTTTCGGGCGGCAAGACCTACCGTGCAAACTTTAATTCGCCGCTTTCAAACGGCAAAAATATTCTGGAAACGTTCACGCTGCCGTCAACCGCTGAGGTAAGGTATTGGGACGCCACCTACGACGGCGAAATGTGCAATTTCTATTTTAAGGACGGCTCTGCCTATAAGCTCAGCGGTCAATCGCCGATTATGTCTTACATCCCCGAAAAAATCGATACCGGTAAATACCCTCTTTTTAAAAAGGTTTACCGCTATTCATCCGACGGTAAAACGCTTACCGACTGCACCGCGGAATTTTTGAATGCCGATAAGATTTACAGTCGCCGCACGCCGATGTTAGCCATTACAGGCAAAAAGGTAAGCCTTATTGATACGGCTAAATACCTTGATAAAAACACTGCCGGGTGGAACTGGTACAGAGATATGGGCCGGCGGGAATACATAGCCTACGATATTGATTTAACAGCGATAGGAAACGAGACCCCAATAAGGATTTTCAACACCAATATTCTTATGACGAACTGCGCGTTTTATGAGATTGTGTATGCGTCAGAACCGCTTGATGATAATGACAAAAACGCACAGACAGCGCCCGACGGCTCGGTTTCGCCATATTATCCCGCCGCGCCGCACCTTAACTGCAACCTCACTTTAAGAAAAATAACCCTGCTTACCAATTATTACAAGGATGTGCGCAATATCTGCACAAGCCATGTAATAACCGATGATTACACCCTCTTACCGATTTCGGAAATTATGACCGAGGGCTACGCTGAATATTATAAATATGAATGTAACGGCTTTTACCGAGCCTACCGTGATTAATAAAGGAGTAAAGCATATGAATTTCAATAAAAGAAAAATACTTCCAGCCGCTGTTAGCGCCCTGCTCGCGCTTTCCCTTACCGCCTGCGGCGGCAAGACCGTAACAAACAGCGACGGCACAAAAACCGTAAAAACCGAACGCGGCATAAAGGTCACCCAAACTGCGGCAAAGGCGGTGCAGACCGAAAAATACGAAACCGCCGATTTCAGCATTTCAATACCTAAGGGTTGGAAAGTAACTGCAGGCGGCGCGAATATTTACCACACAATACGCGTAACCGACCCGAACGAACCGCTCAACGGTATGTATATTCTGCTTAAAGCGGAGTGCCTCTTACACTCGCAGGCAGGCAAGGCGGCATATCAAAGCCTTTATAATATGGGAAATACGCAGTTAGCACTGTTTGCAAACGCGGTTGTGCTTGAAAACCCCTCTACCGAGAATTTCTTTAAAATTTTCTCTGCCTACGGCGATTTCGCCTCTAAAATGGATACAACCTATGCGGGATTTACCTTTCCCCGTTACGACAATTTCACCGTGACCGACAGGTTTGCTTCAAACAGCAATTTAAAAGCCTATTCACTTGGTGAGGAGCTTTTGCGTGCAACCTTTACCGACGGAGGCAAGGAGGGCGAGGGAATGTTCTCGGCAAGTGTAGTGGATTTCGGCAGTTCGACTATATCAGACGGAACGCTTGTGGGCTATCAGTTGAAACAGGCGGACGGCGGATACTATATGGCGTATAACGTGGTGGCAATAACCGCCGCAAAGGATACCTTTATAGAATGGGAAGGCGTGCTTACCGAGTGTATGAAAACGCTTGATTATTCGGAGAGCTTTGTAAACGCCACAAATCAGGCAAGCAATGAAAAGGTTGCGCTTTCAAAGCAGATAAGCCAAAACTTTAATCAGACTATGGACGGCTTTATGTCCTCGTGGGAGAGCCGCAATAAAAGTCAGGATATTATGAGCCAGAAGCAGAGCGACGCGATACTCGGCTATGAGCGCGTTTACGATACCGAGACAAACGAGGTTTACAAAACGACAAACGGCTTTACCGATGTTTACGACGGCAAGCGCTATAAGCCCGTAACGGACGACAATATGTATACCGAGCCAATAAGCGGCTATATTGAAAAAGTAAATTAAATTTTTAAAAAACTATTGACGGCGGCGTTTTAAGTATGTAAAATATTATTCGGTAATATTTGCGGCGCGGCGGGTACGGTATTTATTGCCGTACCCGCCGCGCCCTTTTAAGGAACGGCGTGTTTTTTATGTCAA
>CAJJPG010000179.1 GCA_905193585.1 uncultured Oscillospiraceae bacterium
AAAATACAACCGAGGCAAGCCTGCCCGATAAAAACAGGTTTATTGTGTGCGGAAATGCAAAGCAAAGCCCGGTAACCGCAGGGAAAAGCAAAACGGCAGGCGAGAAAAACCGCATAACTCTGAGCCGCGGCGATAAAGAAAAATTACGCTCGCTTTTTGATAATATGCTTGCCTGTCAGGACGGAAAGCCTATGTCAGCGGAAAATCTGGCGGCGGTGGCGGGCGTGCTTGATATAATAGAAAAAAACAGGGTCAGAACCGAGCCGTCGGTCGGTATATCCGCGCGCTTGGGTGAAATTCTGGAATATGCGGACAATAATTTCGGCGGCGACTGCTCGGTTAATATGCTTTGCGAAAAATTTTTTATAAGCCGCAGCTCGCTTTACAGGGCTTTCAGAGATGAGCTTGATATTACCCCCTCAAAATATATAGAAAACCGCCGCCTTGCAAACGCAAAAAAGCTGCTTGAACGCGGAGAAAGCGTTCAGGCAGCTGCGGAAAAAAGCGGGTTTCCCGACTATTCCCATTTCATTTCGCTTTTTAAAAAGCGGTTCGGTACAACGCCGAAAAAGTACCAGCGCGTATCGTTGCGTCAGGCTAAGATTGCAGCTTTTTAAGCTCGTAAAATCTGCCCTTTTTCGCCATAAGCTCATCGTATGTACCGTACTCAACACATCTTCCGCCGTCCATAACGGCAATTTTATCTGCGTTCTTTATGGTAGATAGGCGGTGCGCCACAATAAACGTGGTTCTGTCGGCAGTAAGGTTTTCTATTGCGGTTTGAATTTCCTTTTCGGTTACCGAATCAAGCGCGCTTGTAGCCTCATCGAAAATTATAACGCGCGGGTTTCTTATTATTGCGCGGGCAATGGAAATCCGCTGCCGCTGACCGCCCGAAAGTTTAGCGCCGTGCTCGCCTACCATAGTGTTTATTCCGTCGGGCAGCTTTTCAATAACGCTTTCAAGCCTTGCCGCCTTTACGGCGTAATCAAGCATTTCTTTGGTTACGTTTTTTCTGCCGTAGGTTATGTTTTCCTTTATTGTGCCCGAAAAAAGTATAGAGCTTTGCGGCACTACCGATATAAACTTTCTGTAAGAGCGCATATTTATTTTATCTGCGTCAATTCCGTCTATTTTAAAGCTGCCGCTGTCTATTTGGTTAAAGCCTATAACGAGGTTAAGTACCGTAGATTTGCCCGAGCCCGATTCGCCCACAAGCGCCACCGTCTCGCCGGGGCTTACCGTAAGTGAAAAGCCGTTTAATACAGGCGTGCGATCGTCGTATTTAAAGAAGACGTCCTTAAACTCATAGCCGCCCTCAAGGTTTTTCATCTTTATTTTCCGGTCGTTATTCTCAATATCGTGCGAATTGAGTATTTCGCCTATTGAGCTTATAGCCTCGGCACCCTTTGAAATAATGGGCAGCAGCCCTATTATACCTGAAACCTGCCCTATAAGCGCGCCGAAATAGCTTTGATAGAGTGATACGTCGCCTATTGTTATCTGCCCTCTGAACGCCAGAAAGCCCGTAAAGAAAAGGCATATCATTTGAAACAGTGAGAACATAACCCAGTTTACCGAGCCGAACACGGCGTATATCTTATCCATTTTGTAGCCGCTTTCGGCTATATCGGTAACACTGGCGGTGAGCTTTTTAATCTCGTTTTTCTCAAGCGCGTGCGCCCGCATTACGGGAATAAGCTCTTCCATATCGAGCACATCCGACGCAGTGCTCTCCATTTTCTTGCGGAAATCGTGGCTTTGCGCCCGCATTTTCTTTTTAAAGATATTGCTCAAAAATACCGCAAAAGGCACGCAGACCAAAAACATAAGAAAAACATATATATTCTTGGTTATTACTATTGCAAGCGATATTGTCATATTGGTAATAACGGTAAGCGTGGTGGTGAAAATCTGCCCCGTAAAGTTTTCAATCGCCTCAACGTCCCGCATCACCTTTGACTGTATCTTGCCCGATTCGGTTTCCTTGTGGAAGGTAACCGACAGCTGCTGCAGCTTTCTTATCATAGCACCGCGAAGCCCCGCCTCAACGCTGCGCTGCGCGCGGCTTAAATACATCATATAAAGCGTGTGAGTGGGAATATTCTGCAAAAGAATTACAACCGTTACCGCGCCGTAAATTATAAACCTTTTCACAGCGTCATCCGGCTTTTCGGTTGCTATATTTATAACGCCAGCGGTTATAAGCGGAATTATCCATGTTGGCGAAACCTTAATGAAAAACATAAGCGCCGACATTAAAAGATTGCCGTAATTTCCCTTGTAAAAACGAAAAAGCGTTGCTAAAAATCCCCGGCTTTCACCGGAATAACAATCAAGCAACGTTTTTTCTTCTTTTAATATTTTTTCTCTGTCGAACTGTGGCTTTGCCGTTGTCATAGCAGACACCCCATTTATAATTTTTAATATTGGGTGTACACATATTACCACAAATAAAAATGAAGTCAATACTTTTTTTAAAATGCTGTTAAATTTAAGTTATTTCGGAATAAGGCTCATTTTTTAAACCGTTTTTCAAAACGGCTTTTACAAATTCCTAGGCGGTACTAAGGTATGCTTTTTTATCCGTC
>CAJJPG010000180.1 GCA_905193585.1 uncultured Oscillospiraceae bacterium
CGGCATACCCGTGGTTCTTGAATAAATGCGCCAGTTCTGGTCGGCTAAATTAAGGTCTATTTTCGGGTTTAACAAATCAAGGTTTGCCTCCCACAGCGAATTTACAGTGCCTACGTCCTTCCAGTAATCGTCAAACCTGTATACCCGCATATTTTCGCCTGCATTAAGCATGGCGGGAATAACGTCCTTGCCGAAATCGTTTGATGACTCGGGGTTCTGTTCGTCCTCGGTAAGGTATTTTTTAAGCTTATCCCAACTGAAAACGTAAATACCCATAGACGCTAAGTTGCTTTTCGGGTTTTTCGGTTTTTCCTCAAATTCGTAAATAGTGCCGTCCTCGCGGGTGTTCATAATTCCGAAGCGCGAAGCCTCTTCATGCGGCACTTCAAGCACGGCTATGGTGCAGGCGGCTTTGTTTTCAATATGCTCGTTTATCATTTTTGAGTAATCCATTTTGTAAATATGGTCGCCCGAAAGCACAAGCACAACCTCGGGGTCGTAGCGCTCTATAAATTCAAGGTTCTGATAAATAGCATTTGCCGTGCCCTTGTACCAGTCGCCCCCCTGCTGACCCCGGTAAGGCGGCAGAATATGTACCCCGCCGTTTGTACGGTCAAGATCCCACGGCTTGCCTGAGCCTACATAATCGTTAAGCTCCAGCGGCTTATACTGGGTAAGTATTCCCACCGTGTCAATTCCGGAATTTGCACAGTTTGAAAGCGGAAAATCAATTATGCGGTACTTTCCGCCATAGGGAACGGCAGGCTTGGCTATTTTAGCGGTAAGCACGCCCAACCGACTGCCCTGACCGCCCGCCAAAAGCATTGCAACACATTTTTTGCTGTTCAAAGATAACACTCCCGTCAACAATATAGTACAAGTTATAAATACTTGATTTTTTATTAAAATATTACTTTTTATCCCTGCTCGCCGGAACGCGGTAATAGCTTACCGACATAGCGGGAATTTCAAGCACAACCGAATTTTCATAGCCGTGCATAGGCACTTTTTCGGATTTAAAGCTCTTTGCGGTATGCGTTTTTCCGCCGAATTTTTCATCATCCGAGCAGAAAACGCGCCTGTAACTGCCCGCGCGGGGCACGCCTATGCGGTAGTTTTCCCGCGCCACGGGTACAAAATTACAAACCGTTATAATTTCATTACCCGATTTATCAATTCTTCTGAACGATATAATGCTCTGGCGGTTATCGTCGTTTGAAATCCAGCTGAAACCGTCCCACGAATAATCAATTTCCCAAAGCTCGGGCGATTTAAGGTAGAATTTATTAAGCTGCGCCACATAGCTCTGCATATTTTTATGTGCGTCATAATCGAGCAGCAGCCAGTCAAGCCCGTTTTTATAGTTCCACTCAATAAACTGCGCAAACTCCTGCCCCATAAACAGCAGCTTTTTGCCGGGGTGTGCCATCATATAAGTATAAAACGCCTTGAGCGAGGCAAACTTCATATCGTATTCGCCCGGCATTTTTTCTATCATAGAGCATTTTCCGTGCACCACCTCGTCGTGCGAAATGGGAAGAATAAAGTTTTCGGAAAACGCATAGAAAAACGAGAAAGTAAGGCAATCGTGATTATCCTTGCGGAAAAGCGGATCAAGCGACATATAACGGAGCATATCGTTCATCCAGCCCATATTCCACTTGAAGTTGAAGCCAAGTCCGCCCGTGTGCGGCGGCTTTGTTACAAGCGGCCATGCCGTTGATTCCTCGGCAATCATCATAACAGATGGGTCTGCACCGAACGCCGCGGTGTTTACGTCCTTTAAAAACTGCACCGCCTCAAGGTTTTCTCTGCCGCCGTAGGAATTAGGCACCCACTCGCCGTCCTGTCTGCCGTAATCGAGATACAGCATTGAGGCAACCGCGTCTACCCGCAGCCCGTCAATGTGGTATTCCTTAATCCAAAAAACGGCACTTGAGATTAAAAAGCTGCGAACCTCGGGCTTTCCGTAATCGAAAACCACCGTTCCCCATTCCTTATGCTCGCCCTTGCGGGGGTCGGCGTATTCATAGCAGGGCGTGCCGTCAAAACGATAAAGCCCGAAGCCGTCGCGCGGGAAATGCGCGGGAACCCAATCAAGAATTACACCTATGCCGCTTTCGTGCATAATATCAACAAACTTTTTAAAATCATCGGGCGTACCGTAGCGCGAGGTAGGGGCAAAATATCCCGATACCTGATACCCCCACGAGCCTTCGTACGGATATTCCGTAATAGGCATAAGCTCAGCGTGTGTATAATTCATTTTTTTCAGGTACTTTGAAAGCTCGCGCGCCAAAGTCACATAATCGTAGGCGTTGCCGTCCGCAAAGCGTTTCCACGAGCCCGCGTGAACCTCATATATATTTACGGGAGATTCGTAAATATTGGAATTGCGGCGCTTTTCCTGCCACTCGCCGTCGTTCCAATCATAATCGGAAAAATACAGTTTTGAGGCGTTTGCGGGCGCGGTTTCATAATGCCGCGCGTATGGGTCGGATTTTAAAACCGTAACGCCGTCGGGTCCTGTTATTGCATATTTATATACGGCAT
>CAJJPG010000181.1 GCA_905193585.1 uncultured Oscillospiraceae bacterium
ATGTCTCTAATTCTTTGTCCCCTTTCCACTGCTCTTTGTTTGCTCCGCAATACTTGCATTTTCCATTCACCCAAGTATGGTTTATTCTTCTGTATCGAATGTTTCCCTCGGCGTCATCAAAGTGCGTGATTGAGTACGGACCGTTCGGATATTTCGAGCAATAAAGACTTCGGCGGGATATAAGACTTGTCAGCTCTGTAATGGCAATTCCGAAAAGCTGTTTATGAAAAATATGATCTATGCGCTGTTGTAAATCGGGAATTTTATCTTCAAGCCCCACCAATAACCGTTTAGCGATTTCACGGAGAAATACGCCGGTTTTGCAAGCCGGGTCTAAAAATGTAGTATTCGGGTCGCAAAATAATTCCTGCGGCAAAAGGTCAAGCATTTTATTCACCACATCGGGCGGAGTGAAAACCTCGTCGTTTGAAAGATTTGCAAGGCATGAAAGTACATCGGGCGTGTGCTGCGTTTTATCCTTATAGATTTTATCAAAAAAACTGTCAGCCATTTTTCCATATCCTCCTGTAATTTATGGGCGGATATTCGCATATCGGCTCCGCCATATATTCTCCTGTAACGGGGTTTTCAGATAAATAACGGGTTATATCGTCTTCCGTATCGAACAGCGTGTTTTGCTTTTGCTTTGGCTTTTCGTTTGCTTTAAGCAGAACATCAAGGCGAAAATCACGCCTTTTCAGTCTTGTTCCGAGCATCAGGCTCCATTCCGGGAAAATTATCGGAATATCGGTGTCATTTTGATATTCGTCAACGCACATAAGCGTTAAAGCGTTGCCGCATAAAATGTTTTTCTCTAAAATGTACTTAACCGATTTGCGTGTATCGTTATTGCATTGCTTTTTGCAAACCGCTTTATACTCCTTTTCCCAAATGTCATACAGCCGCTTGCGACATTCCTCGGTGTTATCCTGCATAATGTCAACGCCGTAAATGCTTGAAACAGCAAGCACGGAATAGCGGTCAAAATCATACGGATTACTTTTATAAAGTCTTTTTGCGGTTGACAGTTTTCTTGTAAGAATTTCGGCAAGGAAGCCTCCAATGCCGCAGGCAGGCTCCAAAAAACGACTGTCAATTCGGTCGCATTCCTGCGCGACTAAATCGCACATTGCTTTGACTTCGCGCTCGGCGGTAAAAACCTCGCCGTGGTCGGCAACCCGCTGTTTTGATTTAACTTGTTTTGTCACGCCCTTTATCACCCCTGAATCCGGCAACATAATACTGATTATGTTGTATATTGGATAATAAAAAAGACTTGCCGAAACATAGCAAGTCATAAATGAGTATAAAAAGCCAAGCCTTATTTTACGGGTCGAAAATCATACCCTATAAAAGGCTTTATTGTGATGTTCAATTCTTGACAATTTCATGTTTTCGCACTTTTCATCACTGTCGTTCTTTACATTATCTCGTTTTTGTGCTATAATTCAATATGTATAATATAGGGTAAATGCAGCTACGAGCATTTAAGATACAACATAATCAGTATTATGTTTCTGCCGCCGATTTTGGTGGCTTTTTTATATTATAAGCCGCATATTTTCCATCCGCTGACGGTGTTCCGTGCCGGTAGAGATAATATAAATTCGTGTTGTGTTGATGCTGCTGTGACCGAGAATATCTGCAAGTTTTGCAATATCTTTTTCAATACCGTAGAACACCCTTGCGAACAGGTGACGCAGGTTATGCGGGAACACCTTTTGCGGATTAACATTTGCTTCAATGCATAACGCTTTCATTTCACGCCAGATGTTAGTGCGGCTTATCGGCTTGCCTGTTCGTGCAACAAAAATCATACCGTTTTTTATTCCTTGCTCTGCTGCGTAGCGGAGCAATTTTTGTTTTAATTCCTTTACAATAAAAACCGACCGTGTTTTTGCTTTGCAGTTTACAACCGCCTCGCCCTGTTTTACCGCCTCAACGGTAATAAATTGCAGTTCGCTGACACGGATACCTGTGCCGCATATAGTTTGCAAAATAAGATTAAGCCTTTCATTGTGTTTGCGTTCGGCAGTTCTGCAAAGCCGTGCATATTCTGCTTTCGTCAGTTCCTTTTCTTCAGGGCAGAAAACTTGTTGTTGAAGTTTTAAAGATTTCACCCGCAAGTCGTGCCAACCTAAAAAAGCAAATAAACTGTTGATGCTTGCAAGCATTGAATTTACGCTCCGCACGGCGTAATTTTCTTGTAAGTGCTTTTTGTATGCAATAACAATTTCTTTTGTGACGGCAGTATTTTGTGTATACACCGAAAATGCCTTAACATCACGGATATATTTTTCAACTGTTATTTCGCTCCTTTCCTCTAAGATAAGATGTTCTCTAAATTCGGCAATCATTCTTGCTGTAATAATTTGTCCTTTCATCTCAATTTACCTCCGAGTATTTTTCTAATATTCTACCCGAAAAGCATGAAAACAATAATTGTCACCGTTTATTGTAGAAAAAACAGTGGCAATAATCGAATGTGCGATACAACATTAATTAACATGGATTTACTTATGCATTGAAAAGCGAATAACAACAAAA
>CAJJPG010000182.1 GCA_905193585.1 uncultured Oscillospiraceae bacterium
ATTTACCCGAATGGTACGGCAACAATTTAAGCGCTTTATGGGATATGCTGACAGGTTTTATAGAAACGCCTGTCAGTATAACTGTGATATTTAAGCCTGAAACCAAGGCGGCAGAAAATTTAAAGGAAAATGTTTTGAAAATAATCGAAACCTTTAAAGAGGCGGCAGAGGAAGAAGAAATAGAGTTTAATTGCGATATGTAAAATCAAAGCGCGCAACTTCTTAAAATTTACATATTAGCAATTGACTTTACGGGGCGGTTATTGTAAAATAAATTTGATAATATATTGCTGTACGGCGGAACGGAGACAATACAATATGAAACCTGTTTATAAACGTATACTTTTAAAGCTCAGCGGTGAGGTGCTTGCCGGCGAAAAGGGCGTGGGAATTGATTTTGACAAGGTGCTTGAGGTGTGCGCAAGCGTTAAGGAATGTGTGGATATGGGGGTTGAGGTTGCCATTGTTGTGGGCGGCGGAAACTTCTGGCGCGGGCGCTCCAGCGGCAAAATGGACAGGACCAGAGCCGACCATATGGGTATGCTTGCAACCTCTATAAATGCGCTGGCACTTGCCGACGCGCTGGAGCAGTTAGGCGTTACCGCGCGCGTTCAAACCGCCATAGAAATGCGGCAGATAGCCGAGCCTTATATTCGCAATAAGGCGGTAAGGCATCTTGAAAAGGGCAGAGTGGTAATTTTCGGCTGCGGCACGGGCAACCCGTTCTTCTCAACCGATACCGCCGCGGCTTTACGCGCCGCCGAAATAGGGGCGGATGTAATATTTAAGGCGACCAATGTTGACGGCGTTTACGACAGCGACCCCAAGCTCAACCCCGAGGCTAAGAAATATGATACCCTTTCGCATATAGACGTATTGAAGGACGGACTGCACGTTATGGACAGCACCGCCGCCTCGCTTTGTATGGATAACAGCATTGAAATACTCGTTTTCAACCTTAACGACCCGCATAATATAGTTAAAGCGATAACAGGCGAGCATATCGGAACAATTGTTAAATAATATAGTAGTAAGGAGATTTTGTTTATGAAAGAGTTACTTAAAAATACCGAGGAAAAAATGAATAAAACCGTTGCAGTGCTTGAAAGAGACTATAAGTCAATAAGAGCGGGCAGAGCGAACGTCTCGGTGCTTGACCGCGTTACGGTGGATTATTACGGCTGCCCGACGCCGATACAGCAAATGGCGGCGGTATCTGTTCCCGAGCCGCGCATTTTAATGATTCAGCCGTGGGACGCCACTACTTTAAAGGATATTGAAAAGGCAATTTTAACCTCCGACATAGGCATAAACCCGCAGAACGACGGCAGGGTTATACGTCTTTCTTTCCCACCGCTTACAGAGGAAAGAAGAAAGGATATTGTAAAAGAGGTGCGCAAAACAGCCGAGGAAAACAAGGTTGCAATACGCAACACCCGCCGCGACGCGATTGAAAAGCTGAAAGCGCTTAAAAAGGCGAACACAATAACCGAGGACGACGTTGCCGACGGCGAGAAGAAAATTCAGAATTTAACCGATAAATTCTGCAAGGAAATTGACGATTTAGCGGCTCTTAAAGAAAAGGAAATAATGGAAATATAATACTTTTGCGGGCATATTTTAATGCCCGCTTTTAAAGCAGGTGGAAAATTGGGTCTGTTCGGCAAAAAAGAAAATACCGCGCGTACGCTGCCGCGCCACATTGCAATTGTTATGGACGGTAACGGCAGGTGGGCTAAAAAGCGCGGGCTGCCGCGCTCGGCAGGTCATGTTGCGGGGGCTAAAACCTTTAAGACAATAGCGCGCTACTGCAATAAAATAGGGCTTGAATACTTAACCGTTTACGCTTTCTCAACCGAGAACTGGAAACGCCCCAAAGAGGAAGTAGACGGCATTATGAACCTTTTGCGCGACTATTTGAAGGACGCGGAAAATTTTAAGGATGAGAACATAAAGGTGCACTTTTTGGGCGACCGGACGCCCCTTGCCGATGATATTAAGGCGCTTATGCTTAAAAACGAGGACGGCTCAAAGGACGCTACGGGCTTAAACCTTAATATTGCCATAAATTACGGCGGACGGGATGAAATAGTACACGCGGTTAAAAAAATTATTGCCGCGGGAATACCCGAAAGCGAAATTACCGAGCAACTTATATCGGATAATTTATACACTGCAGGTATGCCAGACCCCGATTTTATTATAAGACCGAGCGGAGAGTACAGAACCTCAAATTACCTTTTGTGGCAATCGGCTTATGCGGAATATCGGTTTTCGGATATTCTCTGGCCCGATTTCACGCCGAGAGATCTTGAAAAAGCAATTGAGGACTTTAATCACCGTAACCGCCGATTCGGCGGCGTGTAAAAGGAGCGTAAAAAAATATGAAAACCCGAATTATTTCAGGCGCGGTTATGATAATTATAGCGGCGGCGGTGATAACATTAGGTATGACGGTAAACCCGCTTTTTATAACCGCCTGCATTGCGTTTTTAGCTGCTGTGGGAATTTACGAGCTTTTGCACAATGCCGCGAAAATTG
>CAJJPG010000183.1 GCA_905193585.1 uncultured Oscillospiraceae bacterium
AAAAATTAACAATATTTTAATTTTTCCCCTAATTTTTGCTTTAAAACCCTGCCGTATATGTAAATAATATTGACATAAAGTAAAAAAAGCTTTAAAATAATTACAAACGATTTTAAGGAATGAAGTATATGAAAGACGGTTTTATAAAGGTTGCGGCGGGCGTTCCGCGCTGCACCGTGGCGGATGTAGCTGCCAACACTGCCGAAATAAAGGCGCTTATTGATAAAGCAAACGCGCAAAAAATTAATCTTTTGGCTCTGCCGGAGCTTTGCATTACGGCATACACCTGCGGCGACCTTTTCTATTCGCGGGCTCTGCTTGCAGCCGCCGAAAAAGCGCTTGCCGAAATTTGCGAATACACCGCAGGGAAATACCCGATTGTAATAGTCGGTGTTCCTCTTTTGTACCGCTCAAAACTTTACAACTGCGCCGCCGTTTTGCAGGGCGGCAAAATTCTCGGCGTCGTTCCTAAAACATATATGCCGAATTACGCTGAGTTTTACGAGCAGCGGCAGTTTTCTTCGGGCAGAGAGGTTGAAAAAAGCGCAGAGATAAATATTTGCGGCATTTCCGCTCCGTTCGGAACGGGGCTTGTATTTGCACATTCCGAAATGCCCGGGTATACATTCGGCGTTGAAATATGCGAGGATATCTGGGCGGCGGCGCAGCCTGCCGAAAGGCTCTGCCGCGGCGGCGCGCATATAATGATAAACCCCTCCGCCTCAAACGAGGTTATAGGCAAAGCCGCATACCGCCGCACCCTTGTGCTTTCCACTTCGGCAAGGCTTTTGTGTGGGTATATTTATGTTTCTTCCGGCAGCGGCGAGTCAACGCAGGATTTAGTCTATTCGGGGCACTGCATTATAGCCGAAAACGGCACTTCGCTCGCCGAAAACAAGCCCTTTGAGGAAAAGGAGCTTACCGTTACCGAAATTGACGTTAAAAAGTTGGCTTACGAAAGGCATAAAAACACAAGTTTTGAGCCTTTGACAGACGTTACGTTTATAAATTTCGGGCAGGAAATTCAAAAAACCGAAATTACGCGGCAAATTGATAAAGCGCCCTTTGTGCCGTCGGATAAAGCGGCTTTAAGCTCCCGCGCCGAGGCGATTTTGCGCATACAGTCCTACGGGCTTAAAAAGCGTCTTGAGCACACCCGCGCCAAAACTGCGGTTATAGGCGTTTCGGGCGGGCTTGACAGTACCCTTGCGCTGCTCGTAGCGGTGCGGGCTATGAAGCTGCTAAACCGCCCGCTTTCGGATATTTGCGCCGTTACAATGCCGGGCTTCGGCACAACCAAGCGCACCCACTCAAATTCAGAAACTCTTTGTTCGCTTTTGGGCGTTACCTTTAAAGAGGTTAATATAACCGCCGCCGTAAATCAGCATTTTAAGGATATTGAGCAAGACCCCGAGTGCCTTGACGTAACCTACGAAAATTCGCAGGCGCGCGAGCGCACGCAGGTGCTTATGGATATTGCTAATAAATCTGGCGGAATGGTTATAGGCACGGGCGATTTATCGGAGCTGGCTCTCGGCTGGGCAACCTACAACGGCGACCATATGTCTATGTACGCCGTAAATTCCTCTGTTCCCAAAACGCTTGTGCGGTATTTGGTGCGTTACGAGGCAGAGTGCGCGGGCGGCGATACGCAAAAGGTGCTTGAAGACATTCTTACCACGCCCGTTTCCCCCGAGCTTTTACCGGCGGATAAAAACGGTGAAATAGCGCAAAAGACCGAGGATTTGGTAGGCCCCTACGAGCTGCACGACTTCTTCCTTTATCATATGCTGCGTTTCGGCGAAACGCCCGCTAAAATTTACCGTTTGGCGCTTATTGCGTTTAACGGCGTTTACGGTGAAGATGTAATTCTGCACTGGCTTAAAACCTTTATTCGCCGCTTTTTCTCGCAGCAGTTTAAGCGCTCCTGCATACCCGACGGCCCTAAGGTGGGCTCTGTAACCCTCTCCCCCCGCGGGGACTGGCGTATGCCGTCGGACGCGTCCGCCGCACTCTGGCTTGCGGAACTTGAAGAAATCGCCTCACCTGTGTAAGGGTTCGGGTGTCCGGCAGACGCCTCTGCAAAGCAGAAGCACCGACCGAGGCGGCAGCCGAGACGGTGTCATTTGCAAGCTATAACGGAGGGGTTGTCACAAGCTAAAGTATAGCAGAAAATTTAACCTTGAAAGAATACCCCTCAGTCACTAACGTTACAGCCGCCGACGGCGGCGGTCCCCTCTGTTTTGACTTACGTCAAAAAGAAGGGAGCCTTTGTTGTCTATGACAAAAAACTGTTGCTGTCGGTTTTAACGGCGGCAACAGTTTTTTATATAATTTTAAATATCACAGTCTTGTTTAATCTTTTCAACCACATTTCCGAAAGAATCTTCAAAAAGCTCATCTCTTTTAAAAATCAAAGAATAAATTTTGTTTTCTTCAATTAACCTGTAAAGTCGCTTTATCATTAAAATATAACTGCCGTAATCAAAACCACCGGTTCAACCGGTGGTTTGCTCCACCCCTATAAGGGGTGATTA
>CAJJPG010000184.1 GCA_905193585.1 uncultured Oscillospiraceae bacterium
GTAAAGCGCCGCGCTTACGTCCTCTGCCGCCGCTGCCGCGCCCGCCAAGGCGGCGGACTTTTTATCCCACTCATCATTCTGCAGTGATGAAAGCGATTTTTCCGCGTCTGTCAGCAGCGATACCGCGCCGTCAAATTCGTCGTCGCCTTTAAGGGCTGAATACGCACGCGAAAGCGCCTCGGCTGTTTTTTGATAATTTCTTGCGACAGCAAGTTTTTTTTGAAGTTTCTCATACTCCCCCGGCTTTATTCCCGCCGATTCAAGCTCGTTTATCTGGTATTTAAGTAAACCTACCCTGCGGCGTTTCTCGTCCTCGTCGGTTTCTGTTGCGGCAAGCTCTTTCCTTATTCTGTTCAGCTCACGGAACTCCGCATAATATTTACCCTTAATCGGGTCGTCGTCCGCCACCGCATCAATATAATCCAAATGCCACTCGGGGTCTAAAAGCGCCTGATTATCGTGCTGGCCGTGAATGTTTACAAGGTGTTTGCCTATTTCTTTAAGCTCGGCAGCCGTTACGGGGCGGTCGTTCAGCTTTATAAGCCCCTTGCCCGCTGCGGAAAGGCGCCGCCTTATAACTATATTTCCGTCATCATCGGGTGTAACGCCTGCGTCTGACAGAGCCGCGGCGGTTGCATTATCAAGCTCACCGAAAACGGCGGATACCTCGGCGGTATCGCACCCCGCGCGTATAAGTTCCTTTGATGTGCGCTCGCCCAGCACCGCGTTTATCGCGTCAATTACTATGGATTTACCCGCGCCCGTTTCTCCGGTTAATACGTTAAACCCGGCGGAAAACTCAATATCCGAGCGCTCTATAACCGCTATGTTTTCTATATGCAGAAATTTAAGCATTTTTCTTCCCCGCTATGCAAGCAGATTTTTAAGCTCACGAGTCAGGCTTTCTGAGTCCTGTTCGTTGTAGGTTACAATAATAATTGTATCGTCCCCCGCTAAAGAACCGAGCATCATATCGCCGAACAGCTCGTCCACCGCAACGCAGGCGGGTGATGCCATACCCGTGTAGCACTTTATAACAACATTGTTAAGCGCATAGGCAACGCTTTTTACCGAGCGTGCAAAAAGCTCGCGGTAGTGATTATCGGTGTGGGTGGACGTCTGCTCCGCTGCTATATAGCGGTAGTTGCCGTCGCGGTCGTGCCCCTTTACAATGCGAAGCTCCTTAATATCCCGCGATACGGTGGATTGCGTTACGTCAAACCCATCCGCTATAAGCGCGGCTTGCAGATCCTCCTGTGTTAAAAATATTTTTTCTTTTATAAGCTCTAAAATTTTTTCCTGACGTTTACTTTTCATTTTAAATGCTCCTGCCGTCTTTGAATTTGCCGGAAAGTGTTTTATAAAACGACCTGTCATTCAGTCTTATAAGCTTGGCGTACTGCTTTGAGCGCCTTATCAGTATATCGGTATACGGTTTTACCGCTGCTACCTTTCTGCCGTCAATCGTCAAATAAATATCGGTGTGCTTTTTTGAATACGCTTTTACCTTAATTGTGTTTTCCGCGCCTAAAAGTATCGGCTTTGCCGAAAGCGAATGTGAGCAAATGGGCGTTATACACATACTTTGGGTAAGCGGGTCTATTATAGGTCCGCCGGCGGACATGGAGTAAGCGGTTGACCCCGTAGGGGTTGAAATAATAAGTCCGTCCGCCCTGTAATTTATGCTGTCGCCGCCGAGTCCTACCGAAATATCAATTATTCTTGAAATAAACCCGCCGGTTATAACCGCGTCGTTAAGCGCGTTGTATTCGCCGAGCCGCCTGCCGTTTTCAAAAACCGTGACCGACAGCATCATACGCTTTTCCACAAAGTATTCGTTCTGTTTCAGCTTGTGCAAAAGCTCCAGCTCGTTTTGCTCTATATTTGCAAGGTAACCCACCCTGCCGGCGTTTATGCCGAGCACCGGCTTATTATCAAATGCGGCGCGCTTTGCATAGCGTATTATAGTGCCGTCGCCGCCGATAGTTATAATTATATCAGCCGCCTTATATAACTGCTCCTCGGGTAATTGCTTAAAGCCCGCAAAATTCATTCCCTCGGGTAAAAAAGCCTCAATTTCCTCGTTTTTCAGTATTTCGCTGAGCCGCATTACAACATCCGCCGCTCCGCGTTTATCAAGATTTGGCAATACCGCCGCTTTCATAGTCTCACCTCTCTAATGCTTTGTACGAGCTTTCCACTACATCCGCCGCGCACATTTCGCAGCGGTTTTCGCTTTTTTCAGCCTTTTCTATATAGCATAAATATTCAATATTCCCCTCAGGTCCCTTTATGGGGGAAAAATCAAGCCCTAAAAGAGAATAATTATTTTCCGCAATTAAACCGATTATTTTTTCAATAACCGCAATATGCACCGTTTTATCCCTTACAACGCCCTTTTTGCCGACATTTTCGCGCCCCGCCTCAAACTGCGGCTTAATAAGGCAGACCGCACGCCCGCCCTCCTTTAAGAGAGTACGCAGTGTCGGAAAAATGTGATAAAGCGATATAAACGAAACATCGACC
>CAJJPG010000185.1 GCA_905193585.1 uncultured Oscillospiraceae bacterium
GGCTATGAGCCGAATTTCCAGGCCAGCAATCTGGCCGCTCAGATTTCCCGCTCCCTGTTTGTTTTGGCTGTCGGAGTAGGGGTTATACTCTCGCTCACGGTTTTCTTCAAAATAGAAAGTATTTCCGCCTCCGGCAGCAGTAAATATTCGGCAGAGCAGATAATCGTCGCCACAGGCATAAAAAAAGGCGATAACCTGTTTATTTCCTCGGTAAATGAGGAAAAGCTCAAAACTAAACTGCCGTACATAGAAAAAGTAACGGTAAAGCGCAAACTGCCGGGAACATTTACGCTCAAGGTGACCGACGCCGCGGAATACGTATGCTATTTATCGGGGGATAAATATTACCCCGTGAGTAAATCGGGGCGGGTGCTTTCGGAAGTATCGGAAAAGCCCGAGGGAATACCCGAAATCAGCGCAGGTGGGCTTACCTTAAAGGTCGGGTATAAGCTTATCTTTGCTAAAGAAAAAACCGAAACCACACTGAACGAAATATTTGAAAGTGCCGAAAAAACAAAGCTTAAAATTACTAAAATTGACATTACGGACGAGCTTGCCGTTACCGTGGGAATCGACGGCAGATTTACCGTTAATTTCGGCACCTCGAATTATATAGATAAAAAGTTTGCGCACCTTGCGGGAATGATAAAGAATATGGACGAAACGGCAAAGGGCAAGATTAACCTTAGTATGTGGACGCCCACAAACACCGAAGGCAGCTTTGTTTCGTCAGTTTCGGGGGGATAAAACCTCAAATTTTGAACAAATTAAAAAAAATTACAGGAATGTAATAAAAAGTGTTGAAATTTGAAAAAAGATATGTTATTATCTTTAAGTGAGTAAGTATAATATCCAATTTACATAAATACGGAGGAATTTAAAATGCCATTTGAAGTAGCAGAAGATCAAGAGAACGTAGTTCAAATTAAAGTTGTAGGCGTAGGCGGCGGCGGTGGAAACGCAGTAAACCGCATGGTAGACGCAGGCGTTCGCGGCGTTGAGTTTATCGCTATCAATACCGATAAAGCCGCTCTTATTAAATCAAAAGCCAATCAGAAAATTCAGATAGGTGAAAAAACCACATCAGGTATGGGTGCGGGCGGCAACCCCGATAACGGCAGAGCTGCTGCCGAAGAATCCCGCGATGAAATCACCGCGGCTATTCGCACTGCCGATATGATTTTCATAACCGCAGGCATGGGCGGCGGAACCGGCACAGGCGCGGCCCCCGTTGTGGCTTCTATTGCTAAGGAGCTCGGAATACTGACCGTAGGTATTGTTACAAAGCCTTTCGGCTTTGAGGGCAAAAAGCGTATGACCCAGGCTGAATCGGGCATTGCCGCTTTAAGGGAATGTGTTGACAGCTTGGTAGTTATCCCGAATGAGCGACTTAAATTTGTTTCCGAGCAGAAGATTACATTTAAGAATGCATTTGATATTGCCGATGACGTTCTCCGTCAGGGCGTTCAGAGCATTTCCGAGCTTATTAACGTTACCGCGCTTGTCAACCTTGACTTTGCCGACGTTAAGTCTATTATGTCAGACGCAGGCTATGCCCACATGGGCGTCGGCGTTGCTACCGGCCGCGATAAGGCAGAGCAGGCAGCGCGCGCGGCTATCAGCAGCCCGCTTATCGAAACCTCTATGGAAAATGCGCGCGGCGTAATCATCAGCATTACCGGTTCCGATGATATCGGTCTTGAAGAAGTTGAGCTTGCTTCTTCCATCATTTCCGATATGGCTCACCCGGACGCTACCATTATCTGGGGTGCTCAGCTTGACGATACTCTGGAAGATACTATCCGCGTTACTGTTGTTGCAACAGGTCTCGGCGACGATAAGAAAGAGGAAAAGAACAATGATTTGGCTTCTCTCCTCGGGAATACCTCTGCCGATGACGACGAGAGCTACAGCGATGTAATCAATTTCTTTAAGAAAGACTGATAATACAGAATAAATAAAAAAACCTGCCATTGCGTTTTAAATGCAGCGACAGGTTTTTTGGTGTCTTTAGACGTGGAAATAAACCCTCGGTTCTACCGAGGGATAGTAAAACGAGCGGAGCTACAACAAAAATGGCGAGGCGAATGCCAAGCCGAAAGACTTTAAAAAGAGAAGAACCTCCAGTATAATAGTAGTGGTTTGGCGACCGCATTACTAGAATACAGGAGGTTTTTCAAATGAAAGAAAATAAAGAGATAAGAAATTCAGCCCACAGCAAGTATAGGTGTCAGTACCATATAGTTTTTGCACCAAAGTTTAGAAGAAAAGAAATATATGGACAACTGAAAAAAGATATTGGGCAAATACTGCGAAAATTATGCGAGCAAAAAGATGTGCAAATAATAGAAGCAGAAGCATGCCCCGACCATATACATATGCTGGTGAGTATCCCACCGCACATAAGTATAGCACAGTTTATGGGATATCTCAAGGGCAAAAGT
>CAJJPG010000186.1 GCA_905193585.1 uncultured Oscillospiraceae bacterium
TTGGAGCATCGTAGCAGCACCGCGCGCGTGGTCTTGCCGCCACCGGGTGGCGCTGCGATCAGCGTACTGTCAAAGCATGGGATAAAAAGTCCGCCGCCTTGGCGGACGCGGCAGCGGCGGCAGAGGACGTAAGCGCGGCGCTTTACGATTTTCTTGAAAACGCCGAACTGGCGGATATTGACCCAGATGAAATAAACTCAAGGCTTGAAACGCTGGATAAGCTTATGGCAAAATACGGGAACAGCGAGGAAGAAATGCTCGCGTTTCTTGAAAAAGCGCGCATAGAGCTTAACGACACCGAGTTTTCGGATAAAAAGGCGGCGGAGTTATCGGCATTGCTTGACGACGCTACAGAGCGGCTTATAGCCTTAGCCGAAGAGCTTACCGCGGCGAGGAAAAAAGCGGCGGCGGAGTTTGAAAAGCAGGTATGTGATATTCTTTCCTACCTTAATATGCCCGACGTGCGCTTTACGGTGCAATTTGGCAAGGGCAGGTACACCAAGCGCGGGTGCGATACCGCCGAGTTTATGATTTCTGCAAACCGCGGCGAGAGCGTAAAGCCGCTTTGCAAAATAGCCTCGGGCGGTGAGCTTTCCCGCGTGATGCTGGCAATTAAAAGCGTGCTGCTGGGCCGTGACCCCGTGAGCACTATGATTTTTGATGAAATTGATACGGGAATAAGCGGCTACACCGCCGGCAAGGTGGGAACGCAGCTTAAAAAGGTTGCGGATAAAAGGCAGGTAATATGCGTAACGCACCTGGCACAGATAGCGGCTATGGCGGACACCCATTTACTGATTGAAAAGAAAGCGGAAAAGGACAGAACCTTTACAAGCGTTTCGCCGCTTTCATATGAGCAGCGAATAAATGAAATAGCCCGAATAATGTCGGGCACGCAAATGACCGAAAATTTATATAATTCAGCGAAAGAGCTGTTAGACAGGAGTAAACAACTATGAAAATTTATGATGAACTTGTAGCGCGCGGACTTATAGCGCAGGTAACCGACGAAGCGGAAATACGCGAGCTTATTGACAACGGCAAAGCCACATTTTACATAGGCTTTGACCCCACGGCGGACAGCCTGCACGTGGGCCACTTTATGGCGCTTTGCCTTATGAAAAGGCTGCAAATGGCGGGCAACCGCCCCATAGCCCTTATAGGCGGCGGCACGGGGTATATAGGCGACCCCTCGGGCAGAACCGATATGCGCTCTATGATGACCCCCGAGCAGATACAGCACAACTGCGACTGCTTTAAAAAGCAGATGAGCCGTTTTATAGAGTTCGGCGAGGGCAAGGCGCAAATGGTAAACAATGCCGACTGGCTTTTAAAGCTGAATTACATTGACCTTTTGCGTGATGTTGGCGCATGCTTCTCTGTTAATAATATGCTGCGCGCCGAGTGCTACAAGCAGCGTATGGAAAAAGGCCTTAGCTTTCTTGAGTTTAACTATATGATAATGCAAAGCTACGACTTTTATCATCTTTATAAAGAGTACGGCTGCAATATGCAGTTCGGCGGCGACGACCAGTGGTCTAATATGTTGGGCGGCAGCGAGCTTATACGCAAAAAGTTAGGAAAAGACGCATACGCCATGACAATAACTCTGCTGCTTAATTCCGAGGGCAAAAAGATGGGCAAGACCGCCTCGGGCGCTGTATGGCTCGACCCCGAAAAGACCTCGCCCTATGAGTTTTACCAGTACTGGCGCAACGTTGCCGACGCAGATGTTTTAAAGTGCATACGCATGCTTACATTCCTGCCGCTTGAGGAAATTGACAAAATGGACGAGTGGGAGGGCAGTCAGCTCAACACCGCAAAGGAAATTTTGGCTTACGAGCTCACAAAACTTGTTCACGGCGAGGAAGAAGCCGAAAAGGCGCAGGCGGCGGCTCGCGCAATATTTGCGGGCGGCGGCTCACACGCGGATATGCCCTCAACCGTGCTGTCAGATGATGATTTCACAGACGGTGAAATAGGCATTTTGGCTATGATGGTAAAGGGCGGACTTGCCGCCTCTAACGGCGAGGCGCGCCGCTTGGTTCAGCAGGGCGGCGTGAGTGTGAATGACGAAAAGGTGACCGACCCGAAATTTGCCCTTAAAAAGAGAGCCTTTGATAATGAAGTGATACTCAAAAAGGGTAAAAAGGTATTCCATAAATTTACGGTTTAATAGGTTTTATATCGGATATCAGACGGTAGAAATCAGACAAATACCCCTTAGGCAATTTAGACATTAGATGTTAGACGGTAGATATTAGAAGAATACCCCTCAGTCGTGCATACGCACGACAGCTTCCCTCTATTTGCTTGCGCAAAAGAAGGGAGCCAAAAGGCAGCAAAGCCAGCGGGGTTGTTGCAAAAAAAAAATCCCCCCGGTAAAACCAATGTCATTAAGTTAAGAGAATGCTAATAGGCAGAAACGACAAAATAAAACA
>CAJJPG010000187.1 GCA_905193585.1 uncultured Oscillospiraceae bacterium
AAATTCAAAAAAGCCCAGCTTTAACCGGACTTTTTCGACACGCTGACGGCACGGTTTTACACCGTGCCGTAAAGCATTTTTATTATTTCCCGATTTTCAGCGTTACCGTTTCGCCTTTTTTTAAGAAGAAACAGTTATCGGATAATTTCCCCTCGGTATCAAGCATAACATAAGGGATACACGTATCAGCCGTTATTTCACAGCCCTCGCCTGTTTCGGTTAAAACAAAGGCGTCGTTTTTGCCCCAAGGTACGTTTTTGAAATAATTGGGGCAATAGAAAGAGCGGTCGCTGCATATATCGCTTTCCAAATCGCATAAAACTATATTTTCATTTTGCTCTATCTGCGGTATTTTGCTTTTTTCAATGGCGGCGGCGCAGGTGCTGCCCACCGAAAACCTTCCGTCAAATTCGGCAAGCGTATTTTCCTCTCCCGTTAAAACGTTATACAGATACACCCTGCCCTTTGCCGAAACGCCGTTTTTCCCGTTTACGCATACATAAGCCTTTATTTCCCCGTCTTCTTCATACAAAGAGGTTATAACGGGCTTTGCGCAGCGCCTGAAAACATAATATGCCGGCTTAGGATTCCCGTAATAATCAACAACGGACCAGCTGACGGACGCCGGCCAGCAATCGTTAAACATCCAGTAAACAATTCCCGAAGAAAACCACTGATTTCTCTTGAACAGTTCAAAGGAAACGCGCAGCCATTCGCACTGTAAAAGCTGCAGTTTGTATATTTTGTCCCGCGGGCTTTCGTATTTCCCAAAAAATCCCTCCGCCATTTTCTCCGAATACGCGAAAATCGTTTCTTTAAGACACGGGTTATTCTGACAGTGGTATTCCATAATATCCGAATTATTCCCGAATATATCTTCATCGGTCAAAAACTTTTTAAGCGAGGAAACAAAGGGCAACCCGTACGACGGCTGCTCCGCCATAAAGCGTGAAAGATACCGATTGATTTCGTTATAATAATCAAAGAGCGCCTCCCCCGAGACAAAATCGAACCAATCGCCTAAATAAGCGGTATTGTGCGTAGTGCCACATGCGGCGGATTTAAACGGTACTCCGCCGTAGGGGCTTGAAAGCAGAAATGTTCTTTGCGGGTCAAGCCTTGATAAAACGGGAGCGATTGATTTTGAAACCACAGTTTTTCCCGGGAACGATTTTTTATTAAAATATCCGTCTACGGCGTTTTCGTTGTCACCGCTCCACCAAACAAGGCTCGGGTGATTTCTGAGCCTTACTGCGGCAACGGCGGTCTCGCGGGCTACTTTATCAAGAAAATCCTTATCATCCTCCGGATAAGTTCCGCAAGCCATAAGAAAATCCTGCGTTACCAAAATTCCCAAACGGTCGCATTCGCTATAAAAAGAGTCCTTTTCAAAAACTCCTCCGCCCCAAACGCGCAGCATATTATACCCGCATTCGTGCGCGCTTTGCACAAGCAATTTTATCTTTTCGTCGGTTTCCTCAGAAACAAAAGGATCGCACGGCACCCAGTTGCCGCCCTGGCAAAAAATACGAACGCCGTTTATTACAAGCCAAAACGCGGAGGTTTTCTCATTTCTGTCATTCTCCAGCAAATGCGGGTTCTTTTTCAGTTTCTCCGCCTTTGCCTTATATTCCGGATTGAAATTATCGTCAATTTCCAATATATCGACTTTTCTTATTCCGAACTCGGTAATGCTTTCTTTTCCGTTTACCGTTATTTTAAGTTTATACAATGGCTGCTCGCCGTAGCCTGTCGGGAACCACAGCTGCGCATTCGGAATATCGGCGGTCATTTTAATAAGGCTTTCAAAAATCGCGCGTTTTTCGCTGAAAACCGTCTCGCCCTGCGGACTTATTATTTCAAAGTCGGCAAAGCCGTCACCCGATATATCCTTAAAAGCGGCTTCTACGGCTACCGACGCCGCAAACGGTGTAATGCCTTTGGTATATATGTAAACATTGTCAAGGCTGTCCGTCTCTCTTTTTTTCAAAGAAACATCGCCGCATATACCCATTGTTACAAAACGGGTGACCCAATCCCAGCCGTAAGTACACTGCTCCCTGCGGGTATAAAGCCGCTCGGTGGTAAATGCGCCGTCGCGCTTAGGTCTCCCCGCAACCTCTTTAATCGGCGAGCGGAATTTAACCTCCAGTAAATTGGTTCCCGCCCTCAGAACGCTTTCGGCGGAAAATTCATACGGAATAAACATATCGTCCGCCGAGCCGATTTTTATATTATTCAAATAAATATCGCAGTAGCAGTCAAGACCCTCAAACCGTAAGTATTCATTGTTTTCCACGCTGTCAACATCAAATTGTTTTTGGTATGTTACATCGCAATTTTCTATCCACCTGATTTTTTCGGCGTTATCGCGGTAAAAATAATCCCCTATCACTCCCGCTCTTTTTAAGTCGGTATGTATACACCC
>CAJJPG010000188.1 GCA_905193585.1 uncultured Oscillospiraceae bacterium
TTTAGATAAATTTGAGGGCAAAAAACCGTTTGTAAAAATAGGAATGGAGCTTTTCTACGCCGAGGGCCCCGAAATTGTAAGGGAAATTAAGGCGCGCGGGCATAAAATATTCCTCGATTTAAAGCTGCACGATATACCGAACACCGTAAAAAAATCAATGGCGGTACTATCACGCCTTGATGTGGATATGTGCAACCTACACGCGGCGGGCACTGCCGCTATGATGACCGCGGCAATAGAGGGGCTGACAAGAGAAGACGGCACACGCCCCCTGCTTATAGCCGTGACCCAGCTTACCTCAACAAGCGAAGAGGCAATGCATAAAGATTTGCTGATAGAGGGCAAAATGGAAAACGTGGTTAAGCACTACGCTAAGAACGCAAAGTGTGCGGGGCTTGACGGCGTGGTATGCTCCCCGCTTGAGGCGGCGGCGGTACATAACGCCTGCGGCGAAAACTTTTTGACCGTAACGCCGGGCATACGCTTTGCTGACGGCGACAAGGGCGACCAATCGCGCGTTACCACCCCCGAAAAGGCAAAGGAAATAGGCAGCGACTATATAGTGGTGGGCAGACCCATAACCGCCGCACCCGACCCCGTAGCGGCATACGAGCGCTGCGTTCGCGAATTTATAGGATAGGTGATAAAAATGCAAGCTTACAAACACGAATTTATTGAATTTTTAGAGAGTGCCGGCGTGCTTAAATTCGGTGATTTCACCGCCAAAAGCGGCAGAAAAATACCCTATTTTATAAACGCGGGCGAAATTAAAACAGGCGACCAGATAAGAAAATTGGGCAAATTTTACGCAAAGGCGTATTTTGAAAAGCTGGGCGATAAAAAAGCCGTGCTTTACGGCCCTGCATATAAGGGAATCCCGATAGCGGTATCGGTTGCGGTTGCGCTTTCGGAAAACGGGCTTGACGTTCCGTTTTTCTTCAACCGCAAGGAAGAAAAGGACCACGGCGAGGGCGGCGTTTTTGTGGGCTACAAGCCTCAGGCGGGCGAAGAGGTAGTAATAGTAGAGGATGTTATAACCGCGGGCACGGCAATAAGGGAAAGTATGGCTATCCTCTCAAAACTCGCGGGCGTAAGGGTTGCCGCCGCCTTTGTTATGGTAGACCGCTGCGAAAAGGGTCAAACCGAAAAATCAGCTATGGCGGAAGTGGGCGAAGAATTCGGCTTCCCCGTTTACTCGGTAGTTAACGTTTACGATATTATAGAATACCTTGAAGAGGACGAAAAAAACCGCGAAAACACAGACCGAATAAAGAACTATCTTAAAATTAACGGTGCAAAGGAACGATATTAAATGAGAAGTCTTATTGATATTTCGGAGCTTACAACGGGCGAAATTGAAGAGCTTATAGGCGTTGCCAACGATATTATAGCAAACCCCGAAAAATACAGTGAAAAATGCAAAGGCAAAAAGCTTGCCACCCTGTTTTTTGAGCCGTCCACCAGAACGCGCCTGAGCTTTGAGGCGGCAATGCTGGAGCTCGGCGGCAGTGTTCTCGGCTTTTCCGAGGCGCAAAGCTCCTCTGCCTCAAAGGGCGAAAGCGTGGCGGATACCGCAAAGGTTATTTCCTGCTATGCCGATATTATAGCAATGCGCCACCCGAAAGAGGGCGCGCCGCTTGTAGCCGCAAGAAATGCAAGCATACCCGTTATAAATGCGGGCGACGGCGGGCACTGCCACCCCACGCAGACCTTGGCGGACCTGCTTACAATATACCGTGAAAAGGGCGGTTTTGATAATTTGACCGTTGGCTTTTGCGGCGACCTCAAATTCGGCAGAACGGTACACTCACTTATATCCGCGCTTATACGCTATAAAAACGTTAAATTTGTACTAATTTCCCCGAATGAACTAAAGCTGCCGGGCTATGTTAAGGATAAGCTCGATAAAGACGGTATTGAGTACACCGAAACCGACAGCCTTGAAAACTCCATTGCCGACCTTGACATACTTTATATGACCCGCGTGCAAAAGGAGCGCTTTTTCAATGAAGAAGACTATTTGCGCCTTAGAGACACATATATTTTAACCCCCGAAAAAATGGCGCTGGCAAGCGAAAAATTACGCGTTCTCCACCCCCTGCCGCGCGTGAATGAAATAAGCGTAGCGGTAGACTCAGACCCGCGCGCCTGTTATTTTAAGCAGGTGCTTTACGGAAAATATATGCGTATGGCGCTTATTTTAAAGCTTTTGGAGGTAAAGTGATGAACATTGATTCCATTAAAAACGGCATTGTAATAGACCACATAACCGCAGGTAAAGGTATGGAGATATACCGCCTTTTGGGGCTTGAAGAGCTTGATTGCTCGGTAGCGCTTATAAAAAACGTCGCAAGCAAAAAATCGGGCAAAAAGGATATTATTAAAATCGATTCCGATTTTGACGTTGAC
>CAJJPG010000189.1 GCA_905193585.1 uncultured Oscillospiraceae bacterium
AATTCGCGCTCCAAGCGAATATTTTCTTTGGGCACCGCAAGAGTAGGGAGTGCAGTCCGAAAATCTTTGATTTTCGAGCGAGCGGCATTCCCGCAGAGGAGCGTGTTGACTTTTTCGACACGCTCAGCCTGACAGGCTTTTTCCCTGTCGGGCTTTATGCCGTATATCAGAAAGACACCGTAAGCTGCATTTTGAATTTTTCAATTCCGAACACGGCGTGCGGTATACCCTTGGGCATTATAAGCGTTTCGCCCTCTGTTAAAATATATTCCTTACCGCCCACGGTGAATTTACCCTTACCGTCAAGCACCGTTACCATAGCGTCGCCGCCGGCTGAATGGGAGGAAATTTCTTCGCCCTTATCAAACGAAAAAACGCTCATGCTTACAAGCTCGTTTTGCACAAGCGTTTTGCTTACTACCTGACCCTCGCTGTAATCCACAAGGTCTTTAAGGCTTATAACTTTTTCTTTTTCAATATTTTTATACATAATAACTCTCCGTTCCTTCTGTTATAAGCTTATTATTCTCTTTTATTTTTAATATATCAAGCCGATTTTTTATTCCACAACCGGCGGAATAAAATTTTCTATTGCGCCGCGCAGCTTCGGGTGGTGAATCACAAAGTGAATCGCGGGGGCGTTGCCCTTTGAAATCATAGCCCACTGCCCCTCGTGAATTAAAATCTGCAAATTTCTGAACGCGTTTGTCCTTGTAAATTCCGCGGTATAATTTTCGTGCGCTTTTTGGAACTGCTCGGTTTGCTTTATAAGCTCTGAGTATTCGTCATAGCTAAGGCATATATCCTTACTGTAAAACATTCCCGAAAGTGGCAAAACAGCCGGGTGGCGCTCAAATTCCTCGCGGCTTATAACAGGCATTTCATCGGTTATGCTGCCGTTTTCAAGAATTTTTTCCGCAATTTCGCGCTGCGAACGCGCAAAATCAAGAATTTTATTTTTATCTTCCGCTTGTATTTTACGGTTTTCAAACAGTTTTTCAAGAAAATCCGCTCCCGCGGTATAAAGCGGCGGCACGGTGAGAATATTGCGGCGTTTGCCTGCGTTTTCCGCGTCGGCAAGCATAAACGCGTTTAGTCTGCGCGCGCCGTCCTCTCGGTAAATTTCCATTAAGGACGCTGCATTTTTCAAAAGGTCCTCGGCGCGTTTTTTATAGTACGTTATATCGTCCTTGGTTTTTGAAAGATAATACCTGCCGCGGTCGTGATAGCCCGCAATCGCCTCGCCCGAGAGCGCTGCCGCGCCCGATACCCGCAAAAAATGGTTAAAAGCGCCGCTCTGCGTTTTTTTGAGGTAATAGGGGGATATTTGCCCCGTCATATACATAGGTATCCAGCTTTCAAGCCCCAGCATCATTTCCTCAAACGATCGGTCAATATTATGTATATTGTTAAGGTGCAACCCTTTTTTGAGCATAAGCGCCATTCCGTACATCCATTTTTTCGGAAAATCGGGGTCCTTTGCCATTTCGGTCATGGGCATATCGCTGTAAAGGGTAACGTCGTCCTTTGATTTTGAAAGCACGGTCGCCTTTAAAAAATCAAGCTCGCTTTCCATCATTTCGTGAAGACCGTAATAATACTTTGAGGTGGGCAGCTGAAACGGTAAGGAGGGTACTTTCATTTCATCAAAATGTATTGCCTTAATGTATTCGTTTAAATCAAATTCATCAAGCTTTGCAAGAAATCCCGAAATGCCGCCGTTTTCGGTATTGCCCGATTTACCGCAAAGCAGCCATTCTTTAATTTTTTCATATCTTGCGGCGCGGTTGTCGGTTTCCTCGCCTATAAGCTCTGCCAAAACGGCAAGGCCGGCGGGGGAATTAATTTCTCGTGCCACAAAGGAAGCCACTGACTCGGCAAATTGCTCGGGGTCGGCAGGGCGGCGCGAGCCGTTTCTGAAACGGAATATGGTTGAGCTGTCGTAATTTGTGCTGCGGCATAGCTTTGAAATATTTATATCAAGCACGGAGATAAGCGTATTGAAATTAAGCCGAAGTTGTTCCTTATCGGTTGAAACAAGCCCGTCGCAAGCAAGAAACTGCGCGCGTATATCTTCCGCGCTAAGGTTGATTTTTTTATTTTCGGCAATGCCTGCCAGCGCGTTTATAAGGGATCAAAAAGCCCCGCTTTCGGCATCGGGCAGCCTTTCGCCCGAGCGATAGCGGCTTACAGTCGCCGCCGATATGCCCGAAAGCTCGCTTAATTCCTTGGCGGTGCAGTCAAGCGTTTCTATATATTCGTTAAGCCTATCGCAGAATTTCATATTTTCACGTCCGTAGTGTTTTTTTACATTATACAACAAGACCATAAAAAAATAAAGTCGCGCGTTGTAAAATGAAGTTGAAATAAAATAAAAAAATAGGTCCATAGTGACA
>CAJJPG010000190.1 GCA_905193585.1 uncultured Oscillospiraceae bacterium
AAGCCGGTATTCCGCAGGAGAAACGGAGGTTATTTGTTTAAAGGAACGGTTGAACGAACGGATCGTTCCGAAACCGACCTCTTCCGAAATATCGGATATTTTTTTATCCGTTTCGCGGAGCATGGCGCACGCCTCGTTAATTCTGAGGCTGTTTATATATTCGTTAAAATTTTGCCCGAGCTTGCGGTTTATAAGGTGCGAAATGTAGTATTTGTTTAAATGCAGCACTTCCGCTACAGAATCAAGCGTTATAGGCTCGGTGAAATTGTGTGTGCAGAAATCCATAACGCCGTAAAACGCGGAGTTTTTTTCAAAATTTGCCGTTTTAAGGGTAAAGTGCGGCAGCATAATACTCATTGCAATATTTATATAGCCGTTAAGTTTCATGTTATTGTAATCTGTATTTTTATTAAAAAGCAGCCGTATTTTTTCAAAAATTTCGCCAAGCTCCGGCTCTTCGCCCGCGGCTATAAAGTTTGTATCGGGAATACTTTTTGAAATTTCCGAAGAAAAGCCGCAAAGAACCTCGGGCGAAAAAATTATTACGATATATTCGCCCGTTTTTATTGTGTTGTAATAGTGTATTTGGTTGGGGAATGAAATAAACGTATCGCCGGGGTTTAAAAGGTAGCTGTTTTTATCGGCATAGGCAACGGATTGTCCGTCCACCGCGTAAACAATTTCAAGCTCTTTGTGCAGGTGCATGGTTTCACCCAAAAGGCTTGAGCGATTCATTTCAATAATGTTGATTTTGTTTTCGTAAATAACGTTCATTCTTATTTCTCCGAAACGGCACAAAAATACGGTGCCGAAATATAATGAAATGAGGGGGCAAAGCAATGAAAACACTGAAAGAAATTTTACCCGGCGACTTTGCCGCGGTTAAAGAAATAATTACCGACGGCGATATGCGAAGAAGACTGCTGGATATAGGGCTTACGCCCGGAACGCGGGTTGAATGTATCGGAAAAAGCCCCGGGGGCGACCCCAAGGCGTTTTTGATACGCGGCGCCGTAATTGCAATTCGCGCGGAGGACGCCGCCGGTATTATTGTGGAATAAATCAGTATATCGGGTAGCGCGAGCAAAGCTCGGTTACTTCGTTTGTAATTCTTTTCTTATTCGGCTCAAAATCGTTAGCGCAAAGGGCTATCCATTTTGCGATGCTTGCCATTTCGGGTTCTTTAAAGCCGCGCGTGGTAACGGCGGGCGTGCCGACTCTCAGTCCGCTTGTTACAAACGGGCTTTGCGGGTCATTAGGCACGGTGTTTTTATTCGCGGTAATATGCACCTCGTCAAGCCTGTGTTCAAGCTCTTTTCCTGTAATGCCGTTCTTTATAAGTTTAACTAAAATAAGGTGGTTATCCGTTCCGCCCGAGACTATATCAATACCCTCGTTCTGAAGCGCTGAGCAGAGTGCCTTTGAATTTTTAAGTATCTGCTGCTGGTATTCTTTGAATTCGGGGGTGAGCGCTTCGCCCAAAGCCACCGCCTTTGCAGCGATTATGTGCATAAGCGGGCCGCCCTGCGTGCCGGGGAAAATGGCTTTATCTATTTGCGCGGCATATTTCTCTTTGCAGAGAATAAGCCCTCCGCGCGGACCGCGGAGCGTTTTATGTGTGGTGGTTGTAACAACGTCAGCATACGGCACGGGCGAGGGGTGCAGCCCTGCGGCTACAAGACCCGCAATGTGTGCCATATCCACCATTAAATACGCGCCGACTTCATCTGCAATTTCGCGGCAGCGCTTAAAATCAATTATGCGCGAATACGCGCTTGCGCCCGCAATTATCATTTTCGGCTTACATTCAAGCGCTATGCGGCGCATTTCGTCATAATCTATCATTTCGGTTTCGGGGTTTACGCCGTAGGGAACAACATTGAAATATTTTCCCGAAATATTAACCGGCGAGCCGTGCGATAAATGCCCGCCCTGCTGCAAATTCATACCCATAACGGTATCGCCGGGCTGTAAAAAGGCGAAAAACACGGCAAGGTTTGCGCTTGCGCCGCAGTGCGGCTGAACGTTTGCGTGCTCTGCGCCGAAAAGCTTTTTCGCGCGCTCTCTTGCAATGTTTTCAACCACGTCTACATATTGACAGCCGCCGTAATAGCGCTTGCCGGGGTAGCCCTCGGCATATTTATTTGTAAGCACGCCGCCCGCGGCTAAAAGCACGCCCTTTGAAACAATGTTTTCCGAGGCGATAAGCTCTATATTGTGCTGCTGGCGCTCAAGCTCAGAGTGGCAGGCAGCTGCAACCTCGGTATCGTAATTTTTAAGCTCTTCAAAAAAATTCATTTATTTGCCTCCTATACGTTTAAAACCGCATTTATGCTTTCGGTATTG
>CAJJPG010000191.1 GCA_905193585.1 uncultured Oscillospiraceae bacterium
CGATAGCCGGACCTGTTATAGTATATGGCACGCTGGCAAGCGTTATATACGGCATTATTTTATATATTATGAGTATTTGCGGGTGAGAATATGAAAAGAACGGGAAAACGCACCATTATTTTTGAAAATAAACCTCGTGTTATAAGCTACGGCTCGGTGGTGGGCAAAAAGGAGCACGAGGGACCGCTTTCAAATGAATTTGACGCCTACACTACAGATAGCTTTTTCGGTGAAAAGAGCTTTGAAAAGGCTGAAAGCAAGCTGCAAAAAACCGCCGTTCAAACCGCGCTTGATAAAGCGGGGCTGACGGCAGAGGATATAGACAATATTTTTGCGGGCGACCTTTTAAACCAGTGCATAGGCAGCTCATTCGGGCTGCGCAGCTTCGGCATACCGTTTATAGGGCTTTACGGCGCCTGCTCAACCATGGCGCTTTCTACCGGGCTTGCCGCCGTTTTTATAGACTCGGGCGCCGCAGAAAAAACCGTTTCGGTAACATCCTCGCACTTTTGCTCTGCCGAGCGGCAGTACCGCTTTCCGCTTAATTACGGCTCACAGCGCACCCCCACCGCCCAATGGACGGTAACAGGCTCGGGCGCGCTGATATTGGGCAGAGAGGGCGGAGATATTTATATAAACTCGGTAACATTCGGTGAAATAGAGGATTTGAATATTAAGGACGCAAATAATATGGGCGCGGCAATGGCGCCCGCCGCTGCCGGCACGCTGCTTAATTTCTTTAAGGACACGAAAACCAAACCCGAGGATTACGATATAATTTTTACGGGCGACCTCGGTTATGTGGGCACAAACCTGCTTTATGAGCTTTTAGAGCGCGAGGGCGTGGATATACGCTGCCGCCACAGCGATTGCGGAACGCTGATATTCGACCGTGAAAAGCAGGACGTCCATGCGGGCGGCTCGGGCTGCGGGTGCAGCGCATCGGTGCTTTGCTCTTATATTATGCACCGTTTGGAGCAGGGAGATTTCAGTAATATTCTGTTTATGTCAACAGGCGCGCTTATGTCGCCCACATCATCCTTTCAGGGTGAGAGCATACCGGGAATAGCGCATTTGCTGAACATTAAAAAATCGTCTTAAAACGGCGGCTTTAGGCTCCCTTCTTTTGCGTTAGCAAACAGAGGGGGTTGCTCCCCACGGTGTGGGGAGACGTCAACGCAGTTGACAGAGGGGACCGCCGCCGTCAGCGGCTGGCGCCGTCAGGCGACTGAGGGGTATTTTTCTAACATCTAACGTCTAATATCTAATGTCTAACTTGCGGGGTATTTATCTAATGCCTAAATCAACCTTATTGCAATAATAAATTTTTCCTTAAAGCGGCAAGATCCTTGGAATTTATTCTTCCGTCGCCCGAAACGTCAAGGCACTCCGACGGCACAACGTTATTAAGCGGGTCGGCAAAGAATTTTTTAAGGGAAATTAAGTCTAATATATTTACTTCTCTGTCGTCGTTAATATCGTCCTTTATTATTTCCGAAGTAACAGCAGTTAAGGCACAGCTTGCGGCGCCTGCGGGTGATTCGTCCGCAGCCGCCGTTCTACGGTAAAATTTATACTCGGTGTTTGGGTTAATTCCGGTAAATATATTACTGCTCTGCCATTCGCCGTCATTCAACCTGTATTCGTAACCGTCAGTATGCTTTAGCGTAACCGTGCAGGCGGTCTTTCTTAAAAGCTCGGGTGCAGTCGGCACTTCGTCCGGTATTCCCGTCGAATTAAAATATACATTAGCCTTTTTAAGCGCGTCATTATTCGGAAGAATTGTAACTGCGTTCCATTCTTCCTCGCTGCCCTCATAATAGATATTTTCAATACTGTTGATTCCGCCAAACGCTCTGTTATATACCGTCTTTAAATTCTTTGAAAGGTATATGTTTTTAAGGCTGTTGCAGTTGCTGAAACTGTTTTCGTACAAGCGTTCTGCTCCATTTATCGTTAAATTTTCAAGTTTGCTGCAGCAGGAAAAGGCATCCCCGAATATATTTGTAACGCTATCGGGTATTGTTATACTTGTAAGACTTGCGCAGCTTTTAAAAGCGTTATCCCCTATACTTGTAACACCGGTATTAATAATAACCTCTGTTATGCTTATACCCCATGGCAAAGAATCGAAATACCAATAATTTTCCATAGCACCGTTACCGCTTATTGTAAGCACCGTTCCGTCGAGCGTCCAAGTGCAGTTGCCGGTGGTTCCGTTTGTTGCCGTCTCAGCACATGCAGGTATGCTGAACAATCCCATTGGTGCAACAGATAAAATCAATATTCATTGACACCGAACCTCCTTAATATACAATGATGTGGTTGCCAGACCGCT
>CAJJPG010000192.1 GCA_905193585.1 uncultured Oscillospiraceae bacterium
ATATTATAATATATATATCGGCATGTTTTGCAGAAATATTTGTGTATTGTAAATCAAATAACATTTAATTATTATATTTCAAATATTCGAGAAAAATACAAAATTACAATAATTTCGGGCGGTGCTTTAGGCGCAGATTCTTTAGGTGAACGATATGCACGCGAAAACAGGTTTAAAATCAAACGTTTTCTTCCCGATTGGGAAAAATACGGTAGGTCGGCGGGTCCGCGCCGAAACAAACTAATGGTTGAAACAGCAGATTATGTTATTTGTTTTTGGGACGGAAAAAGTCCCGGTACCCGTTCCACTGTTAATTATACAAAATCTGCAGGTAAACCGCTCAGAATTAAATACATTTAATTATTTCAAATTATTAAGCAGATCCGCCAGCGCGTTGCCCACAAGCCCTGCGGAGTAGTGCGCCTCCTCCACGGTGTTTGCGTCGGTGCCGAACTCTATAAGCAGCGAGCCGTTTGTAAGGCTTTCGTTATATCCGCTGGAAGTAAGGCTTAGCGGGCGCGCGAGTGTAGGGTATTTGTTTTCCAACGTCTGCTGTAAGCGCAGCGCCAGCTTTAAGTTTTCCTTCCAGTTGGGAAAATGGGTCTGCGAGCCGCTTTGCGAGCCCATTACAAGCATTACCTGCGCCGCGCGCTTGCCGCCTATTTCGGTGGTGAGCTTAATTTTATCGTTGCCGTTTGCCGCCGCGTCGCGGTGCAGATCAAGCACTATTTTTATGCTCGGGTACTTTTTTAAGTACCCGTTTATTGTTTTTGCCGCGCGCGAGTAGCTGCCGGTGTATTTGGGGTAATCGTGCTCGGTGGTATCGTGCAGCGCGGTAATGCCCGCGGCGTTCAGCTTATCCGCCACAATATTGCCAACGCTTACCATATTTACCGCCTTATCCCGCGAACGGGGCGAAAAAGCGTCGGTATAGTAATCGGTGTTTTCGGTCATATAGGTTTCGGTGGTGTGGGTGTGCATTATAAGCACCTGCGGTTTATCGCTTTTTTCCATTTTGAAGGTAAGCGGGGCGTTAAGCAGCTGCTTTATATCAATACTCACGCCCGCGCTGTTTTTAACGTATACGTTATTATATGAAAGCCCCGCCCTATAGGGCGATATATAGTTGTTTATAATTTTTCCCTTTACCGTGCCCTTGGCAGAGGCGGCAACGCTTGTCTCGGATTTTGTTTCGCTCTCGGTGCTGTCGGAAGAAGCGGAGCTTACCGTTTCTGCCTTACTTTCGGTTTTTTCGGGGGCGGAGGTACTGCTTTCACTGCTTGTTATCTCTCTTTTTTCAGGCTCGGGTTTTACAGCCTGTACCGCAGGCGAGGGCTTTAAAAACCTGCCGTAAAAATTATAGCCCAAAAGCAGAATACACGCCGTAAAAACACAAATAAGCCTTGCCGCACCCGCTCCGTTTCGCATTTTTTCCGCCCCCTCTGAAATAATTTTATTCAGAGCGAATAAAAATTAGACCAGTTCGGAAATTATTGCGGGGTCAATTTCGGGCTGCAAAAGCATATTTAAAGCCTCGCCTAAAATTTCACTCAGGCGCACGGTGAGCATATCCACCTCTTTGGGCGTTACAAACATTCCGCTTTTTTGCGCAGGCGCCGCGCCCGTTATTTCCTCAATTAAGGTATCGGTATCAATTACCGTGGGCACGCCTAACGCTATTACCGGCACGCCCACCGTTTTTTCGCTTATTTCCTTTCGGCTGTTTTTAACCCCCGAGCCGGGGGATATTCCCGTATTGCAGATTTGCACGGTCTTAAAAAGCCTGTTCGGGCTTTTCGCCGCCAGCGCGTCTATTACTATTACCGCGTCGGGCTTTATTCTGTCCGCCGCGGCTTTTATAAGCTCGCCCGCCTCAATACCTGTCTGCCCCAGAACGCCCGGGGCTATTACCGCCACCTGCCTTAAATTTTCAAGCCCCGCCGTTTTTGAAAGCGCGGGGGGAATATGCCGCGTTGCAAAAATTCTGCGGGCGGCGGCAGGGCCCAGCGCGTCGGGCGTAATATCGCTGTTTCCGAGCCCCGCCGCCAAAATAAGTCCTCTTTTTTCGGGCAAAAGGCTGTTCATCTCATTTTTTATTACTTCCTTTAAATTATCGGGAACGGATACCGAAATATCGGGAAATTCAAGGGTTATATAGTCGCCGCGCGGTCTGCCTACAGCCTTTTCCTCCGCCTCGGTTTTTATTTTTATCCGCGTTATGTTTACATTTCCGCACTTTTCTTCTTTCTTTATAAATGAAGTCCGATTGTTTCCTGACCCCTCGGCTGATTCTATTGCAAGCTCGGTTCTTATAGCCGTTTTGAGCCGCCCCTT
>CAJJPG010000193.1 GCA_905193585.1 uncultured Oscillospiraceae bacterium
TGTCACCGAAAATGAAAACTCTATGGCCTTTATATAAAGACAGAGTATCAATAGGACGCGGAAAAACCACCCTTTTACGGCTGATATTGGGGCTTGAAAAGCCCTGCGGCGGCAGTATTGAAACGGGCGGCGCACGAATGTCCGCCGTTTTTCAAGAGGATAGGCTGCTGCCCTTTAAAACCGCACTCGGCAATATAACGCTGATAGGCGCAGATGAAAAGACCGCGCTTTATAATCTTTCGGCACTGGGAGTAGGGGAGGCAGCCGGAAAATATCCGTCCGAGCTATCGGGCGGTATGCGGCGGCGCGTGGCAATAGCCCGCGCGCTTTCAGCCGGATACGATTGCCTTGTACTGGACGAGCCGTTTGCGGGGCTTGATAAAGAAAACACCGAAAAAGCCGCAAAGCATATATTGCAGGGCTTAAACGGCAGAACGCTTATAGCGGTTACCCACTCCGAATACGAGTCGGATTTGCTCGGCGCGGAAATAATATATATATGAAAGTAAACGGTTATTCCGACTTGCTTCGCGCTTGCCTTTCGGTATATCTGTACGCGATTACGGCAATTACAAACGTGGCGCATTGCGCCAAAGGAACTGCCGACCAAACGCCCGTTAATTTACACATCGGCGGTAAAATCAAAAGAAAAAGCAATGTAAAAATCGGTTCTGCATATACCAGAATGTATGATAGCGCGGTTTTTTCCGTAGCATAAAAGTAAGACGTTGTAATGCGGACAAACGCCAAAAACAGCAGGGTTGCCAAAAAATACGGAATATATCGAATAACCCCTGCGTTTGCATCGGTTGACGCACTGAATAAAATTCCGACCCTTGCCCTTGCGAAAAACACTCCGAGCATACATAAAACCGTGATTATTGTGGCTGTAATATATGCCGATCTGCGCGTGTTTTTTACCAAGGCAAGGTTTTTTCTCCGTAATAATAGCTGATAAGAGGCTGGCATCCATCGCCTACACCCTGCAACAAAAGATAAATGATAGATGTAATATAACCTATACAGCCGTAAACCGCAACAGACCGTTCATTCCCGTAAAGCAGCAAAAAACGGTTCATCAGCAGCATTGCAACTGTAGGTGAAAAGGTCAAACCAAACGGCGAAAGCGCCACTTTAAGAATTTCCTTGCAGAGAATAAGCCATTCGCCGAAAGCGAGTATCCGCAGCTTATTCTTTTTAATTATTAAAAACAGTACGGCGGCGACCGTTGTTACCGCCTGCCCTATAACGGTTGCCAAAGCGGCGCCGGTCATTCCCCAATTTACTACCCACACAAGGGTATAATCCAATGCAATATTTGCAACAAACCCAAGTATCATGGCAACCATGGCAAATGACGAGCCGCCCATATTACGGATAAACGGCACAAAGCCCGTTGCCAAAACCTGAAAAATTGCGCCGAGCGCAATAAAACGCGCATATTCGGCAGACAGCGCAAGCGCTTCGTCCTCTGCGCCGAACAGCCTTAACAGCGGATTTGCAAACACAAACAGCAGCACGGTCATTAAAACCCCGACCGCAAGCATTAAAAATGCCGTACCCGAAAAGCACTCTTCGCTTTTCTTTTTTTTCGCCCTGCGCGTTCAGAATGGTGAATCTGATTGCGCCCGACAGGCCTATTCCGGTTCCCACTGCTCCTATCAAAGCCGAAACGGGATAACCCAGCGTGATTGCGGCAAGACCTATATCACCGAGACTCTGCCCTATAAAGAAACCGTCAACAATAGTGTAAACACCCGAAAGGGCAAACGCAGGTACCGAAGGAATAACGTAAGAGAAAAATTCTTTATTCTGTTTAGTTTTCACCGCTTTTATTCCTCGTTTCCTTTGCGAAAACGGTTGTAAATAACTCAATCGCATTTATCATTTCATTTATGCGCTCTGTGCCGATTATATCAAATACGCCGTTTTCAAGACTATGCAGCCGACCTAAAATATCTGAAGAATATTTTTCTCCCTCGGGTGTCAGTATGACCGTCTTCTCTCTGCGGTCGGAATTTCCGCCTGTCAGTTCAAGATAGCCTTCCATTTTTAATGCACGAACAACGGTATTTACCGTCTGCTTTGAAAGTCCCGTACATTCGGAAATCATTTTTTGGGTTACGGCATTGTTTCCGTCTATCGCATATAAAACCAAAAGCCTGTAAGAATTTACACCGTTATCGGCAGCCCATGCGGTGTAAAGCGCGTTAGCCCGCCCCCAGGCTTCCCATATTTTTTTTGCGCGTGTTTGCATTGCAATTTCCCCTATAATGGTATTTGTAAATACTATTATAGTATCTATAAATACCATTGTTAA
>CAJJPG010000194.1 GCA_905193585.1 uncultured Oscillospiraceae bacterium
TCAGGAAGAAATTTTCGTGGTGCGCCTTTAAATGCCCGGTATTAGGGCTGTTGTGGTCGAAATCCATAAAGAAAAGCGACATAGGCAGGTCTGCTATATATTCAGCCATAGCCTTTTCGCCAAGTGCGCTGCCCGAAAAGCCCAGATTCACATAATCGATATTAAACCGTCGGGATATAATTGCCTGATAGGAATTTCCGGGGCGGGAAGCACATCCGCCCTGAGTTATGGATGAGCCGTAATAAACAATCGGCTCTTTATTTATGTAGCCGTCGGTTTTAAGCAGCTTTGCATTTTCCTCCAGCCCTATAAAAACGGTTTTTACGCTGTTATAAAGCGGAAAATTAATTGTAATATCGCGCATGGAATTATCAGGCAGGGTAATTTCCGAATTGAAATCGCCTTTGCAATCGGTAGGCGGAATGAAAGAACCTGCGTAGGAATAGCCGCCGTTTGAGTATATATACATATCAAAGCCGGTGCTGCCCGTGAGCGGCATATGCGACATATGGCAAATGCCGTCATAGCAGACGCGCAGGACAATACGCTTTGAATCGCTTTTGAAACGGAGTCTTCCGCCGGCGGTATTGCGGCAGAGCGCCTCTACGCCGGAATTCGTGTTTTGCGCCGTTTCGAGCGGCAGGCGCAAAAACGGGGTTACAGGCAAAAGCCCGCAAAGCGAAAAGGGGGAAGACAGGGAATTGCGGAAGATAATACCGTTTTCACATACGGTGGCGTTTACCGCTAAATTTTTATCGATTTCGGAAATCTGACTCATAATTAAAACCAAATCCTTTTATTTTTATTTGGAACGTTTTTTCTTTGAGGGTATGCCGTAATCGCCTTTATAATATTTTTTGTAGTATTTTGTGCGCTTTCCGTAAGCATCGTTAAGAATTGCGCCGAGAATTTTACAGCCGCTTTTATCAAGCTGATTTTTAACATCAAGGGCTTCAGAGGAAGAGACCTTTCCCGGGGCTATAACCATTATCGCACCGTCACAAACGGGGGCTATAACCGCGGCGTCTATAACCGAGCCGAGCGGAGGGGAATCTATTATTATATAATCATATATATTCCGCATATTCTGAATAAATCCGGAAAATCTTTTGCCGCCGAGCAGTTCAACCGGGTTCGGCGGAAATCTTCCGCTGAAAATTACATCGAAATCCGGATCCTGGGTATTATAAATTATATCTTCGGTTTCCGCCTGACCCGATAATAATTCCGAAAGTCCCATATGATTATGCTGTTTTAAATTGCGTGGCTGCATAAGAGATTTGCGCATATCCGCATCAATAAAAAGGGTCTTTTTACCGGCTTCGGCAAGATTTCTTGCAAGCTCTGCCGAAACGGTGCTTTTGCCCTCGTTTTCGTGGCAGCTGGTAAGCAGAATTACCTTAATATCAACCCCGCAGAAGAAAATATTGGTGCGCAGGGTTTTATAGTTTTCATTTGTTAAATAATCTCCCGCCGATGTTGTGTTGAAGTTTACGCGTCCGGCAGAGTTTTTGTTTAATTCAGGTATTGAGGTGTTTTGATTAATTTCGTCTACAAACATTTTTAACCTTCCCGACCAAATGTCGATTTGAGTTTATTTTGAACGTGTTTTCAGCTTATTGCACGGAATATCTCCGAGCGTGCTTATGCCCAGGTATTTTTCCACGTCTTCGGGGGTATTTATTTTATCGTTGAAATAATATGCTATGAAGATTATAAGTGCGTACCCGAAACAGGCGAGTAAAAAGGCGGACGCAACATTCCTGCTTATGTTCGGAGACACCGGTGATGAGGGAAGTGTTCCCTCGCGGACTACCGTGACTTTGTTTACATTTAAAATATCCTGAATTTTTTCTTGGGATACGCGGCAAACGGTGTCAACTATAATTTTTGAGTCGTTTGCGCTTGTGGTTTTAATTGATATTTCAATAAATCTTGTATCTTCGGGGACATTTATTGAAATTGCTCTTTTAAGTTCGCCCACGGAATATTTTTTCCCGAGCTTTTCGGAAACCTCGTCTAAAACGGCATTGTCGGATATAAGGTTTTCGCAGTCCTTTGTAACATAGGTTGATATTGAAAGGTCTGATGAGGTAAGTTTATCGGTTGTCTGATTCATTATGTGAATCTTTCCTGTAGATACATAAAGCGGAACCGCTATAAAAGACGAATAAATAAAAGCAACCGCTGTAAAAAACAACGCCATGCAAACGAAAATGGGCCATCTTGACAGCGCAAAGATGCATATATCTTTCAGATCTATATTTGAATGATTTTTATTACTGTTTTCCGGCATTTTTAC
>CAJJPG010000195.1 GCA_905193585.1 uncultured Oscillospiraceae bacterium
ATAATGCCCGTTTTGCGGGTCTTTTTTATTCTTATAAGAATAAGCGCCACCGCAATCCAGAAAATGCCCTTATCGCCGAAAATGGTTATTATCGGCATTACCTTATCAAGAAACGGGCAGGCAAAGGTATCTTGGATAAAATTAAGTATATTTATTTCAAAGTCATTCATCTTTTTTATCTCCCGTGTTCTGCATATCAAGCACCTTGTATGTATCGCCGTCGCGGCGGAGATATACATATTTATCAAAGTGATCCTGATATTTTTCGCCCTTGCGCGTCAGCTCGTTTATAAGGGTAACGCGGCAGCTGAACAGGTCGTTGCTGTATTTATGAAAATCAGAGGTTTTAAGGTCCTTTATTTCATATTTATCATGGTCAAGAACGAATATAACAAGGCTGGTGCGCAGATTTTTATAAAACTTTGTATCCGTATCCATATATTTACGGATCTGCGTCATTGAGGAGTCATTCTGCATATACTCGGCGTAAATGCTTGCAGCCTTGCCTGCAATTTTGCCTACCGCCTCTTTTTCCGCAAACTCCTGAACCACATTGTAAACAGTGCCGTTCTTTTCCACCGGGAGCGAGGTGCTGCCCGTTTTCGCCGTTATCTGCGGCTCGTCGCTCAGCATATTATCAAGCGTTATTATCTGCTTGTTTATTACTTTCGTACCTTTGGTGAGTGAGCTGTCAATATCCGGCAGCTCTTCGTTTTTGCGGTCCTCTTTTTTAACGGTAACGCCGTTTACCGAAATTTCCGCATCGGACGTGGCGGAAATTTTATAGGTTTTATAGAGCTTTTTGTCAAAATCAATTCCCGAAATTGAGTAGCGCTTTTTATCGTCGCGCTTTAAATAAACGCTCATAAGCTTGCTGTCACCCGATTTTACCGAGTAGGCAAGATCGCAGCCCTCGGGCTTGATTGAGGAGGTTGCAAAGGTAAGCTCCTTATCCTTTGCAGTCGAAAGGGCTTTATCAAGGCTTTCGTTAGTTTCGTATTTTGAAACGTTTATATGGTATTTATCCTTTACGGCGGATAATTTGCCGCTTTTAACATCGTTATTCATAAAAGCCGACATTATCTGCTCGGGCTGCGCCGCCTCGTATTTTTTAAGCCAGCTGCCGAATACGAAAAGGAATATTATAAGCGCCGCAACAAAAATTGCAATGGCGGAAAAGTAAATTTTATAAAACAAAGAACGGGTTCTCATTTCTTTTCCTCCGATACAATAAAGTAGGTCGGTATTCTGCGCGGGTTTGTAAACGCCTTGTATCTGTTTACAAGCCCTTTAAGCTGGTAGGGGTCAAGCTGCGATTTATCAACGGAATATTTATCAAAATAATTGCGGTAGTACATCATAGCGGAGGAGCCGCCGTCCAGCATTCCCGCGTTTACCGCGCCGTAGGAGACCATAAGGTCTATAACGTCGTTTCTTGTGGCGCCTATACTGTCAACCGATCTGCCGTCGGTTACAAGCATTATAACCGTGCCGTCCGCACGCTGACCTATAGCCGTGCGCTGCGCGGTGCCGGTATCGTTATCGGCATGGAACAGCTTTATGTCGTCGCCGTTTTGCTGTATTAGCACGTTGCCCGTCTGGAAGCAAACCGCGTCGCGTATGCCGAGCTCATCGGCTTCTTTTTTAGTCATACCTTCACGGCAGACAAGTTTATCGTTTTTATCAAAGCCGAAAAACGAGCGCTTTAGTCCGTCGTTCCAAACATTTTTGCCGCCCGAATAGGTAAGCCCCATAGGCTTAGCGCCGGTGCCCTGACCGCCCGCGTCGGCAAATTCGCCGCCGTTTATGGCAACCGTGCAGTTATATTTTTGCACAATATCAAAAATTCTGGCGCCCGCCGTAGCCGAAGCGTAATTTTCCGATGATGTACCTACTGTTACGCGCTTGGGGTCGCGTATAAGTAAAAGATAGCCCTTAAACTTGGACTCGTTGAGGTATATAAGTTTCATACCGTCAATCGCGTTCTCCCATTCGTCGGAGCTTGTGTTTTTATAGTCGTCCGCGCCTATTACGTCAACATTTACCTTTTCACTGTCCGCAATTATTTTATTTACCGTAGACGCGGGCAAAAACAGAGTGGGTATCCATTTAGTGGCGCTTGCTTCCTTTGCCATTATAACCGTCATATTGCGCAGGCTTTTGCTCGGTCCGTAGCAAATCATAAGCGCCGCGGAAATAACGAAAACAAGCGCCATTACAA
>CAJJPG010000196.1 GCA_905193585.1 uncultured Oscillospiraceae bacterium
ATTCGGGTAAATCTAATTTTTCTCTTATTTCCTTATGCAGATCCATAGGATATTTACATAAGGAAAAATTAATAATAACACTTTTCATATTTTCTCCTAACTAATTTCATTGAATGTAAAATAATGGTCATAAGTAACAAACACTAATCCGTCATTTGAATAAATGATTCTTGAGCTGTTTCGCATGCCACCCGTATAATTTATATCAGCTTCATGCCATATTCTACCATTAGAATGAGGTAATTTCCCATCCTTATTTTTATAAACATCCCCTCCTATAACGCCTTCGTTTGTTACCTGACGCAAATTCATTGATGCTGGTTTCCAGCCAAGCTTTTTTGCCTCCTTTTTGGTAAAATACCAGTTCGGGAGTCCTTTTCCCTGTTTGAGTAAATTATCTATTCCCTGTTTTCCCTCATAAGTAGCAGTCCCTTTTTTAACTGATTTAGACCATGTAACAAAGCAAGCGCAATTTTCATGCAATCTTGGAAATCTGGGCGGTGCTTCTTCAGGCAAATATAGTTTACCATGTAAATCAAAACAAGGTTTACATGTTGATGGCGAAAGCATGCAAATCCAAACCTTGTATTTCTTATCCTCATAAAACACAGGGTAATATTTTATTCCCTTAATGCCCGCAATAATTATATCACCTAATAAACTCGCCTTATCACCTCCTTTTTGAAAATATAATATCAAAAAGAAAGACGACATTCACCGACATAATTATAACGCTTATTCGGTCAAAAAACAATTAAATATTTCTGTGTTGAATTTTAAAGAATAGTATACAAGCAGGCATACATATTCTTTATTAGAAAACAAAAGGGAGACCGTTAAAATGAGATTTCTTATAATAACCAAAAAACAGCTTATGCTCGGCATATGCGCGCTTATTGCGGTAATCGCCGTTGTTATAGGCTCTGCAACCGCATTTGCCGGAAACGACAGAAAGCTGCCCATCTACTGCGTTGAAACCGAGAAAAAGCAAATTGCGATTTCATTTGACGCAGCTTGGGGCAACGACGACACTCAAACGCTTATAGATATTTTAAAAGAATACAACGCACCCGCGACGTTTTTCGTTGTCGGCTCGTGGGTGGATAAATACCCCGAATCTGTCAAGGCGCTTTCCGACGCGGGGCATCAGGTGCAAAATCACTCCAACACCCACCCGCATATGCCGCAATTATCAAAGCAGCAAATGCGTGATGAGCTTGAAAGCTGCAACAGCAAAATAAAGGCGATTACGGGCGTTTGCCCCACGCTTTTGCGCCCGCCCTACGGCGATTACGACAACGCGCTTATAGAAACGGTAGACAGCATTAATATGAAAACTATACAGTGGTCGGTTGACAGTCTTGACTGGAAGGAAAACGCCACCCCCGACAGTATTTTTAAAAGAGTCACAGGCAAGGTAACAAACGGAAGTATAGTGCTTTTCCATAACGACGCCGACCACACCCCCGAGGCGCTGCCGGGTATACTTAAGTGCTTAAAAGAGCAGGGCTATGAATTTGTGTTTATAAGCGACCTTATTTTAAAGGATAACTACACAATAGACCACACCGGCAAGCAGTGCCCCGCCGCAGCCGAATAATTAAAAAAAGCACCATTTCGGGTGCCTGACAAATTTATATGATATAATAAAAGCAAAATAAGGCAAACCCATTGATAAACGGTTATAACGAATAACCGCACAATGGTTCGGCATAAAGCGGCAGGCGCACATGTATCTTCCTTGCGCCCGCTGTTTTATGTGTCGCTTTTAACTTTATAAACGCTGCCCGTAGCCGCAATGCGGGCGGCGGTTTACAATTATGTTATCCGCGTATATCGGCAAATTAAAAATCCTTTTCCGAACTGTCTAAAATTTCCGCCGCGGCAGATTCTATCCTTTCGGGCGGTATGTTCTCATTACCGCATAGCTTTGCAAAATTCTCGGCGGTTTCTTGGTCGCAAAACAAATTGCCCGCCGATTTCACAACAGCAGAGTTATGTATTACGTCAATTCCGTATACAGTGTGATTTTCCTCATCAATTTCCAAAATATCTTTTCTTACATTGTAAATATACCGCATTTCTTATATCTCCATTAAAGTTTTTTCCATATTATAACACGTAATTTTACAAAAAT
>CAJJPG010000197.1 GCA_905193585.1 uncultured Oscillospiraceae bacterium
ATTTGGAAAGAAATTCAGAAAATTTCAAAAAAAGTATGTACAAATGCAAAAATATTTGATACAATATGTAATGCGACTTCCATGCGCCAGCAGGAGACCCGAAAGCTGGCGGCTGAAAATGACGTGATGATCGTTATCGGAGGTAGGCATTCCTCCAACACGGCAAAGCTTTTTGACGTGTGCAAAGAGGAGTGCGGCAGGGCGTATCTTATTGAAACGGCGGCGGAGCTTACCGGCGCTATGTTTGATAAGTGCCGCTCGGCGGGAGTTGTTGCAGGCGCATCTACGCCTGCGGGTATTATAAAGGAGGTTATTAAAACCATGTCGGAAAATTTACAACCGGTAGAGGAACAGACGGAGGTAAAAGAATCTGTTCAAAAGAGCTTTGAGGAAATGACGGATGAGGAAGCATTTGAGGCTTCGCTCAGCAGCTTAACGGGCGACCAGAAGGTAGAAGGTACGGTTATTGCTGTCAACCCCGGCGAAATTTCGGTGGACATCGGCAGAGGCGTCACCGGATATGTTACAGCGGACGAGTATTCTTCAGATCCCGACGTAAAGCTTATGGACGAGGTAAAGGCGGGTGATAAGCTTAATCTTATCATTATGAAAATCAATGACCAGGAAGGAACCGCAATGCTTTCAAAGCGTCGTTACGATGCTATTGCCGGTTGGGATAATATAGTCGCAGCCAAGGATTCGGGCGAAATCGTTACGGGCTTTGTTAAGGACGTTATCAAGGGCGGCGTTGTGGCTTATTCCAACAATGTGCGCGTTTTCATTCCCGCTTCTCAGGCAACCGCTTCCCGCGGTGAATCCCTTGAGGATTTAAAGGGTAAGGAAGTTTCTTTCCGCATTATTGAAATCGGCAGAGGCCGCAGAGCGGTAGGCTCTATCCGCAGCGTGCTCAAGGAGCAGCGCAAGGCGGCAGAGGATAAGATTTGGGAGAATATCGCCGTGGGCGACCGTTTCACAGGCGTTGTTAAGTCTCTCACCAGCTACGGCGCGTTTGTCGATATAGGCGGCGTTGACGGAATGGTGCATATTTCCGAGCTTTCGTGGCAGAGAATTAAAAATCCGTCGGAGGTAGTGCTTGTCGGCGATACCGTAGAGGTTTACGTTAAGGCGCTCGACCCCGAAAAGAGGAAAATTTCTCTCGGCTACAAAAAGGCTGAGGATAATCCGTGGGTTATTTTTGAAAATAACTATAAGATCGGCGATACCGTTAAGGTTACAATTGTCAGCATGACTACATACGGCGCGTTTGCCCGTATTATTCCGGGAATTGACGGACTTATTCACATTTCCCAGATTGCCGATAAGCATATTGCGAAGCCGCAGGATGAGCTTACCGTCGGTCAGGAGGTTGACGCAAAGATTATTGCCGTTGACCCCGAGAAAAAGCGCGTAAGCCTTTCTATCCGTGCGCTTTTAGAGCCCGAAAAGGCTGAAGAGGAAGCTCCCGCTGTTTCCGAACCGGACGAAACGGTTTACGAGACCCCGGCTGAGGCTCCCGCCGCTGAAGAAGCTTCGGCTGAAACCGAGGAATAATTTACAGACCGAAGCGGGTCTTCAAAATTAAAGAGGATCTGCTTCGGTTTTTATTTAATATGTAACGTATATATCGGCGTTGCATATGCTGTTATTAAAGCGCAGATTAAGGGTTCTGACGGGCAGATAAATACCGCCGCGTATACTGCGGTAAGATTTTTTTAAAAAAATAAAAAAAGTACTTGACAAACAGGCTTTGTTATGGTAAGATAATGTCTGTCGCCGGTGAGTGATATGCAAACCGGGCGGTACACATGACGGGAGCATAGCTCAGCTGGGAGAGCATCTGCCTTACAAGCAGAGGGTCACAGGTTCGAGCCCTGTTGTTCCCACCATTGTGGCCTGGTAGTTCAGTTGGTTAGAACGCTAGCCTGTCACGCTAGAGGTCGTGGGTTCGAGCCCCATCCGGGTCGCCATTTTCTCTTATGCCTCTGTAGCTCAGTCGGTAGAGCAGGGGACTGAAAATCCCCGTGTCGTTGGTTCGATTCCGACCGGAGGCACCACGGGTTATGCGGATTTAGCTCATCTGGTAGAGCGCCACCTTGCCAAGGTGGAGGTAGCG
>CAJJPG010000198.1 GCA_905193585.1 uncultured Oscillospiraceae bacterium
CTTCTCAAATCTCTCGAAGCCTCCGTCCTTGGGCTCTCTGCGCTTTCTGCTGCGCCGAATTTTTCCACTATTCTCTGCGCGGTGGCGGGCCCCACGCCCTTTACCGCACCCGATGACAAGTACCGCAGTATCGCGGCGGCGTTTTCGGGCGTTTTGCGTTCAAAACTTTCCGCCTTAAATTGCCTGCCGTAGGTTGGGTGAACGGTGTATTCGCCGTAAAACACGGCGCAGTCACCCTCGGTCAAAAACGGCAGCATACCCACAACGGTAACGGTTTCTCCCGACAGCTTTACTTCGGCTACGGTATAGCTGTTACTTTGATTTCTGTATGTAATTCTTTCAACCGTTCCCGAAATATCAGTAACCCCTGCGGCTACTTCCTCTGCCATAAAAACCTTTCCTCACTCTCGAAGCGGCAAAAATTCAGCCGTTTTTTCCGTTAATTCATCAAGTCCGCAATAAACAACGCCGTATTTTTCCGCAGTTTCCCTGCAGCGTTTGTCATCATCCTCGCCAAGCCCCGCGTTCACGGCGATTATACGGTCGGCATAGCCGTTGCCGAGCCATATGCGCTGCTCTGCGGCAAAGGCTATTTGCCCGTCGGGATTATCGCTGTTCAGAAAAATAACCGCATAGGTAACGCCCTTTTTGCCCGATGATAAAATTTTCGCCTTTAAGCTATGCAAAAACTCCGCAAGACCCAGCATAGAAAAACAAATGCCGCCTAAAATAAGTATGTATTTTATCATTTCCCCACCCCACATATTACATTATATGCCGAGGCGGGGAAAATGACAAAATCACCTTATTTACTTAATTTTAACGGTAGTTGTGTATGTGCCTACCTGCCAGATATTATTCTGTACCGACCTTACGCTTACGGTAACGGTATGCTCGCCCGCTTTTTTATCGGATAAATCGACCGTTGCGTAAACGTCAGAGTCTTTAAGTTTGGCTATAACCGCCTTAGAACCGCAAATTTTAACATTGCGTATTACGGTGTCGGTTGTAGCGCTGAGCCCCGAAGATAGCCCGCTGTAGCGCACGTCTGAAATATTCAGCGTTTTCTCGGTATAACCCGAGGTATCCACCGTTACGGTGAAGTGCTCTATCGAATCGAGTATTCTGACGCCTTCAGGCAGCTTTGCCGAAACCTCTGCGCGGTTTGAACCTACCGATATTGTGGTTATATCTATCGGTGATAGCGTCACCTGAGTTATTTTATCAATCGCTTCGGGCGTGCCGATAACCGTAACGCTGTCGTGATCCACCGTATAGGATATGCTGCTCTTTGATATACCCGACGGCAGCTTTGTAAAGTCGGCTACCACCGGCACCGTCTTCTTCTTCGAAATCGGAACCGTTACCTTTACCGCCGATTCGCTGAGCGTCAGGTTCGACTTATCAACGGCGTTTCCGTCTTCATCGAAAAGCTGAATTTCCGCGTCATACGTTGTGCTTTCCGAAAGAGTTTTATTAACTGCCGCGTACGCCACAACCGAGTCGATCTTGTTCATAACCGTGCGCGGACCCTTTATTGTTATAGTATCGTTTTCCGTTCCGCTTACAACCGGCGTTTCGGCAACCAGCCCCTCGGTTGCGGCGGCACCGTCCGCCTTGGCGGTTATGGTAAATTCCTTTGTATCCACATAGTCGAAATAAAGGCTGACCGTAGAGGGGGTTATGGTAACAATATTATAATCGGTAACGGCGGTATTGCGCGCGCCCGATACCTCAAGCTGATATTCGCCCGGCGAGTTGATTGCCGCGGCGGAGGCATAAACGTAAAAATCGCTTGCTTTCAGCGCGCTTACAACATAGCTCGGACCGTTAATTGTAACGGTAAATTTCTTTTCCGAAACATCCCCTATTATTTCCATATGGTTTTCCGCCGCATAGGTGTTATCAAGGGTTATATTAAGCGGAATATCGGTAAACGTGCGGTCAATATCGGGGTTTTCGTTTATCATAATAACAAGCCAAAATATAAACGCCGTGATTACGGAAAACGGAATTGTAAACCGTTTATTGTAAAGTAACTTTCTTAAAGAAAAATCAGCGGGAATTTTTATTTTCCGT
>CAJJPG010000199.1 GCA_905193585.1 uncultured Oscillospiraceae bacterium
GCAACTGCGTGAGCTTTCCGATGAGGACCGCAAAGAGGTAACGCGAAGATTTCTTGAAATCGCGTTGAAGTACACCGAGTGGGGAAAATAGACGTCTTATAATTTATGTGTTTCTATGTACTGTTTGAAATTCTCGTATACTTCGCGTTCAAGTGAAGATGTTAAAAAGGCGTTGCGTTTATAGAGTATTTCCATACGCGCGGCGCGGTATTCGGCGGCTTGCCTGCTTATTTTGCAGTTGACTGCAATTTCGTCAGCTGTATGTATGTTGCAGCCCCAAAGCACGCACGCCGGAGCAAGCAACCTGGATGCGAAAACGTTCGCCGCTTGCTCTATCGGGTTATCGTTCGGCGAAGGCTCGCGGTTTACCAGCTTGTATTTACCTACGTGTCCGAGCATAATGTGTCCTAATTCGTGGGCAGCGGTAAAGCGCTGACGTTCGGCGCTGTCGCCCTTGTTTACAAGTATAATCGGGTTGCCGTTCACCATTGCACTGACGCCCGAGTTCCCGTCTTCAAATTCTCGTAGAAGTATAGGTATACCCATATTGCGGCACAGTTCGCTTACCCGCACGGGCAACTCAGTAATCCGCTCCCGTATAAGGATTTCCCATACAAGGTCGCGTGTGCTTTTGTAATCTTTATAATTCATATATAATCACCCCACTTAATTGTAGAGTGTGGTATATAAAAAATCATCAGGTAAGTTTTGGAAATAAAAAAGCTCCCGTTCGGTAAGCCCGAGCGGGAATAATCAAAGCGGTGATATTATGGCAAAGGCAAAAAAGCTCCCTTCGGGCAATTACAGGTGTTTAGCGTGTAAGGTAATAGGCGGCAAAAAAATAAATAAGTCTTTCACCGCTGCCACTAAAAAGGAAGCCGAATTATTGGCTCTTGAATGGCAGAATGAAAACAGTATAAACGATAGCTCTATAACGCTTTCAAAAGCTATTGATAATTATATAGCTTTAAGGCGCAATACCGTTTCCCCTGTAACCATAAAAACTTATGAGGGATATAAAAAAAGGTATCTCACAGAATATCAGGGTAAAAGTGTATCTTACTTCAATACAAAAGTAATGCAAACTGTTGTAAATGATTTATCCGCAAAGCTTTCCCCTAAAACCGTAAAATCTGTGTATTCGTTTTATTCCTCGGTATTATCAGAATACGGAATAAAATGCGATGCTACGCTCCCTAAAATTTATAAGCCTATTTACAACACTCCGCCACAGGATATAGGTAAAAAAATTCTTGAAGCAGTAAAGGGCACCGATGTTGAATTGCCGGTAAACCTCGCTCTAAAATGCGGCCTTAGAATATCGGAGGTCTGCGGTCTTAAATGGTCGGCAATACACGACGATTATATAGTCATAGATAATGTTATTGTTTCTTTTGGAAAAGAACAAATTGAAAAGGCGCCCAAAAGCTCTGCCGGAAAGAGAAAAATTCCGGTATCGAAAGATGTATTATCGCTTATAAATTCACAACCGAAAATAAATGAATATGTTTACCAAAAAAACGCAAAGGCAATAGGCTCAAGCTTCCGACGCGTTCTAAAAAAGAACGATTTACCCCACGTGAAATTTCACGAGCTGCGCCACGCTTTTGCTTCCAATATGGCACTTCTCGGTATACCCGAAAACTACGCAAAGGCTATCGGCGGCTGGGACACATCAGAAATATTGCACCAAATTTACGAGCAAACTTATAAGGATGAGGAAATGAAATTTGCGAAGAAGATACAAGGTTTTTACGATTAGTCAACACGAAAGTCAACACGACAGCCATAAAAACCGCTTAAATAAAGGATTTTTGGCGTTTTTAATAGAGTTCGAGTCTCTCCTACTCCGCCATCTGAAAACACCATTGAAATTTGAACCCACAAGTCCAATTTCAATGGTGTTTTAATTATAAAATCATTTGTTTATGCGGCTTTTCAAGGCCGCATTTTTTCTTTTTCATTTGGACTAAAAACAGTTAAATGCAAATAATTCTGATTTAATATCCAAAGTCAGCATTTATGAACCCATCAGTCTAT
>CAJJPG010000200.1 GCA_905193585.1 uncultured Oscillospiraceae bacterium
CATTTTTTGCCAAAACAAAACTCATAACCCTAAATATCGCTTGAAATTTAGGGTTGTTCGACAGACTGAGAGGGGCACAGCCTATAAGGCTGTGCCTCTCGGTCTGTCTTTGAAACTGAAATTTGATTCACTGCGGCGAAGAGCCGCGCGGTTTTAGGGTGGCAGGCGCGTCGGGGAAACCCGCTATAAGTGAAAAGACGCTTTCTCTTTTCCCGGGCAAAGCGCCGCGCGGAGCGGAAAACCTTTTAAGGTCAGAATTTGAACAGATTAAGCCCGATTTTCTCACTGAACGCCCTGCCGACGCTTCCTTCAATTATCCTGTAATAATTTCAGCGGTGGCGCTTACGGCGGCGCGGTTGAGGTAGCCGCCTGATACTCTGCCGTTTTCGTCGCCCGCCGAGAAATGCAGATGCAGGTAGGGCTCGCCGTCCTTGCTTGTGAGCGTGCCCGTGAGTGACACTATCTCGTATGCACCGTTTAAGGTATTTGAGCGGTATTCCTTTGTAACAGTGTTATAGACGCCCACGGTAAAGCTGTCTGCCGCGCCTATTCCCGAAATTTCCGCGAGAGCTATGTTTTCCGCCCTCGCGGCGGCGGTAATGCTTTCGCAGATTTCCTCGGGCGGGTCAAGCCGCAGAACCAGTGTGTCCCCGAAGCGTTTGTATTCCATATGAAAAACTCCTTTTTACCTGCGGCAGGCGCCGCAGTGCTGACGCGGCCGGCGGAACATATCCGCGCACGCCTGCCGCCGTATATTACAAGCATAACACACCGTCCGCTTTTGCGCAAGTAAAACGCCGGGCACAAAAATAAAAATATGCGCTTTATATGAGCGGAGAGCCGTTTTTAAAACCGGTTCCTACGTCAACGCCCTGTATGTTGACAAACCGCCGGCAAGAGGTTATAATTTCAGATGAGAACGGGAGAAGGGCGAAAGAGGGCGCGACAGCTCTTTTTTGCCTTTTTGTATGTGTAAAGCCGCGCGCGGCTTTGTAATTTTCAGAACGGAGTGCCGAAATGAAAAAGCAAGAAATTTTGAGAAAAATAAAGCTGTTTCTTTTTGATATGGACGGAACGCTGTATATAGGCGACAGGCTGTTTGATTTCACGCCGCGGCTGCTTGATACGATAAAGCGGAACGGGGGAAGATATATGTTTCTTACAAATAATTCCTCCAAAAGCGTGAACGATTACATAAAAAAGCTCGGCGGAATGGGCATTAAAGCCGATTGTGACGATTTTCTCACCTCGTCACAGGCTACGGCGTATCTGCTAAGGCGCGATTATCCCGGGAAAACGCTGTATGTGTGCGGCACGCGCTCGCTTGAGGAGGAGCTTGAAAAGGAGGGCTTTTCCCTGACCTGCGACACCTCTCGCGCCGAATGTATAGTTATGGGATACGATACGGAGCTTACTTATCAGAAGCTGTATGATGTGTCGTATATGCTCTCGACCCGCGATATACCGTATATTGCCACAAATCCCGACTATGTCTGCCCGACCGAGTTCGGCAGCGTGCCCGACTGCGGAAGCATATGCGATATGATATTCAACGCGACCGGCAAGCGTCCTGAGGTGGTAGGTAAGCCGCAGCCGCTTATGCCGCTGCTCGCGATGGAGCGCGTCGGCTGTAAGCCCCGCGAAACCGCCGTAATAGGCGACAGGATATATACCGATGTAAAAAGCGGAATAAACGCCGGAGCGGTGAGCGTGCTGGTCATGAGCGGGGAAACCACACCCGAAATTCTCGCCGGTTCGGATATTAAACCCGATATCGTCCTTTCCTCCTGCGCCGATTTTTTGAATTACGTCCCGAGCGAGGCTGAATAGCAAAGTTAAATCACGCTGGGGAAATACTGTAATATTTTTTTAAGTTTCTTGCCGCATATAATTTTTCCTCGGAACAGAGCAACCGTTACAGTGTGAAAATAATTTTCAAAAATTCACAAATTTCTTCACGCGGAGCGTGATGTCATCGCATTTCACTCTTTCTGTATTGACTAAAGCCGAAAAAAATCAGGACGGAAGTTTTGTTTTTC
>CAJJPG010000201.1 GCA_905193585.1 uncultured Oscillospiraceae bacterium
CAGGGCTGCGGTAGGCGGAGTAACGGTTAAAGCCGTGGATTTTAAAATTGACGAAACCGCCGATACGGTAGCTTTTGACGGACAGGCAGTAAGCTATAAAAAATTTATTTATATAGTTATGAATAAGCCGCGCGGGGTGCTTTCGGCAAGCGAGGACAAGCGGCAGCCGACGGTTATCGACTTAATTCCCGAAAATTTGCGGCGGAACGGACTTTTCCCCGTGGGCAGACTGGATAAGGACACTACGGGATTGCTTATTATAACCGACGACGGTGATTTCGCCCACAGTGTGCTCTCGCCCAAAAAGGAAATTTTTAAAACCTATATTGCGGTATTGGACGGCGATATAACCCCCGATATGCCCGAAAAATTTTTAAACGGGGTGATTTTGTCGGACGGAACAAAGTGCCGCAAAGCATTTTTAAAGCGTGTGGATAAAAACACCGCGGAAATTAAAATCTGCGAGGGAAAATATCATCAGATAAAAAGAATGTTCGGCACGGTGGGGCTAGGAGTAAACGCGCTTGAAAGAGCAGCGGTGGGCAACTTTATATTGCCCGAAAACCTGCCTGTCGGCTCATGCTCGGAAACCGATTTGGAAGCTCTTGGAAGCATATTTTCCGACTAATAACGCCCTGATATGCATATTAAACAAAACATTTCTTTTAACATTGGATATATTTTGCATAGCATTTTTAAAGGTGTTTTGGTATAATAACAAAGTAAACTCAAGCAAATTTTTTAGGAGGCTGCAATATGGCAAGTTTGTCTTTGCGTAACGTATACAAAAGATACCCGGGCGGCGTTACGGCTGTTTCGGATTTTAACCTGGAGATTAAGGATAAAGAGTTTATAATTCTCGTTGGTCCTTCAGGTTGCGGTAAGTCCACTACCCTCAGAATGGTAGCCGGTCTTGAGGAAATTTCCGACGGTGAGATCTACATCGGTGACAAGCTTGTTAACGACGTTGCTCCTAAGGATCGCGATATAGCGATGGTTTTCCAGAACTACGCACTTTATCCGCATATGACTGTTTTCGACAACATGGCTTTCGGTCTTAAGCTTCGCAAAACCCCGAAGGATGAAATTAAGCGCCGCGTTGAAGAAGCAGCTCGTATTCTTGATATTTCACACCTGTTAGAGCGTAAGCCGAAGGCTTTGTCTGGCGGTCAGCGTCAGCGTGTTGCTTTAGGTCGTGCAATAGTTCGTGAGCCTAAGGTATTCCTTCTTGACGAACCGCTTTCTAACTTGGACGCTAAGCTCCGTGCACAGATGCGTACCGAAATTTCTAAGCTCCATCAGCGTTTGGGTACTACGTTTATTTACGTTACCCACGACCAGACCGAGGCTATGACAATGGGTACCCGCATTGTTGTTATGAAGAGCGGTCTTATTCAGCAGGTTGATACCCCGAATAACCTTTACCTCTATCCCTGCAACCTTTTCGTTGCCGGATTTATCGGTTCTCCGCAGATGAACTTTATCGAGTCTAAGCTCCTTAAAGAGGGCGAGGATTATCTCGTAGAGTTTGGCTCTGAAGATACAAAGACCCGCGCCGGTGTTAAGTATAAAATTAAACTCCCGGCTTCTAAGAATAAGGATAACTGCCTTGAAGCTTATGTCGGCAAGGAAGTTATTATGGGTATTCGTCCCGAGAATGTTCACAACGAGGAAGACCTCATCGCTATTCATAAGGACGGCTTGGTTGAGGCTGACGTTGAGGTTACCGAGCTTATGGGTGCCGAGACTTACCTCTATATGAACTGCGAGGGTCAGTCGATTAACGCTCGCGTTAGCCCGACAAACACCGCTCGCCCCGGCGACAAGATTACAATTGCATTTGAAACTGCTAAGATTCACCTGTTCGATAAGGACACCGAACTTACAATCTGCAATTGATTTAAAAATGATTAAGCAAACAGGCAACCGATTTTCGGTTGCCTGTTTCAGTCT
>CAJJPG010000202.1 GCA_905193585.1 uncultured Oscillospiraceae bacterium
ACGAGGCAAACGCCTTTATTGCAAAAAATAAACTGTCGCCGAGAAAGCTCATAGAGCAATCGAAAGTAGAAACCCTTTGCACCACCGACGATATTATTGATACGCTTGAATACCATAAAAAAATAAAGGAAGACAAAAGCTTTAAAACAAGGGTTCTGCCTTCGTTCAGAACGGATAATCTGCTGCTTGTACGGCGCACAGGCTACCCCCATTACATAAAAAAATTAGCCGAGGTATCGGGCACGGAAATATCAAACCTTGAAAGCCTTAAAGCCGCGGTTATTAAAAGGCTTGATTTCTTCTGCCTTAACGGCTGCCGTTTTACCGACGTGGGTATTCCGTATTTCCCCGACAGAATTGCAGATGAGCCTTCGGCAGACGATACATTTAAGAAGGCGCTTGCGGGCGCAGAAATTTCCGATGCCGAATATTTAGGGTTTATAGGTAATATGTACCTTTTCTTGGCGGCGGAATATAAAAAGCGAAACCTTGTTATGCAAATGCACTTAGCCGTTTACCGCAACGCAAACAGCAATTTGTTCGCCGCCTTGGGTGCGGATTGCGGTGTAGACTGCGTGGGAGACGAAATAAGCGGCACGGCGCTTATACATATGCTTGACGCGATAAATAAAAACAGCGGTATGCCGCAAACGGTTATTTATACCCTTAATACCTCGAACGCGGCGCAGATAGCATCTATTGCGGGGGCGTTCCCGAACGTACGCTGCGGCGCGGCTTGGTGGTTCTGCGACCACAAGCGCGGCATACGCGAGGAAATGGAAATTACAGCCGAAAATTCGTCGCTCGGCTCATTCCTCGGTATGCTTACCGATTCGCGCAGCTTTCTTTCCTACGCGCGGCACGATTATTTCCGCAGAATTGCGGCGGATATTTTGGACGAGTGGGTAAACGGCGGAGAATATGATAAGGAAAGCGCCGTAAGGCTTGCCGAAAAAATCAGTTATTACAATATAAAGGAGCTGACAGAGCAATGAAAATGTCCTTCAGGTGGTACGGGGAAACCGATCCGATACCGCTTAAATATATAAGGCAGATACCGAATATGCGCTCGGTAGTAACCGCGGTTTACGATGTAAAGCCGGGCAAGGTTTGGCCAGAAGAAAGCCTTGAAAAATTAAAGAAGCAGGCAGAGAAAAACGGGCTTATATTCGATATTGTAGAGTCAGTGCCGGTGCCCGAGGAAATAAAGCTCGGCACCGAAAAGGCGGACGAATACACCGAGGTTTACTGCGAGAACATTCGCCGCTGCGCGAAATACGGCGTAAAATGCATTACATATAATTTTATGCCGGTATTCGACTGGACAAGAACTCAGCTTGACAAAGAGGCAGCGGACGGCTCAACAAGCCTTGTCATGTATATGGATCAGCTTAAAAGCCTTGACCCGCTTAAAGACGATATACACCTGCCCGGCTGGGACGCAAGCTACATTCAGGCAGAGGTGCGCGATTTAATAAAAGCCTACTCCGCTTTAGGTGAGGAGGGGCTGTGGCACAACCTTGAAAAATTCCTTAAAAAGATAATTCCCGTGGCGGAAGACTGCGGAGTTACCATGGCGATACACCCGGACGATCCGCCGTACCCTATCTTCGGTATTCCGAGAATTATAACAAACGAGCGGAATATCGACCGAATGTTAAATATAGTTGACAGCCCCGCAAACAGCCTTTGCTTCTGCACGGGCAGTCTCGGCTGTGCAGCGTTTAACGATATTCCGAAAATGGTTCGCAAATACAGCAAAATGGGCAGGATTGCATTTATGCATATCCGCCAGGTAAAGCTGTTAGAGGACGGCAGCTTTGAAGAACGCGGGCATTTATCGAAAGACGGCAGTCTTGATATGTACGAAACAGTAAAGGCGCTGGTAGATACGGGCTTTGACGGATACGTTCGCCCCGACCACG
>CAJJPG010000203.1 GCA_905193585.1 uncultured Oscillospiraceae bacterium
GAGCTTGACGATCCGGTTACGGTATACCGAGGGGTAACGCCGTATAACGCGAAATCCGTAAAGGCAATGTCCTGGACATTGGATTACGAAAAGGCTTTGTGGTTTGCAAAACGCTTTGATTCGGACGGAACGGTATATACCGCCGAAATAGAAAAATCAAATATACTTGCGTTATTTGACGGCAGAGATGAATCGGAAATAGTTGTTGAACCCGCATATCTTTTAAATATTGAAGAATATGAGGAAGAAAATATCGGGTTTTTATTGACATAACAGGAGGTAAAAATATGTTACAAAAGGAATTGATTAAACGGCTTAAAGGCAGGTATGAAACCAAGATGGATGACAAAGGATGGCTGAATGTCTCCTCAGACGGCATCCCTCTTTGCCGAGTGAAATACAACGGCAACTGCATTATAAACGACGATGAAAATTTGTCGGATGAATACCGTGAAAAAATTGCGGGTATACAGGATGAAGTGCTAACGGTTCGGGAATATATAGGACTTTACGAACGCGCGCCGCAAATGAAAGCAGAGGGTGTATCCGAATACCGCCTACTTGCCGTATTTTCGGATACGGTGCTTGCGGCAACATACAGTGAAAATAACGGATTTATGTTTGTTACATGGCAGCAAAGCAATGATGGCAGCTCGGTGTGTTGGGGAGATTACACAACTAACTACGAATGTGCTAAAGAAACATTCGCCATGCGTTCGGGGCTTATAAGCGAACACAGGCTGTTTACCGAGAAAGAATCGGCAGACCTTTATCGCTGTGTAGATTTCGCAAAAGCCAATTGCGAAACGCTGACCTACGAGCAGGAACAGCAGTTGGATAACCTCCGGGAAAAGCTCACGGACGGATATCCCTCCCTCGAAGCCGAGCAGCCGACCTTTGAACAGACGGCAGACCCGCAACAGAATATGTAATACTATCAATCGCCCTTCGGTTACACAAAAACCGGAGGGCTTTTTTTATTTCACAGCAAGGAGAAAAAACAATGACAATATTTTCAGAAGAACCCCACAGCAGACAAATGGAACGGCTTATGACCGCAGTGCCGAACTTCAAACCGAGAGGTATAGGCGTTCGCTTTTCGGAATCACAGGTACTCATCACGATAACCGCAGCCACACCAACGCAAATACTGACGGCTGCCATGCGGCAGATACGCTGTCCACCGTTTTTAAAAAGATTTAGCGAGTATATAGAAAGTGAGGAAAGCATTATGACATTTTCAAATGAGAAACATATGGCAATGTTTGCGCTTGCTGTAAAAAATGCCGAGAGAGAAAATTATGCGCTGCTGTCGGCGATATATCTGCTTACCGCGGATATAAGACTGTGGAATTGCTGCAAGCACCATATAAATAACGGCTGTATATTTTTTGAAAATATTAAGCTGCGGAATTGCTCTGAAAGGGCATATACGCTTTATTGCGCGGCAAAGGATCTGACGCTCGGAACAAAGCATATAACCATATCCGATTTAGCGGATATAAAGCTTGTGCCGCCGGTGCTGTTCAGAATTATTTGCAACGCTATGGCGATACGCCGTTTCGGGCTTGCCGCTGTTAAGCTGTAAGGAGTGAAAAAACCATGATAAAACTAAAAATCAAATACGGCAACAGTCAGACCGACCTCTACTTTCCCTGCACTGAAAAGGAAATGAGCGCGGCACTTGAAAGAATCCACGCCGAGGATATTACACCGCTTGAATTGTATGTAACCGAGGTGGTGTTCCCCGAAGAACTTAACTTTCTTCAAGACCGATTCGTTAATTTGGACGAGGTAAACTTTCTCGGAAAGCGTATGGACGGTTTCTTCGGTGATGAGGAATATCAATTTTATGAGGCGATGAAATCAGAGGGCTTTGACACTCTGCCCGACCTTATAAATCTGAGTTTCAA
>CAJJPG010000204.1 GCA_905193585.1 uncultured Oscillospiraceae bacterium
TGTCACTATGGACCTATTTTTTTATTTTATTTCAACTTCATTTTACAACGCGCGATAATTATGTTTTTTTAAAACATTGCTTTTTCATAACTTTTTTGCTATTGTTTTTTTAAGGAGATGACTTGATATGGCAAAAATCAAAGCATGTGTAGTAGGTTTAGGAAACCGTGGGTTCAGCCTCATCCGCGATGTACTTCTAAAAAACGAAGATATTCAGATAATATCGGTATGCGATATTTACGAGGACAGAATTGCGCGCGCCGCTCAGAAAATCAAGGAATACGGTGAAGAACCGAAAGGCTTCACCGATTACAGGGAGGCACTTTCGGTTAAGGGGCTTGACGCCGTTTTTATATTCAGCGATTGGAGCACCCACACGGAAATTGCCGTTTACGCTATGAAAAAGGGCATTGCCGTTGCAAGCGAGGTTGGGTGCGAATATACGCTTGAAAACTGTCAAAAGCTTGTGAGAACAAGGGAAGAAACGGGAACGCCCTATATGTTTGTTGAAAACTGCTGCTGGGGTAGGGAGGAGCTGCTTGCAACCTCAATGGCGCGAAAAGACGTTTTCGGAACAATAGTGCATTGCGCCGGCGCTTATGCGCACGATTTGCGCAATGAGATTGCCTACGGTCACGTTACCCGCCACTACCGTTTTGATAACTACCTTAACCGTTGCTGTGAAAACTACCCGACGCACGAGCTGGGTCCCATTGCAAAACTGCTTGATATTAACCGCGGCAACAGGATAATGACCGTTTCATCCTTTGCTTCAAAAAGCGCGGGACTTAGCGAATATATTAAAACCCGCGTCGATGCAACCGATGAAATGAAAGCCGCTAACTTTGCACAGGGGGATATTATTACCACTGTTTTGACCTGCGCGCGCGGCGAAACAATTCTTTTGCGGCTTGATACAACCCTGCCGCGCTCCTACAGCCGTGATTTTACGGTTCGCGGCACAAAGGGACTGTATATGCAGGATACAAACTCGGTATTTCTTGACGGCGACGAAGAATCGTTTGAGCCGGTGGAATATTACAAAAAGGCGCTTAATAACGCCGTTAAATTTGAAGACGAATACTTACCCGGAATTTGGAAAAACGTTACCGAGGAAACGCTGAAAGCAGGCCACGGCGGAATGGATTGGTTTGCCTACATGGGCTTTACCGACGCGCTTATAAACGGTGAGGAAATGCCGGTTGATGTGTACGATGCCGCTACGTGGCAGGCGGTGGCGGTGCTTTCGGAAATGTCAATAAAGCAGGGCGGCGCACCGCAGATAATGCCCGATTTTACAAACGGAAAATGGTTTAAACGCCCGCGAAAGGACGTTTGCAGGCTGTAAAGAAAGGAGCCTTTGGGTTGCAAAATCGGCTCCCTTGTGTAAAGGGATCTGGCAAAACCGCAGGTTTTGACCTTAGTGTAAAATAAATGTAGGAAAAAACAGTACAAGAGTATGCCAAAATGTGTTTTAATAAGGTTGAAGGACCCAAAACACTAAGGAGGCATACTCTTGTGAAAAACAGTATAACACAGATAACGGAAGATTTCATCAAAAAAATCGGAGAAATATTCAAAGAAAGTGAAAAGCTTTACGAGTCAGAAGAAAAAATCAAATTACAAACGCAAAATTCAGCAACAAGCCTTGTGGAGCTCTATATAAAAACATATATAGTTCGTAAAAATATGTATGACAATGTCGGTAAAAGGGCTTTCGTAGGTTCGAGTCAAAAAAATGCTGAAAAAGTGCCGTTTGCATCTATAAAACCTAAATTCCCGTCGGAATTATCCTATACAGTCATCAG
>CAJJPG010000205.1 GCA_905193585.1 uncultured Oscillospiraceae bacterium
CGTACCCGCGCGCCAGGGCTTTAAGCGGGCTTAACGTATCAAGCCGCACGGCAAATTCCTCAAGGCAACCGCCTTTTTCGGAAAGCAAGGCTGAATACGCCGATAATAGCTTATCTGCCGCCCTGTCCGCCCGCTCGGCGCGGCGCTCTGTTATAGCCGTTTCGGGGCATTTGAAAAACCGGGAGGATAAAACCCCCGCAAGCCGCGCTGAAGCACGCTCATATTTCGCGGTCAAAGCGGATTTTAATAAAGACTCAAACCTTGCAAAGCGGCTTTCAATCTCCGCTTTATCGGGCACGGCAAGCTCCGCCGCGGCTGACGGTGTGGGCGCGCGCATATCCGATACGAAATCACAAATGGTAAAGTCGGTCTCATGCCCCACTGCCGATATTACGGGTACGGGAGATAAGGCAATTTTCCGCGCGAGCATTTCGCTGTTAAACTCCCACAAATCCTCTGCCGAGCCGCCGCCCCTGCCGATTATTATAATGTCGGCAGTGTTCAGCCTGTAAAGCCTGTCAAGGGTCGAAAGCATTTGCGGCACGGCGGTTTCCCCCTGCACTGTAACGGGACACATTATAACCCGCGCCACCGGGTAGCGCCGCTTTAAAATGCTCAAAATATCTTTTACGGCGGCGCCCGTATCGGATGTTACTACCGCTATATTTTTCGGGTACTTCGGCAGCGGCTTTTTGCGAGACGCATCAAACAGCCCTTCGGCGTTCAGCTTTTCCTTAATGCGTTCAAATTGCAGCGCCAGCGCCCCCGCACCCACGGGAAACATCTGCTCGGCGTAAAACTGGTACTGTCCGTCCTTTTCATAGAGTGATACTCTGCCCCGCAGCACCACAGTATCGCCGTCGCGCGGGTCAAAGCGCACGCTGTTTGTCAGCGCCCTGAACATAACGCAGCGAATTGCGGCGTCCTCATCCTTTAAAGTAAAATACCAGTGCCCGCTGGCATAGTGGTTTTTAAAGTTGGAAAGCTCGCCCGTTACCGTAACGCTTTGAAGATGACTGTCGCCCTCTAACAGCGATTTAACGTAAAAATTGAGTTGTTTAACGGTTATTGCGGCAATTTCTGCTATCATATCAAAGTGTTTTTGAAACGGTTGCAAGTATACCGTTTACAAATGAAGCGTCGTCGGTCGTAGCATATTTTTTGCAAAGCTCAACCGCCTCGTTAATTGAAACCGATACGGGGATTTCATCAAAATACTTCATTTCGTAAATTGCAAGGCGCAATATGCAAAGCGCGGTTTTGGAAATTCTTTTAATGCTCCAGCCCACCGAATTTTCGGATATCAGCCCGTCGATCTCCTCTATATGCTCATAAACGCCCGGAAATACCTTGTTTATATATTCATCCGGCTCTAGGTCTCTTACCTCTTTAGCCGTTTCCAATATTTCGTCCGTTCCGTTGCTGTTAAATTCCTTTTCAAAAACAAGAATGAACGCTTCTTCCCTTGCCTGTTTTCTGGTCATACCGCACCCGCTTTCAGAATAATGTTTACAAATTATTATACACCATATCTCCCCGCTTTTCAAGCAATAAATACCCGTAATACGAACATTTTAAAAAAACACTTTAAATTATTGCAAAAGTATTATATTATATATACGGTGATAAATAAAATGAGCATAAAAGTTAGTGAAATACTGTCGCCCGCGGGCAATTTTCAAATGCTTGAAGCGGCTGTGCGCTGCGGGGCGGACGCGGGCGTTATCAGCCTGAAAATCGAG
>CAJJPG010000206.1 GCA_905193585.1 uncultured Oscillospiraceae bacterium
ATATGCCGCGCTCATTAGCGGGCGAAAAATTAGCCGCCGCGGCAAGTAAGTACTGCACGTGTATCACGGCGGAAAATTACGGCGCGGCAATAGAAAAATCCCGATCATCGGCGGGAGACGACCCGGTTTTTGTTTTCGGCTCGCTTTATCTCGCAAGCGGAATCAGAGAAAAATTAAAAAATTTTTATAATTGATTACTCTTTACGACAATTTTTTTAAGGACAAGCCTTTATTATATATGTAAGGCTTGTTTTTTTATTTTGTTTTCGGGGGGTGAATTATATGTCGGTTGAAATAAGAGCGCACGGCGAAACGGTAACCGCATATCTGTCCGGCGAGCTAGACCACCACACCGCGCGGGCAATGCGCGAGGCAATAGATAACGCGGTGGAGCTTAATATGCCGTCAAGGCTGGTGCTGAATTTTAAAAATATCAGCTTTATGGACAGTTCGGGCATAGGGCTTGTTATGGGAAGATACAGACTTCTCGCGAAAACAGGGGCGGAGCTTGTTATAAGCGAAACCCCGCCGCAAATATATAAGGTGATGAAATTAGCCGGACTTGAACGTCTGGCGAGACTGGAAAGCAGGTAATATCAATGACTGTAAACAACAAATTTATGATGAACGTGTCGGCAAAATCGGCAAACGAGAGCTTTGCGAGGGCGTGCATATCGGCATTTGCCGCCCAGCTTGACCCCACGCTTGAAGAAATAAACGATATTAAAACCGCCGTGAGTGAGGCTGTTACAAACTGCATTGTTCACGCGTACAGGGAAAAAATCGGAAAAATTTACATAACGGGCGAGCTGCTTGAGGGGAACATAATAAGAATTAAAATTCGTGATACCGGCTGCGGCATTGAAAATGTGGAAAAGGCTATGGAGCCGCTTTACACTACCGTAGGCGGCGAGCGCGCGGGGCTGGGCTTTGCCGTTATGCAGAGTTTTATGGACTCGGTAAAAGTTCGCTCTAAGGTCGGCAAAGGCACAACTATTGTAATGCTAAAAAAAATCAGCAGGCGCTACGGCATAAATGCTTAAAGAAATAAACGACCGCGACCTGTTTATAGAGAATAATTTAGGATTGGTGCGTTCGCTCTGCGCGCGCTTTGCGGGGAGAGGCATTGAGTACGACGATCTGTATCAGGCGGGCTGCATAGGGCTGATAAAGGCGACCGACGCATTTGATACCGAACGCGGGCTTTGCTTTTCAACCTACGCCGTGCCGGTAATTATGGGTGAAATGCGAAGACTATTTCGCGACGGCGGCGCGGTCAAGGTTTCAAGAAGTGTAAAAGAACTCGGAATGAAAATATCGCGCGAAAGGCAAATGCTGGAGCAAAAATTATGCCGCGAGCCCACCGTGGGTGAACTGGCGTCGGCGCTCGGCGTAGCACCCGAAGAAGTGACCGAGGCAATATGCGCTTCCCAACCGACCGTCTCGTTAACCTATGAGGATGACGACGGAGTTTCCGAAACCGAGCTGCCCGTAATAAGCGCCGAGGATGAAATTTCGGACAGACTTTTAATAGATTCCGCACTTGAAAAACTAAGCGACGAGGAAAAACAGCTTGTAATTTACAGGTATTATAATTCGCTTACCCAAAGCAAAACCGCCGAAATAATGTCGATGACGCAGGTGCAGGTTTCGCGCGCCGAGAAAAAAATTCTTGCAAAGCTGCGCGGAATAA
>CAJJPG010000207.1 GCA_905193585.1 uncultured Oscillospiraceae bacterium
GAATCCCAGCCTTCCAAGCTGGTCGTGTGGGTTCGATTCCCATCACCCGCTCCAGTTATTCAATTTCAGCCTTTAAGGCGGTACAGAGATGCCGGCAAGGAATAAAATAAGAGCGTTTTTACGCTTGCATTATGCTGTTTTCAGCGCCTTGCCATGTGCAGGGCGCTTATTTTATTGCTTATTTTCGGAGGTGCGGGAATATGGAAAAATTCAAGGCTACGCTTATGGATGAGGCGGCGGTTGCGCGCGCTCTCAAACGCATATCGCACGAAATACTCGAAAAAAATAACGGCACCGAAAATCTTTGTATTATAGGAATAAAGCGCCGCGGCGTATCGCTTGCAAAAATTTTATCCGATAATATTTTTGCCATTGAGGGCGTGCGCGTTCCTACAGGTGAGCTTGATATAACATTTTACCGCGACGATCTTACGGTGATTTCGCCCGACCCGGTAATTCACCCGACCGAGCTTGAGTTTTCGGTAGTGGGTAAAAAGGTTGTTTTGGTGGACGACGTGCTTTATACCGGCAGGACGGTGCGCGCGGCACTGGACGCGCTTATGAGCCACGGCAGAGCGGCGACGGTGCAGCTGGCGGTGCTTATTGACAGGGGTCACAGAGAGCTGCCCATACGCGGCGATTATGTAGGCAAAAATATTCCCACCTCTAAAAACGAGGTTATAGCGGTTAAAATTCCGCCGTATGACGATATAACGGCGGCGGAGCTTTACGAGATATAAACGGCTTGCGCCGTGTATATAAAAAAACGCGCCGGGGTTCAAAGAGGAGTTTGGCGCTAAAACGGAGGAAGTAAAACATGAAACTTATCTACGGAGTCAAGGACAAACCAAGCTTCGGCAAAGTAATCGTTTTTGCTTTGCAGCAGCTGCTCGCAATTCTTGCGGCGACAATTGCGGTGCCAACAATAGTGCAGAACGGCATGTCGCAGTCGGCAGCGCTTTTCGGCGCGGGCATAGGCACACTGGTATATCTTCTGTTCACAAAGTTCAGAAGTCCTGTGTTTTTAGGCTCATCATTCGCGTTTATCGGCTCAATGCTGGCGGCATTTGCGGGCGCGGCATCTGCTAAAGCGGGCTATGTAGGTTTAATTCTCGGCGCTGCTTTTGCAGGTCTTGTTTATGTTATTATTGCAATCGCCGTAAAATTCGTCGGAGTGGGCTGGATAAATAAATTAATGCCTGCGGTAGTTATAGGCCCCACGGTTTCAATAATCGGCTTGTCACTTGCGGCAAACGCCGTAAGCGATATAACAAAGGGCAAGGTGCTGGACGCTGAAGGCAACTCGGCTGCCAACCCGCTTATTTGCCTGCTTTGCGGACTTATAACCCTTTTGGTTGTAACAATCTGCTCGGTTTACGGCAAAAAAATGGTAAAGCTTATTCCTTTCATTATAGGCATACTTGCGGGCTACGCCGCCGCGGCAATCTTTACGGTTATAGGTATTGCTACCGATAATCAGGCGCTCCAAATAATAAACTTTGAAGTATTCAAAAATATGAGCATAGTTTCCGTTCCCGATTTCACATTCTTTGAGGCGGAAAAGGGAATAAGCGAAATAAACGGTCAGTACATAGCAACAGTTGCGGTTGCATA
>CAJJPG010000208.1 GCA_905193585.1 uncultured Oscillospiraceae bacterium
TTTCGCTTACAAGGTGTTTTTCCGCCGCGCATGTCAGCGGAAAAACAGAAAATGCGGCGTAAACGCCGCAAAAATAAATTTTTAGATTTATTGACAGACTGAAGCACTCGACTAAAAGATCGGGTGCTTTTTTATTTGGAGGCAGATTTTATGAAAAAAGATATTTTTAAGAGAATTTTGTCCGTCATTATGGCGGTTATTTTGTGTACGGGTATGCTCGGCGGCTTTTCCGCTTTTGCGGCAGGCGAACAGGTCGAAAATTACCAGTTGGCTTTTCCGCGCAGGGGCGATGTAAATTACAGCGATAAATGGGGTCACGGGAAGCTCAAACATATGAACGGATGGTTTTCGGACGAGTCTAAATACAACACGGTATTCACAATAGGCTCATACAGCGGACCTGCCTGCTACTGCATTGAACCCGGAACACCTATAGAGAATAAATATAAGCTCACAAGCCGCGACGAAAGCTATTGGGATAACTTCCCGTCCGAATATAACCATACTATCACCGTGCCGGATATTAAGATATTTATAGGCAGGATAATGCAGTACGGTTATACGGAAAATGTATCAATAAACTGGCGCACCCAAAACGAGGCGGACGCGGACAGCTTTTCGCTGTACTATGCAACCCAGCTCCTTATATGGGAAACCGTGGTAGGTGAAAGGGACAGCGATTTTAATCATATAACGCCTGTCGGCTGCAATGCAATTCTGGATAAAATAGGGGCGGAGCATCCTATGAAAGGCAGAATAATGTTGCACTACAATAACATTGTGGCGGGAGTTAAGACCCATACGACAACGCCGAGCTTTTGCAGTAAAACTCCGTCGGGCGGGGAAACAAAGGAGCTTAAATGGGACGGCTCACAGTATACCGCAACATTCACGGATACAAACAATATCCTGCAAAGATTCAGCTTTTCGGCGGATAACGGTTACACCTGCCGCGTTGCAGGCAATACCCTTACGGTAAGCGGCACGGCAGCGCCCAAAGGTACGGTTACGGTGACGGCGGTAAAAAACACGGCGGGCAGAAAAGGCATTATAGTATGGGGCGACGGTATAGTAAAGCCGGGCGTGGGTCAGCAGGATCTTGCGACCTACGCCGCAACGGTAAGAGACCCGGTAACCGCGTTTTTAAGACTGCGGGTAAGCACGGGAAATATTAAAATAGTGAAAACAAGCGAGGACGGCAGGGTAGACGGCATTACATTCCGCATTAAAGGAAACGGTATAGATAAAACGGTTAAAACCGCAAACGGCGGCAGTATTACGGCGGATAACTTAGCGCCGGGCGAATATACCGTAACGGAAGAAACGCCGGAGGAATATGCGGAGCGCGAGGCACAGCACATTACCGTTACAAGCGGACAGACGGCAACCGTCAGTTTTAATAACACGCTTAAAAAGTTTAAGTTAACCGTAATAAAGGCAGACGCCGAGCAGGGCGCGGCACAGGGAAATGCATCGCTTGCGGGGGCTGAGTACGGCATATATAAGGGTAATCAGCTTATGGATACCTATACGACTGACGCGGACGGCAGGTTTACCACAAAATATTATGTATGCGGAAACGATTGGTCGCTTAAAGAGCTT
>CAJJPG010000209.1 GCA_905193585.1 uncultured Oscillospiraceae bacterium
GGTCCGTAGCAAATCATAAGCGCCGCGGAAATAACGAAAACAAGCGCCATTACAATTGCCGTGCCGAGCGATAAGAGACTTCTTTTTATAACCGTTCCTGCGGTAAGTTTTTTCCTTCTTCTCTTTTTACCCATATCCTTATTGCCTTTTGTTTCCGCAAAGACCCATGTTTGCTGAATACGGTAGTTGACAAAGAAAATTACCGTGTCTATTATAAGCTTAATAACCGTTGCAAGGAACGGCGTAGCTTTAAGCAAGTGCGATACAAGGGTTACAAGCCCGGCGGAAATAAACATTTGCGGAATTGCGAGCGCGTAGTAGCGCGCAAGTTTGCCGTGCGATTTTGCGGTTGAATTGAATACCTTTGTACGGTTTATATTGTAATTTATAAGCGAGGAAAAAACTCTTGCTATGGCGGTGGCGCCAAGCTCTGCCCATTTGCCCATAGCGGAGCCAAGCAGCTTCATTACAAGGTAGAATACAGATAAATCGGCAATAAATGAGATAGCCGAGCTTAAAAAATACACAAGTATAAAGCGGTAAATTCTGAGGGAGTCCTGTATCGGGCGGAAATGCGAGGTTGCGTTTTCCTCAATATATACCGTTTCAATAGGAACTTCCTTTATTTTAACGCCGCACTGCCTGAATTTAAGCAGCATATTGGTTTCGTACTCAAAGCGGTCGCCCTTTACCGATAAAAGCAGCGGCAGTAATGATACGGGAAAAGCGCGAAGCCCTGTCTGGGTATCGGATATTTCCATACCGCAAAGCACTTTAAATACCCAAGAGGTCATATGGTTGCCCATTCTGCTGCGTTTCGGCACGTCCTCTCCCGAAAAATCGCGGCAGCCGAGCACGGCGCCTTTGCCTATTCCGTCAAGCGCGGCGGCGCAGGCGGCTGCGTCCACGGGGCTGTGCTGACCGTCGCCGTCAACCGTTACTACGCCCGCAGCGTCGGGGCAGTTGCGCAAAATATGGCGGAAAGCCACCTTTAAAGCCGCTCCCTTGCCGTGGTTTTGCCGACGGTGTATAACGGTTATATTCTCATCCGAATGGGGGAAATTATCAAGATGCTCTTTATCGCTTCCGTCGTTTACTATGATGATTTTTTCAAACCCCGCGTTCAACATTCCGCTGACGGTTCTTTTCAGCTTTTCATCCGGGTTGAGCGAGGGAATTATCACATAGATATTATTCGACACTTTTTTCACTCCCAAAATATTCGATAACATATTACATTATAATCCCGCGCCGATAATATTACAAGTAACAAAAAAGATACAAAAACGCAGCCGCACCCGCTAAAGCCGTAACTTTTAAAACGGCTTAAATAATTCCGCTTACAAATACGGTGGATAAAACGCCCACGGCAATTCCCGCCCACTGCTTGGCGGTTAGCCTTTCTTTGAAACCGAAAACAGCGTAAAGCATTGTAAGCATCATAGGGCAAAGGTTTATTGTGGGGAAAAACACTACCGAGGCAAGCCTGCCCGATAAAAACAGGTTTATTGTGTGCGGAAATGCAAA
>CAJJPG010000210.1 GCA_905193585.1 uncultured Oscillospiraceae bacterium
CAAGCGCCGCGCCCCCGCGCAGATCGGTGGCTCTGGCGCGCGCGCCCGAAAGCTCGCTTACGCCCTCAATAACCGCCGCCTTGCCCTCGGTTTTGACTTTTGTGCCGAAACGGTTTAATTCATCAATATATCTGTAACGGTTTTCAAAAATATTTTCCACGAAGACCGAGGTGCCGTCCGCCACTGCAAGCATTGCAACGGCGATAGGTCCTGCGTCGGTGGGAAAACCGGGGTAAACAAGACTTCTGAGAGTGGGTATTCTTTTAAGGCGCTCGGGCGACATAAGGCGCAGGCTTTTGCCGTTTACCGAAATATCGCACCCGCACTCGCGAAAGCTCCACAAAAGCGATACCATATGCGGCGGCATAACGTTTTCAAGCTCTATTTTTCCGCCTGTTACCGCGGCGCATGCCATATATGTGGCGGCTACTATGCGATCGGGTATTATAGTATGCTCGGTGCCGCCGAGCCGCTTTACGCCCTCTATCCGCACGGTATCAGACCCGCAGCCGCAAATTCTGGCGCCCGCGCTGTTTAAAAAATCGGCAAGGTCGCTTATCTCGGGCTCCTTTGCGGCATTGTGAATAACGGTAGTGCCCTCTGCCGTGGCAGCGGCTAAAATAATGTTTTCGGTAGCCCCAACACTCGGAAAACCCAAGTGTATTTCTGCGCCGTGCAAGCCGTTTTCGGCGGTGCAGTTTAAGTAACCGTGCTCTTCGGTTATTGTAACGCCCATTCTTTCAAGCGCCGATAAATGCAAATCAATAGGTCTCGGACCTAACTCGCACCCGCCGGGGCTGCTTATTACCGCCTTGCCCATTCTGCCGATAACCGCGCCGAGAAAAACTACCGACGAGCGCATTTCGCGCATAAGGCTATCGGGAATATCATGCACGGAAACACCCGAGCTGTCAATAATAACGGTGTTTTCCTCCCGCCTGCATTTACAGCCCAAATGCTCAAGAATTTTAAGAGAGGTTTCAACGTCCGACAGCAGTGGGCAGTTATGTACTACGCTTTCCCCGACGCAGAGCACCGTGCCCGCAAGCACAGGCAAAACGCTGTTTTTCGCACCCTGAACGTTCACCTTGCCGGAAAGCCTTTTTCCGCCGTTTATTATTATTTCTGACATCCCGTCACCCTCTCGCAATAAAAACTGTTCTCACAGTTCATACTATGCGAAAGTGCGAAAAGTGTCACGCTTCAAAGTATCACGCTTCGGTGTATAAACTCATTAAAACCTCATAAATTCGCTTGTTCGCGTCGGGAATTGCGTGTTTGCGCGCGGCGTCTCCCATTTTTTCAAGCAGCGGCTTGTTGCAAATAAGCCCCTCAACCGCTTTTATAAGGCTTTCGCCGCTTAGATCCTTTTCTTCAAGCAGCTGCGCCGCGCCCGCTTTTTTAAGTGTCATTGCGTTGTGGTACTGGTGGTTTTCTGCAACATAGGGCGATGGTATCAGCACCGAGGGCTTACCGCAGCAGCATAACTCGCTTAATGTTATAGCCCCCGCGCGGCAG
>CAJJPG010000211.1 GCA_905193585.1 uncultured Oscillospiraceae bacterium
TATATAGAAACACATATGATTTGTCAATAGAGAAATTCAAATCCCCCGAAACGGGGGATTTGAAAAACTGCAGCCCGTTTTTACTGTTTTCCGAACAGAACATTAAAGATGTTTCGCAGGTAGTCGCCGGACGTCACTCCGGTTTTGGACGGAACGATAAAAATGCAGTAGCAGAGAACGGCGGTTATTAAAAGCAGAAGAATAAGAACGGCAATCACGGCAATGTTTTCCCTGAAAAACGAACGCGAAGGTTCGGGCAGTTCATCATCGGCGTGAAAGTTCATATTCTCGTTAACGTTCATCGAGTAAAGCTCGTCATCACGGCGCGAAATGCGGTTCAGCTTTTCGGCAGGAATATAAAAATCCGAATCAACATCGTCGCTTACATACGCCTCTTTTGCGGCTGAGCGGTAATCGTCGGTTTCAAATATCATACCGCCGTCAAGCGATACGCCGTCCTTTTCGGCAGTGGCAAAGGATGTTAAGGGCTTGCCCTCTGCCTCGGTCGGCTGCGGCTCTGACTCGGCAGGGCGGGGTTCTGCTTGCTCTACCGTAACATCCTCGTCCTCTTCGTCGGATATACTTATATCTTCCGTTTGCACGGAGTTATCGGATTCCTCCGTTTCCGGCTCGGCTTCCGGCGCGCTTTCAGAGGACGAGAATAAATCTGTAATTTCCTCTGCGGCGGGCAAAATATCAGGCTCCGCCGGTGTGGGCGGAACTGCTGGAATATCCGGCACGGGCGGCGTTACCGGCTCTGCCGGCTGCGGCTTTTGCGCAGTGCTTTCCGCCTTGGCTTTAAGCTCGGTTGCGCAAAGCTCCTCAATATACGGGTGAATAAGCGTGGTCATAATGGTTTTACGCACGCTCTTGCTGTCTGACAAAAGTATCATAGACTGCGGACCGCTTTCAATAATGCAGCCGCCGAAGTATCCGTCCGGGGTTACAAGCGGAGTGGCTCCGTTTATGACCGAAATATTATTTCCGTCGGCAATGCCGTAAAGCTTATTATCTATAGTGGAGAGCGGCTTGCCGATTGCACCCGAAACGGTGTTTAAAACTCCCTCGTCCCCGAAAAGGCTGCCGACAATTATTATAACTCTGCTCCTTGAAACGGCGCGGGCAAGATTATGTACCATTGATTTTCTGTCCGGCGCTTTATCGGTAAGCAGGCGCATACGGCAGCAGCCGCAAAGATTAAATTCCATTTCAAAATCGGTGGCTGTTTTGTAATAGATAATGTCAACCTTTATGTTCTGAAACATATTATTCCCCATTCTGCCGCCGGATTTTTTATAGCCCGTTATCGCGGCGGCGGCGCCGCGATAATGACTTTAGTATATCAGTTAAAGGGGTATGCCACTCCGCGGTCGTCATACCAGCGTTTCGGGTACCTGGGCGACGGATTGGCTTTGGAAAATGAAGTATCAACCGTTTCATCCTCGCCCTCACGGGTCTCGCGCGCCATAACTACAAGGCGCGCGTCGTCAAAATCGTAAACGCAGGTTACAAGG
>CAJJPG010000212.1 GCA_905193585.1 uncultured Oscillospiraceae bacterium
CTCACATTATATGAAAATACCGCGTTTGCGGCACAGTAAGGAGAATTGCAGATATGTCCACACCGCATATAAACGCCGAAAAGGGCGATTTTGCAAAAACCGTTTTAATGCCGGGCGACCCATACCGCGCGGAGTTTATTGCGAAAAACTTCCTTGGGGACGCGCACCTTGTAAACGATGTGCGCGCCGTTCGCGGCTATACCGGCACCTATAAGGGCGCGCCCGTTTCGGTTATGGCAAGCGGAATGGGTATGCCCTCTATAGGGATATATTCCTATGAGCTTTTCAATTTTTTCGGCGTGGAAAATATTATTCGCATAGGCTCTGCGGGGTCGTACAACAAAAATGTGAGGGTAAGGGATATTGTTATAGCCGAGGGCGCGTGCACCGATTCAAATTACGCGGGGCAGTTCGGTCTTCCGGGCACATTCGCTCCCATAGCCGATTTCGGAATACTGCGCAAAACGGTTGAAACCGCCGAAAAAATGGGGTTTCGCTACCATGTCGGCAATATATTATCAAGCGACCGCTTTTACGGGGATAATTCCCTGCCCGCCGCTATGCGCCCGCCCGAGTGCTGGGCTAAAATGGGCGTTTTATGCGTTGAAATGGAAGCGGCGGCGCTCTTTATGAACGCGGCGGTTGCGGGAAAGCGCGCGGCGGCTGTTTTTACAATTTCCGATTCGCTTATAACGGGCGAAGCAATCACCGCCGAAGAGCGGCAGAACAGCTTTACCGATATGATGAAATTGGCGCTTGAAACAACGCTTTTATTATGAAAATGAGTTTAAAAGAAAATTTACTTGAATTGCTGCAAAAAAGCAGCGGAGAATTTTTATCTGGCGAAAGGGCGGCGGAAACGCTCGGCGTCAGCCGAACCGCCGTTTGGAAAGCCGTGACTGCCTTAAAAAAAGAGGGATATAATATAGAGTCGGTAACAAACAGGGGCTACAGGCTCTCTGCCGATACCGATGTTCTATCCGCCTGCGGCATAAATGATTGTTTGGGCGGGCAGGCGAAAAAATACGATATTTCGGTGCTCAGCACGGTAACTTCAACAAACGCCCTTATAAAAACCGAGGCAGCGAAAAACGCGCCCGAGGGCAGAATTATAATTGCCGCCGAGCAAACGGCGGGCAGGGGGCGCTTCGGCAGGAGCTTTTTCTCCCCTACCGGCAGCGGGCTTTACATAAGCATTCTTCTGCGCCCCACGCTGCCCGTAACGGCGGCGGTATCGGTAACGGCGGCGGCAGCCGCGGCGGTTGCCGAGGCGGTTGAGACGGTGAGCGGCAAAAAAGCCGGAATAAAATGGGTAAACGACGTGCTTACAGACAATAAAAAGGTCTGCGGAATTTTAACCGAGGCAGCGCTCGATGTTGAAAGCGGCGCGCTTTCTTATGCTGTGCTGGGTATAGGCGTAAATGTTTACCCGCCGCAGGGCGGTTTCCCCGAGGATATTAAAAATAAAGCC
>CAJJPG010000213.1 GCA_905193585.1 uncultured Oscillospiraceae bacterium
TTCGCCATTGAAGCCAGCGAGACTAAACAAGACTTCTGTTCCCCAAAAAAGGGTGCCGCCGTGCTGCTGTTTATCTGAATGCACACACAAAATTTCAGAGCATATATCTTTACTATAAAAGGCAGCCCGGTTTCCGAACGAAACCGGGCTGCTGTGTATAATATGCAGTTAAAATTATCCGTACTTTATTTCAGCGGATCTTTCATCACAGCCCCGCTATATCGGCAAGCAGAGCGTCAACCTCTGCTCTGCTTGTTGCCCAGCTTGTGCAGAACCGCACTACCGTTCCCTGCGGCGTTGAACCCATCTCCTCAAAGTAATAGCCCTGCGCAAGCGCCCTCCTTTGCTGTTCATTCAGTATTACAAACTGTTGGTTGGTAAAGCTCTCTGCCCAAAAAGGTATGCCCTTGGCTTTAAATGCCTTTTTGATCTGCATGGCATATTCATCGGCGCGTTTTGTTTTTTCAAAATATTCGCCGCTTTCAAGCATCAGCGCAAATTGCAGACCCATAAGCCACCCTTTTGCGAGCACCGCGCCGTGCTGTTTCATATATGCCTTAAAGCGGTATTTAAGGGAGCTTTCGGTAATAATCAGCGCCTCGCCGAAAAGCGCGCCGCACTTTGTTCCGCCTATATAAAATACATCGGTCAGCTCCGCGAAATCCCCGAGAGTCAGGTCATTGCTTTCCGCGCTCAAGCCGTAGCCCATTCTTGCCCCGTCAACAAATAGGTACATGCCGTATTTTTTACATACATCCTTTATCTCGCAAAGCTCCCGCTTTGAATAAAGCGTGCCCTTTTCGGTCGGGAATGAAAGGTACACCATCTTAGGCTCGGTCAGATATTCGGGAGCGCCGCCGTCGTAATACTCCGCAGCGCATGCGGCAATCTGCCCGGCGGTAATCTTGCCGTCGGTATTAGGCAGTTCAAGAATTTTGTGCCCCGTGTTTTCAACCGACGCTGCCTCGTGGCAGTTTATGTGCCCGGTATCGGCTGCGATAACGCTTTGTATAGGCGACAGCGCCGCTGCGATTGTAACAATATTTGCCTGTGTAGCCCCCGGGATAAATTTTATCAGCGCGTCATCAGACGCAATCAGCCTTTTTATAACACCCTCCGCTCTGCGGCTCCACTCGTCCTCACCGTAACCCTGATAGCTTACGGAATTTGCAGCGGCTAACCCTTTTAATACAGAGTCAAAAGCCCCGCGATTGTAATCGTTGTTAAATCGTATCATTTAATAATGCTCCTTAAATAAATCCGAACCCGTTTACGGTTTAGGATTATAATTTTATTAAAACAACCGTGTTTAAACCGTTATCGGCAAAGAAAAAAACCTACGCATTCAAAAGAACACGTAGGTTTTATGTTGGCATCTACTTATTTTCCCGGGCAGCTTCCCGCCGAGTATCTTCAGCGCAAGCGAGCTTAACTTCCGTGTTCGGTATGGGAACGGGTGGACCCTCG
>CAJJPG010000214.1 GCA_905193585.1 uncultured Oscillospiraceae bacterium
CGGCAAACGCGTCCATTGAAAGCCCCACTGCAATTAAGAAAAGCTCAATAATACTCATAAAAATTACCCCCGATAAAAAAAGACCCGTGTGCCGCGCGGCACCGAGTCTCGTTATTTAATACAAGCCGGGCAAAAATGCCGATATGTCGACTTGCAACGCGCTTTATGCGCGCCACTACACCCTCAAGATATAATGATATTATCATAAATTCGCGTATTTGTCAATAAAAAACAATCGGATAAAAAATATTTAAGAACAGATAAACATTGACCGTTGCGGCTGATTCCTTTATATGGTAAAATCAAATTAAAGGAAATTTTTGGGGGAGCATATGAAAAAGGACGGAAAAAGAAAGGTTTCGGCAATAAAAAACAATCTCTATTTTTTAAAGCTTGTTTGGCAAATTTCTCCGACGGCGGTCATACTCAATTTTTTCACAACCCTGCTCGGCTTTGCGCAGTGGGTGTTTTATTCGGTATTTTTCTTGCAGTATCTTTTCGGCGCGGCAGGCGAGCGTAAGTTTACCGATATTCTCATTTTTATCTGGGCGGCGGCTGTTATAGATGCTCTTATAAGCATATATAACGCTTGGTTTTACCAAAGCTATATGTACAGGGAATATATTAAAATAGGCTATCGCCTTAATTTAAAGCTGTTTAAAAAGGCGCAGAGTGCCGATATTTCCTGCTATGAAACGCCCGAGTTTTACAATATTTACACCAAGGCGGCTTCCGAGGCTGCCGCGCGCGCAATGTCGGTGCTTAATAATTGCTCCGCAGCCGTTTCCGCGCTTATATCCTCTGTAACCGTTATTGTTACAATGGCAAAAATAACTCCGCTTGCGCTTATTTTTATAGCTCTGCCGCTTATAGGCAACCTGTTTTTCGGCAAAAAGCTGGGGCATGTGACCTTTGAGATAGACAGAGACTCAACCCCCGCACGACGGCAAAAGGATTATGTAAACCGTGTGCTGTATTTTCGCAAGTATGCCGCCGAAATCAGAACCACGAGATTTTTCGGCGTGCTTAAAGAGGCGTACGGGCTTGCCGCGAAAAGAACGGTTGAGACAGCGCGGCAATACGCGCTTAAAAAATCGCTTTATTCGGGGGCAAAAAGCATTTTAATGTTTTTGCTCGGCTACGAGGGAATGTGGCTTTGCGCCGCAATACTCGGCATAAGCGGGAAATTAGGCGTTTCCGATTTAATAGTGCTTTTAAACGCGATAGTAAGCGTTTCTTGGATGCTTAACAATTTTGAGCGGTCTGTTTCGGGGCTGTTTACCGACGCGGAGTTTATAGAAAATTTAAAGCAGTTTTTCGCGTATAAGCCTAAAATAGACGAGACCGCGGGCGGATTTAAAATGCCGGAGCGCGTGGAAAGCATAGAATTTAAAAACGTATATTTTAAGTATGACGGAGCGGAAAATTACGCGCTTGAAAATATAAGCCTTGTTTTATACAG
>CAJJPG010000215.1 GCA_905193585.1 uncultured Oscillospiraceae bacterium
TGTGAAACGCTTCTGCCAATGTATTTCTGCGGGTCAAGCTCCTTTATAATTTCCTCATATGTAAGCGGGATACGCTCATCCGCGGCAATCCGTTCAATAAGGTCGTTTGTACCGCCTTCAAGCTTAACCTTAGCGGCGGCTTTGTGTGATAAAACGCGGATTATTTCGTGTAGTTCCTGGCGGTCGCCCCCGCGCTTTACCGATTCCATCATAATATTTTCGGTAGCCATAAAGGGCAGCTTTTCCATAACGCGGCGGTTTATCACCTTTTCGTAAACCACAAGGTCGGAGGTTACGTTTATATAAATATTGAGTATAGCGTCAACCGCCAAGAACGCCTCCGCAACGGAAATGCGCTTGTTTGCGCTGTCGTCAAGCGTGCGCTCAAACCACTGCGTGCCCGCGGTCATTGCGGGGTTTAATGAGTCTGTTATAACATATCTTGCAAGGGAAGAAATGCGTTCGCACCGCATGGGGTTGCGCTTATACGGCATTGCGGACGAGCCTATCTGGCTTTTGCCGAACGGCTCTTCCATTTCCTCAAAGGATTGCAAAAGCCGCATATCGTTTGAGAATTTATAGGCGCTTTGCGCAAAGCCTGACAGCACCGAAAGAAAATACGAATCGGTTTTTCTTGAATAGGTCTGCCCCGAAACGGGTACGCAGGCGCTGAAACCTAAATCTGCGGCTATTAATTCTTCAAGCTTTTTAACCTTTTCTTCATCGCCCGAGAAAAGCTCCATAAAGCTTGCTTGGGTGCCCGTGGTGCCCTTAGAGCCTAAAAGCTTTAAGTTTTCAAGCTGAAATTCAAGGTTATGAATATCCTGCGAAAGCTCATACATCCAAAGCGTTGAGCGCTTGCCCACGGTTGTAAGCTGCGCGGGCTGTAAATGAGTGTAGGCAAGGCAGGGCAGAGCCTTGTATTTCAGCGCAAAATCCGAAAGATTTTTAAGCACCTGCGCCGCTTTCTTCATAATTATACCCGACGCTTCGCGCAGAATTATAACATCGGTGTTATCACCTACATAGCAGCTTGTGGCACCAAGATGAATTATCGGCTCGGCTTTCGGGCACTGCACGCCGAATGCGTAAACGTGCGACATAACGTCGTGCCGAACCTCTTTTTCGCGCGCTTCGGCAACGTCGTAGTTAATGTTATCCTTGTTAGCCTCCATTTCGGCTATCTGTTCATCGGTAATGTTCAGCCCCAGCTCTTTTTCGGCTTTGGCAAGCGCTATCCACAATTTGCGCCAAGTGCGGAATTTAAAGTTTTCAGAGAAAACGTGCTGCATCTCGTCCGACGCATAGCGGGTTGAGAGGGGGGAAATGTAAGAGTCTTTAATATCGGGCATAAGCTTCTCCTTTTGCGACTATATATAGTATGTGGAAATTATATCATACCCATTATATTTTGTCAATTGCGTAAAGGCATATTTTGGCTTGAATAAGACCGATTAA
>CAJJPG010000216.1 GCA_905193585.1 uncultured Oscillospiraceae bacterium
TGCGGCAGAACACCGCGGCTGTTTTCAGTACTCTTAAAAAATATAAAACAAAGGAGTATTATAAAACTGAACTTTTTAAGCGAATTGTTTTCTGCCGGAGTATGGCGCGAAAAACCGCCTGCCGCTCCGCAATGGAAAAATACAATCAGCAACGCCCTGAGAAGGTAAATAATATGAAAGAAATGAACCCGATGCGTATCACGGTTGAAAAGAACAAATACGCTAAAGAGGGCGTTCACAAAGGAATGTACGGTTGGATATGCCTGAATGACCGTTATAACGGTTATTGGTCTGTTAATTTTCCTCAATGCGGTGAGAAAGACGATATCGCAACTCTTTCGATACATGAGGATGATATGGAAATTGTACCCATTATGAATGTCATTGAAAATGAGCGGATAAGAGCTGAATTCGGCGAATGAAATTTTATATTCAGGCCAGATTTATAACAATTAATAAGAATAGACAATACAAATTCTTAAACCGAGGTAATCCGGACTGTTTTTTTACGCTCAAAGCAGATTTTTATTATAATGCGCTCTTTCACCGCCTATGAATTTGGGCCTTACCCTTGCCGCCAGCACCTGTGCGGAGCCGATCCGGTCGTTTTTAAGCCTTACCGGTACGGCTACCTTTTTCAGGTGCATGCCTATAAGGGTAAAGCCTATGTCAAGCCCCGCGTCGGCTCTTATTTCTTCAAGCGCCACCGGGTCTTTGAACGCGGCGTAAGCCGCCGTTGCAAACGAGCCGCCCGCCTTGGGAAAAGGCACAACGTTTACGGCGTCCGCATAGGGCGCGGCTTCGCGTTCGCAAATTACAGCGCGGTTTAAATGCTCGCAGCACTGCGCGGCAACAAACACGCCTTTTTCGTCAGCTGCGGCACAAATTCCGTTAAAAACCTCTTTTGCGGTATCGGGCGATGAGTCCGTTCCGATCTTCGCACCCAATATTTCGCTTGTGGAGCAGCCCACAACAAGTATTTGCCCCGTCTTTAAACCGGCAATTTCAATTATTTCTTTCGCGGCGTTATACGCCTGTTGTTTTAAGTCCATTTTTATCACCTTTAATATTATACCGCATTTTCTCAAAAATGCAAATTTTTCGGAGTATGACTGCAAAAACGCAAAAAACTTGACTTTTCGGTTTAATATGATATAATTATTCTTGCGCTGAAATCGGCGCATATGCTCCGGTAGCTCAGCAGGATAGAGGGTCCGCCTCCTAAGAATATGTTATAACGACCGCTTTTCGGGCAAAGGCGATTGACATTAAGTTAGTTTGTACCTATAATTGAATAGATTTTAAAGATGTTTCCGTAGCTCAGCTGGATAGAGCGACCGCCTCCTAAGCGGTAGGTCG
>CAJJPG010000217.1 GCA_905193585.1 uncultured Oscillospiraceae bacterium
TGTTATTCCGAAATATGACGGTATTTTGATAAAATTCCACACATAAAACACCTCTTCATAAAGCATAACATAATGGCGAAAAAAAGTAAATGATAAAAAAAGACAGTTTTATGTTCTTTTTTAACATTGTGTTTTTTCTCCATTTGGGGTAATATACTCAAAAAGGAGTGCTTTATATGGCAAAAATAAAGGCTTGCGTTGCGGGGCTTGGGAACCGCGGCTATGGGTTGATATGTGATGTGCTTTTGAAGAATACAGATATTGAAATAGTTTCCGTATGCGATATTTATGAAGACCGGGTGGCGCGCGCTGCTCAAAAAATCAGGGAATACGGCAACGAACCCGAGGGCTTTACCGATTATAAGCAGGCGCTTTCGGTTAAGGGGCTTGACGCCGTTTTTATATTCAGCGATTGGAGTACCCATACGGAAATTGCCGTTTACGCTATGAAAAAGGGCATTGCCGTTGCAAGCGAGGTTGGGTGCGAATATACGCTTGAAAACTGCCAAAGACTTGTAAGAACAAGGGAAGAAACCGGAACCCCCTATATGTTTGTTGAAAACTGCTGCTGGGGTAAAGAAGAGCTCCTTGCAACCTCAATGGCACGAAAAAACGTTTTCGGAACAGTAGTGCATTGCGCGGGCGCTTATGCGCACGATCTGCGCAATGAGATAGCCTACGGTCATGTCAGACGTCACTATCGCTTTGATAACTACCTTAACCGCTGCTGTGAAAACTACCCGACGCATGAGCTGGGACCCATTGCAAAGTTGCTTGATATTAACCGCGGCAACAGGATAATGACCGTTTCCTCCTTTGCCTCAAAAAGCGCGGGACTGAGCGAATATATTAAAACCCGCGACGACGCGACCGATGAGATGAAAGCCGCTCATTTTGCACAGGGTGATATTATTACCACCGTTTTGACCTGCTCGCGGGGCGAAACCATTCTTTTGCGGCTTGATACGACCCTGCCGCGTTCCTACAGCCGTGATTTTACTGTTCGCGGCACAAAGGGAATGTATATGCAGGATACAAACTCGGTATTTCTTGACGGTGACGAGGAATCGTTTGAGCCGGTGAAATATTACGAAAAGGCGCTTAATAACGCCGTTAAATTTGAAGGTGAATACTTACCCGAAATTTGGAAAAACGTCACCGAAGAAATGCTGAAGGCGGGTCACGGCGGAATGGATTGGTTTGCCTACAAAGCCTTTACCGACGCGCTTATAAACGGTGAGGAAATGCCCGTGGACGTGTACGACGCCGCCACATGGCAGGCGGTGGCGGTGCTTTCGGAAATGTCAATAAAGCAGGGCGGCGCACCGC
>CAJJPG010000218.1 GCA_905193585.1 uncultured Oscillospiraceae bacterium
AATAGCGATACCTGCTTCAAGCGCGGCGATTGCCGTTTCGTTTCGCGCCGTCAAATCGTTACCGTCGGTATATGCGGCGGGAAGATATTTAAACAACCGTTTTACGGCAGATATACAAACACTGTCGGTAAGCGGCTGAGCACGGCGGGAGGTATACGCCTCTATGGCGTGAGTAAGCGCGTCAAGTCCGGTTGACGCTGTTACGGACTTCGGAGCGGAAATGCCGAAGCTGCCGTCTACCACCGCAACATCAGGCACTAAGACCGCGCCCTTTAAAAGCATTTTTATATTTCTTTTTGTGTCGGTTATAACGGTAAACTGCGTGGCCTCGGAGCCGGTTCCCGCGGTTGTGGGTATCGCCGTCATCATCGGCAATTTAATATCAATTGCCTCTTGGTAATAATCGCATATTTCCTTTTCTCCCGAAACGTTTACGGCAATGGCTTTCATGGAATCAATGGGACTGCCCCCGCCTATCGCAACAAGCAAATCACAGCCCTCGTCCTTATATTTCGCTGCCCCCGCCGCAATCATGGTGTCGTCCGGCTCGCCTGTTATTCCGTCAAAAACGGCATATGACAGACCGCAGCCCTCGAGCGTTTTGCAAAGAGCCGAAAAGCAATCGAGCCTTCGGACATTTTTACCCGTAACTATAAGCGCCTTTTTGCCGTAATTTTTAATTATTTCGCCGACCGCGTCAAGCGCCCGGCTTCCCGTAATAATTTTCTTCGGTATAAAAAATTCCCGTGACATGTTTTTCACCCTCGTTCATCAAACGGCCCCTCCTGCAATTTTTGCGGGAGAGGCGTTTTTTAAGTCAATCTTTGTCCGCTTTAAGCACGGCGCCCAGCATTACCGTTGCTCCCTCGGTACAGTGCTTAACCGAAGAAAACTCCGGCTCGCAGTGGGAAAGTCCGTCCTTAGACTGCACGAATATCATGGTCGTGGGCAGCATATATGAGGCAAATTGCGCGTCGTGACCGGCACCCGAATGGATTGACATATGCGGTATGCCGTTTTCGGTCGCCGACTCCTCAACATAGCCGACAAGCCTTTTATCCCAGTAAACTGTATCTCTGTTCCACGCCTTTACGACCTCGCATTTACAGCCTGCCCACTCCCTTTCGCCGCAGCTTTTCACCACCGCAAGCACCTTGGCAAGCGCCTCGGGGTCTTGGTGGCGGACATCTATCGAAAAATCGACATAATCCGGAACGCAGGTATGCACGCAGGGGTGGGTTCGAAATGACAATATAATCCGCACCTGTCG
>CAJJPG010000219.1 GCA_905193585.1 uncultured Oscillospiraceae bacterium
TATTCAGTCAATATGCCTTAAAATATGCTGTGGGTACTCAGCGAGGTGTCTTCCTTTATCTGGTGCAAAAGAGTTTTCAGGCTTTCAATGTGGTCGTAAAACATAGCGCTTTCCTTTTCCTTTACGAAAACCGAAAGTGAGGCAAGCTCCAGCTCAACCTCGTCAATTTCGCCGTGATTAACGAAAAATGAGAGATTGCCCTCCTTTTCATCCCACAGCCTTTGCAGTTCTCTTACCTTTTCTTCGGCGTTGCCGCCGCTTCGGTATTCTGTTTCACACCGCGAAACCTGTTCCTTTGCTTCATCGCATACGCCGTTAATATAATTAAGGCTGCCGAAATAAGAAACAATAACTATTACAAAAAGTATTGCGGCGGGTATCAGTCTTTTCATTGCTTTTTCCTCTGCTTTATAATACTGTGGTTTCCGTCCCTATCCATTGTCATCAGGAATATATCCGAAACGTTATCGCCTTTAAGCATTTTGCGCACGGCGCCTTCATCTGTGTCTATTGCTTCAAGCGACTCTTTTATTATTTTGCCGTCGCTTATAACCGGCAGCGGCAGCAGCGCTTTATCCTTTTTAACGTTTAGGTCGGCGGCGGTGGCGGGCTGCTCCGACGATTTAAGCAGAACGCTTAAATTTCCGTTTACCTCAAGCACTGCGAACGCCACGGTGGAAATATCAAATACATCCTGCCCGCGTAAAAGCTCCACAAGGTCAAGCACGGTCATTCGCACGCTTTTCATCATTTGCTGGTCAATAACACCGTTCTTTATTATAACGGCGGATTTGCCGTTCATAATTTTTCGCATAAAAAGGCTTTTCATTGATATTACCGAAATCAGAATTTCCAGTATTACGAGCATAAAAATAGCCACCACGCCGTTTAATATGGGCTGTGACGTATCCTGCAGGGGAATAGCGGCAATTTCGGAAATAAGCAGTGTAACGACCAATTCGTTCGGCTGCATTTCGCCTATCTGCCGCTTGCCCATGAGCCGAATACCCAGGGTAACGAAAATATAAAGAATAATTGTGCGCGTAATTGTAATAATCATATAATCACCGAAAATATTATTTCCGATAATATTTAATTTAATACCGGCGAAGTCAGATGTTAGACATTAGATATTAGACATTATTGAGCCTATTGTAATGCTCACAATGTAATCGAACATGTTAAGCTCGGAAAGCTGCTTGTTTCCGACCAATTTTGTTAA
>CAJJPG010000220.1 GCA_905193585.1 uncultured Oscillospiraceae bacterium
TTGAGAATATCGATTACAAGGATATTGCTCGTCTTCGTCGTTATATGTCAGAAACCACTTGTATGGAATGATGAATTTGACGGCGATACGCTTGACAGGACAAAGTGGGATTACCGAACCTCCATGATGGGCAAGGTACATCCGGCGTGGTGTGAAGATGGGGTTGAGCTGGACGGAACCGGCAACGCGGTTTTTACCCTTATGCTAAAGGACGGAAGACCCATAAGTCCGCAATTGCAAACAGGGTATAACTTTATGGATGAACCGGTAAAGGAAACAAAATTCGGTTCGGATTGTCTTCAATGGAATATAGGAAAGCTGAAAAAAAGTATGTTTACTCATAAATACGGGTATTACGAGTGCCGCTGCAGACTGCAGCAAAAGCCCGGCTGGTGGAGTGCTTTCTGGCTTCAGTCGCCGGTTATAGGGGCGTCGCTTGACCCGGCAGATACGGGGGTTGAGGTTGATATAATGGAATCGTTCGCACCCGGCAGCGTTGCGCCGCACAATGTTTATACCGGCGGTTACGGACAGGATATGAGAAACCATCGCACAGGCGGCAATAAAGAGCTTGACAAAACCGTGTTTCACCGTTTCGGGCTTTTGTTTGATGAAACCAGCTATACATTTTATATAGACGGGAAAGAAGACGGGAAAATCACCGGGGACATTTCGGGGCACGGCGAATTTATTCTTATAAGCACAGAGGTCAGAGGCTACAGAACCGAAACGCATATGCCCTGCAAAGAGGCTTTTGACGCCGTGGGCGATACGTTTTTGGTGGATTATGTAAGGGTGTTTGATATAACCGGTGATGACAAATGACGGTGTTTTGGTTGGGTAAGGCAGGGCTTTTATTTGAGTTTGACGGCATAAAGGCTTGGCAGGGCAGGCGGCGGTAAACGCTTTGAAATATTCGGGGAAAATACCGTATGCACACAGCCGACAGAGTAGGCGGCGGAGACGGGTTTGCCGCAGGACTTATATATTCGCTTTTAGAAGAAAAAGCGCCTCAGGAAGCGGTATGATTTAACAATTAAAAAAAGAATGTTCTTAAAAGAACTCAAATCCTTTAAGACCATTCCGACTGGTGCAGCGAGTGCAGTAATATCCGAACCCAAGCCCGATTTTTCGAGCTCGGTGAAATT
>CAJJPG010000221.1 GCA_905193585.1 uncultured Oscillospiraceae bacterium
AATGCGCCGCCCGATTTAATTTTGTTTTTATATTATCAGCTCAATAATAAATACCACCGCGCAGGAGCAAACGGCAACGCCGAAAAGGCTTATGCCGAAGTAAGAGAGCAAAACACCGATTACAAGCGCCGCAAGCCCAGACCATGCGCTGTTTGTCGCGTTGATAATTGCGGGAAAGGTCATTATTGCAAGAGTGACATAAGGCACATAGTAAAGAAACGAGCGCAGGGTTACGTTGGTTATCTTTTTTCTTATGAGGGTAAGCGGTAAGACTCTTATAAGGTATGTTACGGCGGTCATAACCGCTATGTAAATATAAATATTACGCTGCATCTGCGTTTTCCTCCTCGTCCTTTATAGGGAAAAGCACCGCCGCAAGCAGAGAAATTACCACCGTGAGAACAATAATTTTCATTCCGTCGGAAACATTTGCCAAAATCGGAATTTTTGAAAAAGCAAGGCTTGCCGCCATTGAAATAATAACCAGCGCCGCTATAATTTTATTTTTCTTTGCGGGCGGTATTATTATTGCCAAAAACATTCCGTAAAGCCCCACGCTTAAAGCGCTTACAAGCCGCGCGGGCAGCACGTTGCCCATTATAACCCCGAAAAGCGTGCCGAAAGCCCACCCGGGAATAGCAACCGACATAGCGCCGTAATTGTAAAACGGATTGAGCGTGCCCGTAACAGATACGGAAATACCGAAAATTTCATCGGTGACATCAAACGCCATAAGCATACGGTGGAAAAGCGGGGTTTCGGGCGCTATTTTTTGACTTAACGCGCATGACATAAGCAAATACCGAGCGTTTACAATAAGCTCGGTTATTGCAAGCTCTATGTAAGCTGCGCCCGAGCCTATAAGCGTAAAGGCGGCGTACCCGCCGGCAGATGCGTTGGTAAGGCCGGACGCCAAAAACGCCTGAAACGCGCCGAGCCCCGCTTTTTTCGCGGCTATTCCGAGGGTAAACGCCACGGCAAAATAGCCAAGCGCTATGGGAATACCGTCTCTTAATCCTTTAAAATACCATTCCTTGTTGTTTGACATTAAAAATACACGCCGTTTCTTAAAACAGCGCGGCGGGTACGGCAATAAATACCGTACCCGCCGCGCCGCAAATATTACCGA
>CAJJPG010000222.1 GCA_905193585.1 uncultured Oscillospiraceae bacterium
AGCGAGAAAAAGAATTGTCTTACATTTGGTGATTTAAGGTCACCGGAAGTTATTGGAAATTTACTGCTGCGGCGGTTTTAACGGTAATTTTGAAAATTTTTAAAATCAAACGTAAAAACAAAACCGATAAAAGTCCGTGGAAAATGCGGGCAAGCAAAAACAGCGGAAAATTTATTTTAATGCTTTTGCCCACGCTTAAAATCTGGCACCAAATGCTGATTCCCGCAAACCCGAGCAAAAAAGCTGTGAGCGGCAGTGAGCGGGTGTTTGCAACCGCGTTTGTTACTTCAAGCGGCGCAGCGGCATATTCAAGCCACGGAAAGCGTGTGGCGTAGGAGCTTATATATTCGCCTATTGCCGAGAAAAATATCACCCATGCGCATATACTTAAAAGCGCGGCTGAGGCGCCAGATACCGACGAGACAAAATTATCGGAAATCCCCGTTTGCGGCATGGGTGCGGTTTTCACAGCGTCATTTTTTATTAAAAAGGAAAACAAGAAACACATTATTAAGGACGGCAATAAATGCGCGGCAAGCAGCGCAAAGCCCACGGCTTTTGACGAATACATACCCACGCCCACTGCTAAAACGGCGAATGCAGGTCCCGAATTTACGCAGTAGCATAGCATAAGCCCCGCTTTTTCGGACGGTATGCGGTTTTCCTTTACCGCCTCGTTTAAGAGCTTTGCGCCCACGGGGTAGCCGCCTATAAGGCTTAAAACTACCGTTATAAATTCACCCGACGATAAGTGAAACAGTTTTTGCGTAACGGCGGATAGCTTTTTAAGACCCGAGAACGCGCCGCTACCGGTTATAAACAGCGTGCAGACCGTCATAGGAAAAAGCGAGGGAATAAGCACACGGCCGCACAGCAAAATTCCCTCAGCCGCGCCTGCGGCACAGAGTTCGGGCTTTATTATAATAAGGGCGGCAAAGGTGAGCGCCGCCAAAACCGATATTATCTTCAATTCTTTCCCACCTTTTCTAATACAATATATGCTTTTCAGAATTATTATAATTACGAAAACATAGTATGTTAGGGGGAGTTGTGCCAATTGAGCAAGAAATTCAAGTTTAAATCCGAAAGGCCTAAGGAAAAA
>CAJJPG010000223.1 GCA_905193585.1 uncultured Oscillospiraceae bacterium
TTAAAGAATTATCGGCATTAGACGATTTATAAAAATGCAAAAAAATAGGGAACAGCCCTTATGAATTAACATAAGAGTTGTTCCCTAAAATTATATATATTTATTATTTATAAATTTTTAACTGCTGTCCGGCAAAAATCTTATTGGGATTATTTATCCCATTATCTTTTGCTATCTTTTTATAGTTAGTACCGAATTTAGAGGCAATACCAGACAAAGTGTCTCCTCGCTTTACCGTATATGTTACATACGAAGGCTCAACAGGCTTTGCCGAAGCCGCCAGTCCATTTACTATATTCTGAATAGCGTCATAATTGTATCCTGCCTGAGTTAATCGTGTTTTACGCTCATTACCGTTATCCCATTTGCCCGACATTACCTCTTTGGCAATCTCATCATTGCTCTTAAGTACAGGTTTAGGAACCGCCAGTTCGTTTACAATCGCTTGAATAGCATTATAATCGTAACCTTCTGCTGTTAAACGGTTTTTACGGTCTTCGCCGTTGCCCCATTTACCCTGCATAACTTCCTGTGCTATTTCCTCATTAGACTTCTTGATAGGCGTTGTAGACGGCTCAATAGGAGCAACAGGAGTAAGTTCTATTGTAAATATATTATTATACATTATATTCATATCCACATTGCCGCTTATGCCGTCTATGCGCCCTTTTGAGGTATGCTGCCATATATCATAGGTGCGGTTGAAATTATTTACCTTATCGCTGTACTCGGCTACCCATTTGCTTATACTGTCATACCATTTGTCGGTCATCTTCTCGTTCCAAAATGCCGAGCGGCTTGAATATATGCCCATTTTATAGCCGAGGGCGTTAAGCTGCGCGTTAAACTCCTGCATAATGCTAAGTAATTCTGCATTTGAAAGTTTACGCCAGTCAAGCCCTTTTGTATTCTCTACGTCTATGTATACGGGCGCGTTTATTTTCTTGCCGTTAAGCAGTCTTTTTATATGCGCAATTTCCTTTGCGACCTTTGCTTTATTCACGGCATATGAGAAGAAATACACCGCGAACGGCATACCCAGCCTCACGCACTCGGCATAGTTCCGCTCAAACTGCTTATCGTCCTGCGAGG
>CAJJPG010000224.1 GCA_905193585.1 uncultured Oscillospiraceae bacterium
ATACACCCGGGAACCGCGGCAGAAAAGGTCTGCGGTGCGCTCCCCTCTTTAAAAAGCATACATTTCCATTCTCCGTTAAGCAGCATTTTTATTCTCCCATCCGAAATTATATGGCTTATTTTCAAGCCGATAAAAGCATGAGCTTATCATCTTTCAATATTATAGCATAAGTTTATAGTCCGTCAATATTATTGTTATTCGCCCGAAAACGCTTTACCGATAAAAAAACCGACCGGCTCGGTATTTCACTAAGCAGCGGTCGGTTTTTTTACATATTACCTATAATTACGGTTTTATTTTAAAATAATGTATCTGCGCAGCAGAACCAAATCGTCCGACCTGAGCTCTCCGTCAAGATCCATATCGCCGGAAATGCTGTACTCAACGTTCGCCGCGGATTTCTTGCCGCGGATAAGGTCAAGTATATTGACCGCTCCGTCGGAATTCATATCGCCGATTATTTTATACGCAATTCCGTTTGCGGCGGCGTATTCTCTTGCGTAATCCGACTCAAAAACATATGCGGTCAGATTCGGGCAGGCAGCAAATACATACCCTGCCTCATAGGTCAACGCTCCCGCGGGAACGGCAACAGCAGAAAGAGAGTCGCAGCCGTAAAACGCGAATTTGCCTATGTAAGCCGCATTTTTAAGTAAGCCCGCGTTTTCAAGCGATACGCAGTTTGCAAAAGCACCGTCTTCTATTTTGGTAACGTTTTCAAGCCCCTCAACACTCTTTAACGTGTAATTATTCGCAAATGCCGCTTTACCGATTTCGGTAATTCTGTCGGGCAAAGTCACGGTCTCGCCATTGCCGATATATTTAACAAGGATTTTGCCGTCTGTTATAAAATCTCCGTTTACGGTTCCCGAAACATACTCCTGTGCGCCCTCGGCAAATTCACCGAACGGAATTTCATGCTCGGCGCCGTTCGCGGTCACATTGTAAACGCTTATTCCGGTAACGGAGCACGTTTCGGAATTTCCTATTATATTTGAGGTGTTAAGGCTTCCGTTTTCTCCGTTATAGGAAATATCGGCAATCAAAACATT
>CAJJPG010000225.1 GCA_905193585.1 uncultured Oscillospiraceae bacterium
AGTATTATTGAGCTTTTCTTAATTGCAGTGGGGCTTTCAATGGACGCGTTTGCGGTTTCGGTATGTAAGGGGCTGTCTACGCGGCAGCTGAAACCGAAGCATTATTTAATAATCGGGGCGTGGTTCGGCGGTTTTCAGGCGCTTATGCCCACTATCGGTTACCTTTTGGGCTCAACCTTTGAAAAATATATAACAAGGTACGACCACTGGGTGGCATTTGTTCTGCTCTCGTTTATAGGCGGAAATATGCTTAAAGAGGGCTTTTCAAAGGATACCGAAACTACCGATTCATCCTTCGGCGCATCTGCAATGGCGGTACTGGCTGTTGCCACAAGTATTGACGCGCTCGCCGTAGGCATAACCTTTGCGCTGTTGCCCGACGTTAACATTATAGCCGCAGTGTGCTTTATAGGCGCCATAACCTTTATTATTTCGGGAGTAGGGCTTAAAGTCGGCAATGTTTTCGGGCTGAAATACAAAAACAAAGCGGAAATTGCCGGCGGAATAATACTTATTTTAATCGGCATAAAAATACTGCTTGAGCATTTAGGCGTTATAAATTTTTAAAGTAAAATGCTTTCAAGCGCCGAAACGCTTTCTGCTATAGCGTCAGCTCCCGCGTTTTCAAGCTCTTTTCGGTTACCGAAGCCGTAAAGCACGCCTACAGACGCTATTCCGTTAAGCCGAGCCCCCTCAATATCGTGAAAACGGTCGCCCACCATAACGGCGACCGTTTTGTTTTTTATGCCGCAGGTATTTATTACGTATTCTATTACCTGATGTTTTTCATTGCGCGTATCGTCAAAACTGGCGCCGCCTATGAAATAAAAATATTTTGATAACCCGAAATGCTCCAATATAATTTTTGCGAATTTTTCCGGCTTTGAGGTTGCAAGCACCGCTTTCTTCCCCGCACTTTGCAGCTTTTCAAGCAGTGCGGGTATTCCCGCATACACCTCGCAATCAAGCACGCCTTTAACGTGGTAATACTCGCGGGAGTATTC